>JAHCJK010000242.1 GCA_026184295.1 Planctomycetota bacterium
GCGCGAGTTCGTCGAGTGGCTGAGCAAGCAGTCCGTGGCCGAACCTCGGGTCTCCGAAGCCGACGACCGGTCCGCCAGCTTCGAAGCCTCGGCTGCGCGGCCCGCGGGCCCCGAGGGCGCGCTGCGCGAGGCCGTCCAGGCGTTCCTGCGGCGCGCGCCGGCGCGCGGGCGCGTCTTCCTCATCTCCGATTTCTGGCCGGAAGAGTCCGAGATCTCCGACGCGGTGCAGCGCCTCTCGGCCAGCGGCCACGACCTGGCGGCGGTGCATGTGCTCGCCCGCGAGGAATCCCATCCGCCCGAACCCGGCGAATGGCGCGTGCTCTCGGTCGAAGACGACGGCGAGGTGGAACTGAGCGCCTCGGCGCAGGCCGCGCAGCTATACCAGCGCGAACTCGAAGCGCACTGTTCGGCCATCGAAGGCATCTTCCGCCGCCGCGGCGGGCAGTACCTCTTCGAGCACGCCGATACCTCGCTCGAACGCGTGCTCTTGCAGGTGCTCAAGCGCCGGCGCTGGGTCGCGTAACGAACGTCCGATCTTCGATGGGATTTTGGGGAAGCGCGGAGCGCGTCAGTCCGCCGACTGCTCGTGCTCGGCCTGGGCTTCGCGGCGTTCCTGCATGCGGCGGATGATCGTCTTCGCTTCGTCCATCTGGCGCATGCCTTCCAGCAGCAGGCCCATGGTGTTGCCCTGGATGGTGCGCTTGGGCGTCGCCTGGTCGGGCTCGAAGCGGAAGTCGCCCTTCTTTAGATGGAAGAGCAGGAAGAGCGCGTCGGGGCCGGTCATGTCGTTCATGGTCGCGTGCCAGACCGCGCCTTCGACGAAGTAGATGCGCCCCTCGCGTTTCTCGTCTTCCACCACCAGCGCGCCGGTCAGCTTCAGCGGCTCGAGCATGCTCAGAATCTTGACGATGTCGAACGCGCCCAGGTGCCCGCGGAAGATCGCCGTCGTGCCCGGGACCGGCGCGGGCGCGGCCTCCGGCGCGGCGGCGGGAATCTCGGCCAGGCCCCCCGGCACGCTGGCGGCGATGGCCTTGCCGACTTCCACGGCGGCCTGCTCGGCGAGCTTCTTCTGCTGGTCCCGGCTGACATCCAGCAGGACCAGCACCTTATTGCAGAACTGCTGCGACGGGCAGGGCAGCACGATCCACGCGTCGAGCACCGTCTCGTCGCCCACGGGCGCCAGGATCGGCTGCGACTGGTCGTTTTTGGTGACGAAGAGGAACGGGATGCTGTGCGTGCGCTGGGAACTGCGGCAGGCGCGCAGGAAGAGCGTGTCGTCGGGGAAGGGGTAGGTCAGGTCGTGGATGACGACGCCGACGGTGCCCGACTTGGCGCACTCCCAGGCGTCCTCCACCGTTTCGGCGGTCAGAATGGGAAAGCCGGTCTTGCCGAGGATTTCCGCGAAGAGGCCGAGTTTGTGCGCATCCCGCGAGAGGATGAGGATCTCGAGATGCTTTTCCTGATCCGATAGCGATGCCATTCGCGGTGGCGGCCCCGTCGCCTTTCCGTCCCTCCCGCCCGTTTGGCGGAGGCCCCAGCATATCCGCAAAGCACGTGTTTTTCCACGGTTAGACCGGGCTCGGCGGCGGTTTCCTTGCGAAAAATCGGGCCAGCGGCGAGACTTCCGGCATGGCAGGACGACGGCATTCCAACCCCGAACAGGGCGGCGGGCGCTCGCAAAAGCCCAAGCACGTGCGCGGCTTCGCGCGCGGGCACGGGATGCACCACCGCCCGGGGGGCGGCGCGCCCAAGAGCTTCGGCAGCGGACGCCTGCGCGACAACCACGAACACCGCGAACGCAGCTACCGCCGCTTCGACGACGAAAAGCTCGCCGACCTGCCCGCCGAACAGCGCCAGGCCACCCTGCGCGCGCGCCTGGAATCCGGCGACGACGCGAACATCTTCGGCGCGCCGATCCAGGGGCCGCGCGCCCGCGGGACGGTCGTCGAAGTGCGCAAAGGCCACTTCCTGACCGAACTGCGCGAGGCGCCCGAGATGCCGCCCGGGACGACGCCGCTCCCGGAGTACCTCCACACGGTGCTGCGCGGGACGCTGGAACAGTTCGACCGCGGGCTGGCCAGCCTGGTGGCCTCGGGCGACGAGGTGGAAGTGGTCGTGCCGCCCGTGCACGGCGACGAGACCTACGAGGCGGTGCTGACGCGCGTCTTTCCGCGCACGAGCGAGTTCCGGCGGCTGCACCCGTCGGGGCGTTCGATCCAGACGATCGCGGCCAACGTCCAGCAGGTGCTGGTGGTCGCGTCGGCCGCGGAGCCGCTCTTCCGGCCCGGCTTCGTGGACCGCCTGCACGTCTGCGCGCTTTCGTGCGACCTGCCCATCGCGCTGGTGCTGAACAAGACCGACCTGGGCGTTCCGGAGGACGTGGAGGAGATGCTCGCGGTGTACGCGAAGCTGGGCCTGCCCATCGTCCGGACCAGCGCCGAGACCGGCGCGGGGCTGGACGGCCTGCGCAAACTCGTTTCCGGCAAGCGCTCGGTCTTCTGCGGGCACTCGGGCGTCGGCAAATCGAGCCTGCTCGCGGCGCTGGAGCCCGACTTCGACGGCTACATCACGGTCGGCGAGGTCTCCACGTACACGTCCAAGGGCACGCACACGACCACCCACGCGCGCCTGTACCACGTGGACGATGGCGAACTGATCGACGCGCCCGGCGTGCGGGAGTTCACCCCCGCCGACACCGACCGCAAGAACCTGTGGGCCTGGTTTCCCGAGATTGCCGGGCGCCGCGCGGGCTGCAACTTCAGCGACTGCACGCATACGGTGGAAAAGGGCTGCGCGATCCTCGCCGCCGTCGAGGCCGGGGAGATTCATTCGCGCCGCCACGAGTCCTACGTGCGGATGTACCAGACGCTGCCGGTGTGACGCGGTCCTCGCGCGGCAAGCCTTGAGTTCCGCGGGAAGGCCCGTAGCATGACGCGGTACGAACCGCGCCGTGCGTGCTCGAGGATCGTGATGCTCAACCAACTTACGACGTCCAATCCTTCGTCCTCGGGCGCGCGGGCGCCCGCGGGCGGAGGTCCTCCGGCCGTGCCGGCCTCCGTCGTGGACGAATCGTACGAAGCCTTCCGGACCGCCATCGAGGCCGTGCCGAAGCAGTCGTCGCCGGGCATCGCCGTCATCGGGGCGCTGAAGGACCTGTGGGCCAAGTCGCGCGCGCACGCGCGGGACATCAACCGCGCCCGCGGAGGCCGGGCCTCGGGCGAATACCTTTCGGGCGCGGCGGACCGCATCCTGCGCACGCTGCTCGATTACGCCGGAAACAAGGTCGGGGCGCGCACGGGGACGCCGGGCATCGCGGTGCTGGCGCTGGGCAGCTACGGGCGGCGCGAGTTCGCTCCGTTTTCGGACTGGGATCTGCTGATCCTGCACAGCGGCACGAGCGCCGAGCGCGAGTCGGGCGATTCGCGCCTGGAGCAGCTTGTGGGCGCCATGCTGCGCTGCCTGTGGGACGCGGGCATGCACCTGGGCCACGCGGTGCGCACGCCTTCCGAATGCATCGCGGTCATGGAAGACGAGTCCGCGCAGAACAACGCCGTCGAGACGGCCACCGCGCTGCTGGAAGCGCGCTTCGTCGCCGGCGATTCGGTGCTGGCGAGTCTGTTCCTGAAGAAGGACCTGGAAGACTTTTTCAAGCGCCGCGGCAAACACTTCGTCGAACGCAAGCTCGAGGAGGCGATGGCGCGCCACCGCCGGCAGGGGACGAGCGTTTACCAGACGCAGCCGAACCTGAAGGAGAGCCCGGGCTCGCTGCGCGACTACCAGCTTTCGCTGTGGATCGACCGGGCGGCGCAGTTGTCCGGGCATCTGCCGCGCCTGGCCAAGCGCCCGCTGGTCAGCCAGGAGGCCATCGCGGACGCGACGCGCGGGTACGAGACGATCCTGAGCTTCCGCACCGCGCTGCACGGGCTGAGCGGGCGCAAGCAGGACGTGATGGACTACCAGATGCAGCAGGCGCTGGCCGAAGAACTGGGCCTGTACGGCACCGAGGAACTGCGCGCGAGCGAGGTGCTGCTGCGCGAGTACTTCCGCGCCGCGACCGGCATCTACCGGCTGGCCGATACCGTGATCCGGAGGTACCGCGAGGAACAGGCGATCGTCTCGCGCGACATCGAACGCCTGCGCCGCCGCCCGGTGGACGAAGCGTTCACCCGCGTGGGCGACTACCTGTACGCCGCGCGCCCGGGCCTGTTTTCCGGCGAGGACTGGCTCGAACGCGCGATGCTCGCGTACCTGCACGCGACGCGGCTGAACATCCGCGTCAGCCAGGAAGTCGGCTCCGGCATCCGCGAGCAGCTTCCGCGCATGACCGAAGAGACCCGCCGCCGGCCCGAAGCCGCGCGGCTCTTCCTGGAACTGATGGCGCGGCGCTCGGGCGTCTTCTACGCGCTGCGTTCGATGCGCGACATCGGGCTGCTGGGCGAGTACATCCCGGAGTTCGCCGAGATTCAGGGGCTGGTGATCCAGGATATCTTCCACGACTTTTCCGTGGACGAGCACACGCTTTTCGTCTGCGAAAAGGTGGACCGCTTTTACGACACGAGCGACAACGCGCACCGCCAGCGCCGCGAGATCCTGGACCGGCTGAAACGGCCGGTGCTGCTGCGCCTCTCCTGCCTGATGCACGACCTGGGCAAATCGCGCGGCGGGCCCGGGCACAGCCGGCGCGGCGCGGAGATGGTGCCGACGATCTGCGAGCGGCTGGGGCTTTCGCCCGCGGACACCAAGATTCTGATCTTCCTCGTCGAACAGCACCTGCTGCTCTCGCGCACGAGTTCGCGGCGCGATCCGGGAGAGGGCGGATTGCTGGCGGAACTCGGCGAGAAGATCGCCAGCCGCGAGCGCCTCGACATGCTCTACCTCCTGACCTGCGCCGACGGGATGGCCGTCGGCAGCGGGAGTTTCCCGCACTGGAAGGACGAACTGCTCACCGATCTTTACCGCCGCCTGGAGCAGCGCTTCCTTCCGCAGGGGGCTCCGGCCGAAGCGCAGGCCCAGGCGCAACCGGCCGCCGAGCGCGAGGACGAGGGCGGCTCCCTGGAGGCGCAGATGCTGGCGCGCGCGGGGACCGAAGAGGAAAAGGAGCGCATCCGCGAGCACTGCGCGCGCGTGCCCCCGCGCTACCTGGTGGAAAGCACGCCCGACGACGCGAACCTGCATCTGGAATTGATCGGCGTGATGCGCGAGAAGAAGCGCGAGGCCGCCGCCGCGGTGCGCGGGTCGGGCGGGCTGGTGGACCTGTGGGTGGTCTCGACCGACCGGCCGCGGCGCTTCAGCCAGATCGCCGGCGCGTTTCTGGGCTCGGGCGTGAACATCGTCTCGGCCATCGCATACACGCGCAGCGACGGGATCATCCTCGACCACTTCCGCGCCAGCCTGGGCCAGGACTTCGGCGTCTACGAATCCGACGCGACCGAGGCCTGGTGGGGCAAGGTGGCCGACGAGATTACCGCGACGCTGAACGGCGGGTCCGACTACCGCGCGAAGATCGAGGCCGCGCGGCGGCGCATCCCGCGCGCGCCGATCATCACCGTGCGCGTCGAGCCCGAGGTGCGCATCGACAACAAGTTCTCGTCGCGCTACACGGTCGTGGACGTGGTCTGCGGCGACCGCATCGGCGTGCTGTACGCGCTCAGCCGAGCCCTGGGCGACCTGGGCTGCGACATCCATTTCGCCAAGATCGACACGCAGCAGGGCCTCGCGACGTTCGTGTACTACGTCAGCGAGATCGGCGGCGGGCAGATCGTGGATGCCGAACGCGCCCACAACATCCGCCTGCTGCTCAAGGCCGTCGCGAACGACTTCCAGGCCGCGCGGCGGTAAGCCCGGTCCGGCCGCCGCGGGCATTCCCTCCTTCGGCGCGAGGCTTCGCGGGTCGCCGCGGCCCCTTGTCTTGGCAATCGGCCTGCTTTGACCTATACTCGCCGCACGCACCTTGGAGCCCGCGCACGCATGTCCGACGAGATGAAGAACCTGAAGGCCGAGCGCCTGGCGGCTTGCTGGAACAAACTGGAGGAACTCTGCCAGGCGCAGCCCGGCGTCGCCCGCGAGGAGCACGCCAAGGCGGCCGTCATGCTGCTCGTGACGCAGTACGAGATTCCGCACCCGCTGGCCAAGAAGTACCTCGCGTTGCTGGAAGAGACCGGCGGCCGGGTGACCGACGAGATGGTGAAGAGCCTTACCGACCACGACGACATGCACGGATCGCGTTTTATGGTGCTGCCGAACAACGTCGAACAGATCATGGCCGGCAACAAGCAGATGTCGCGGCGCTTCCGGCGCTGGGTCGATCCGGGCGACACGTTTTCGGTCAAAGGCAAACGCTTTAAAGTCGTCCGCGTCGAGAAGATCAAGGTCGGCAACATCACCGAAGAGGACGTGAAGAAGGAAGGCTACGCGAACAAGGCGGACTTCGAGGCGATGTGGTACAAGTCGCACCCCAAGTCCGTCGCCGCGGGCAAGACGCTGGACCCGAACCAGAACTGCTGGTGCCACGAGTACGAGCAGGTGACGTAGGAATCGGGACGCCGCATTCGGGGAAAGACCGGGCGCCGGTCGCGCCGCACGGCAGAGTCCGCAGGAGATTTCGATGCCCGTCCGCATCTCGCGCTTCATCACCGGCCACGTGACGCCCGACATGGTCGAAGGCGAAAACTTCCGCCCCAAGCCGGGCATGCAGCCGTACATGTGGTCGTTCGCCAAGCAGTACAAGCCCGTGATGACCTGGAACACGACGCGCTCCTGCAACCTGCGCTGCGTGCACTGCTATTCGGACAGCGAGACCAAGAAGTACGACGGCGAACTGAACCACGAAGAAGCGCTGAAGATGATCGACGGCCTGGCCGAGTACGGCGTCCCGATCCTCCTATTCAGCGGCGGCGAACCGCTGATGCGCCGCCGCGTCTTCGAATTGATGACCTACGCGAAAAAGGTCGGCGTCCGCCCGACCCTCAGCACCAACGGCACGCTGATTTCCCGCGAGGTCGCCGCGAAGATGAAGGCGCTGGGGCTCGGCTACGCCGGCATCAGCATGGACGGCTACGAGCGCACCAACGACGAGTTCCGCGGCAAGGACGGCGCTTTTGCCGACATGGTCCGCGGCGTCGAAAACTGCCTCGCCGAGGGCGTCAAGGTCTCGCTGCGCTTCACCGTCACCAGCCACAACGCGTCCGACCTGCCGAAGGTCTTCGACTTCCTCGAGCGCAAGAGCCTGCCGCGCATGTGCGTGTATCACCTCGTCTATTCCGGACGCGGCAGCGACATGATGAAGGACGACGTCGCCCACAAGTGGTCGCGCGAGATCGTCGATTCGATCATCGACCGCGCGGAGTACTTCCACACGAAGGGGCTCGAGAAGGACATTCTGACGATCGACAACCATTGCGACGGCCCGTACCTGATCATCCGCCTGCGCGCCAAGGGCGAACACAAACTCGCCGACGACATCTACAGGCTGCTCCTGCGCCAGGGCGGCAACCGTTCCGGCATCGGGTTCGGCGACATCGACAACCTCGGCAACGTGCACCCCGACCAGTTCTCGTGGGACGAGACTTGGGGCA
>JAHCJK010000243.1 GCA_026184295.1 Planctomycetota bacterium
CGGAGGCCTTGCGCGCGCGCGCCACGCGGTCGGCCCCGCGGGCCAGCGCCAGGAGCGCTTCGCACAGCAGCCCCTGCATGCGTTCGGGCGCGCCGGGGTCGTCGCCGAGGTACTCGCGTTCGAGTTCGCCGGCGAGCGCGTGGAGGTGCTGCTTGGCGGCGTCGTGCATGCGCGCCAGACGCGCGGGGTCGAGGCGTTCGAGCAGCGCGCGGCCGGCGTCCCAGCGGAAGAAGACATAGAGCACGCGGTAGTCGCGGCCCTGTTCGCGAATGTCGCGGTGCGGGGCATCCTGCGGGATCACCAGCGTGTCCCGCGGGCCGACGCGGACCGCGCGCCCGCGGATGCGAATCGTCGCGTGCCCCTGCAGTACGTGAATCCATTCGTGGCTGGGCGTGCTGTGAACGCGTTCGCCCCAGACGTCGCCGACGCTGATCGCGTGCGCGTGCAGGATTTCGGGCGGCCGCGCGAGCGCGCGCATCCAGGCGCGGCACCAGCGCGCGCCGGCTTCGCGCCCTCCGTTCTGGCCCGTCCCGCCCGCCTTCGCCGGCCTGCCGCGTCGCGCCATGCGCCCGGAACTCCGCAAGAAAGTACCCGTCATCGCAAAAGCGCCGCGTGGCGCAAGGCGACCGCGCGTGATTGTATGGGTGCAACGCGATTCGAACAGCGCAACGGAGAACCTCATGACGACCACGCTACACGCCACGCGCCTGGCCCTGCACGGCGGCCCGCGCGCCGTCCCCGAAGGCCTGGTCAAGGCCTGGCCGCAGACCGACGACGACGACCGCCGCCTGGTCCTCGCCTCGCTCGAAGGCGGGCAGCACGCCTTCGGGCCCAACTGCACGGCCTTTCAGGACGAATTCGCCGCCTGGACGGGCGTGAAGCACGCGGTCGCGACCAATTCCGGCACCGCCGCGCTGCATATGTGCATCGCGGCCTGCGGCTGCGGAACCGCCGACGAAGTGATCGTGCCCGCGTACTCGTGGTCGTCTTCGGCCACCTGCGTGCTGCACCACAGTTGCATCCCCGTCTTCGTGGACATCGACTTCGCGACGATGAACCTCGACGAAGCCCAGATCGAGGCCGCGATCACGCCGCGCACCAAGGCCATCATCGCCGTGCACCTGCACGGCCTGCCCGTGCGCATGGACCGCGTGCTCGCCGTCGCGCAAAAGCACGGTCTGAAGGTGATCGAGGACGCCTGCCAGGCCCACGGCGCGGAGTTCCAGGGCCGCAAGGCCGGCGCCTGGGGCGACTGCGCGGCCTTCAGCTTCAACCAGAACAAATGCCTCTGCGCCGGCGAAGGCGGGATGTTCGTGACGAACGACGAGGCCCTGGCCGCGACGGCGCGGCAGCTCTGGTCCTTCGGCGAGACGCGCGCGCCGGGGCAGTCGCGCGACTACCACGTCTACGCGCTCGGCTGGATGTACCGCATGAGCGACCTCGTGGCGGCCTTCGGGCGCGCGCAGCTCCGCAAGCTCGACCGGAACCTGGCGCGGCAGCGCGAGAATGCGGCACTGCTGAGCGACCTGCTGCGCGGCGCGCCGGGGCTGCTCCTGCCCGAGGAACCCGAGGGCTGTTCGCACAACTGGTACAACTACACGATGCGCTTCGACGCGCGCGCGCTGGGGGCCGACGACCCGCGCGCGCTGCGCGACCGGCTGATGAAGGCCATGCAGGCCGAAGGCGTGCAGACGGGCGTCTGGCAGTCGTTCATCCTGCCGTCGATGACCGTCTTCCAGGCCAAGGACGGCTTCGGGCGCGGGCATCCCTGGAGCCACCCCGCGGCCGGCCCGGTGGACTACGCGCCGGAACGCTTCCCCAACGCGCTGCGGCACTGCGCGACGCACACGGGCATGACGACGCCGCTGCGCTTCCCCAACGGCGAGGCCGCCGTGCGCGCGACCGCGCAGGGCATCCGCAAGGTACTGGAAAACGTGGACCAGGTGTAAGGCCGCACTAGACTAAGAAGAGGAGCAGAGCATGCGCGCCGGATTTTCCGAGATCGAGATCACGCCGCCGCTGGGCACCCGCAAGATCGGCTGGATTCGCGAAATCCAGGGCGACCGCGTGCTCGACCCGCTTTACGCGCGCGCCGCGGTCTTCGAATCGCGCGGCGAACGCGCGGCCTTCGTGCAGCTCGATACGCTTTCCGTGCGCTCCGAGGACGTCGCGGACCTGCGCGCCCGCCTGGAGGCCCGCTACGGCTTTCCCGGCGCGCGCGTGATGGTCTCGGCGACCCACAACCACGCGGGCCCGGCCGTGGCGAGCATCGGAGCCGTGCGCCGCGAAGACGGCTACATGGAAACGCTGCTCGGCGCGCTGGTCTCCTGCTTCGGCCAGGCGCTGGAGCGCATGGAAGAAGCCGCCTGCGCGTTCGCGCACGCGAGCGAGTTCCGCGTCGGCTTCAACCGCCGCGTGGTGATGCGCGACGGCACGACCAAGACGCACGGGCGCTTCCCGAACCCCGAGGCGCTGTGCCTGGAAGGCCCGGTCGATCCCGAGGTGGCCGTGCTGGCCGTGCGCGGCGGCGGCGGCGCATGGCTGGGCGCGCTGGTGAACTTTACCTGCCATCCCGCGCACCACGGCGGCGACGGCGCGTTTTCCGCCGGATGGCCAGGCAAGCTGGCCGACGAACTGAAAGCCCGCGGCTGCGCCTGCCCGATGTTCCTGAACGGCGCGCAGGGCAACATCAGCACCAGCGACCCCGAACGCAACGGCGCCGACCAGAGCATGGAAGCGATCGGCGCGTTCCTGGCCGAGGACGTCGCGCGGGCGCTCGAATCGGCCGTCTGGCGCGCCGAGGTGGCCATCGGCGCTTCCAGCCGCACGCTCCGCCTGCCCTTCCGCGAGGCCGGGGAGGACGAAATCCGCGGGACGATCCGCGGAGCGCAGCGCTTCATCGACCCGAACCTGTACGACCAATTCATGCCGGAGGTGCTCGAAAAAATCCGCCGCGAAAAGACCGCGCCCGCCGAACTCCAGGCGCTCTTCTTCGACGAATACGCCTTCGTCGGCGTCCCCGCGGAACTCTTCGTGGAACTCGGCCTGCGCATCAAGGAACGCGCGCACCCCAAGCGCGCGCTGGTGGTCGGCCTGGCCAACGGCATGGTCGGGTACGTGCCGACCAAGGAGGCCTTCGCGCGCGGCGGGTACGAGACCACCTTCTGCGGCTGGAGCTGCCTGGCGCACGAGGCCGGGGACACCATCGCCGACGCTGCCGTGGACCTGATCGGACGCGCCTGACGCTCCTTATATAAGGATCTTCCGCGCGCGCGTCGCCTCGGCTTGATGCCCGCGCCCAATTCCGATACACAAGGACGTTCCTCTCCGGGAGAACGTCCATGAGCACGCCCGCCACGCCGCCCGAGGGCAAGCGCCCCGTCGTTTGCCGCGTCCTCACGCTCAAGGATATCCCCGGCGCGCAGCGTCTCCGCGAACTCGCCAAGTGGAACCAGACCGACGAAGACTGGAAGAACCTGATCGCCTTCGAGCCCCAGGGCTGCTTTGCCGTCGAGATGGACGGAAAAGTCGTCGGCACGGCGACCTCGACGCGCTTCGCGCCCAACACCGGGGCGGGTAGCTTCGGCTGGATCGGCATGGTGCTCGTCGATCCCGAATACCGCCGCCACGGCATCGGTTCGACGCTGCTCAAGCATTGCATCGCGTACCTGCAAGGCCAGGGCGTCGAGACCGTGCGCCTGGACGCGACGCCGATGGGTAAGAAGGTCTACGACCAGCTCGGCTTTGTGGACGAATACAGCCTGGAACGCTGGGAAGGCACCGCGCAGAAGGTCCCCGGCGGCGTGCTGGGGCCCTGGTCCCTGACGCCGCCGACCGAGGCCGACCTGCCCGCGCTGGCCGCGTACGATACGCCCGTCTTCGGCGCGGATCGCGGCGCGGTGCTGGCGGCGTGGCGCGCGGGCTGGCCCGAACTGGCCGCCGTGGCCCGCGAAGGCGCGAACGTGCGCGGCTACGTGCTGGCGCGGCGCGGCGCGAACTTCCACCAGATCGGCCCGGTGATCGGCGACGATCCCGGCGTCTGCGAGGCCTTGGCCATGTACGCGCTGGAACGCCTGGCGGGCCAGCGCGTGGTCATGGACCTGGTGACCGCGAACGACTGGGCCGTCCCGATGGCCACCCGCTGCGGTCTGCGGCATCAGCGTCCGTTCATTCGGATGGCACTTGGCAAGAACTCCCGGCCGGGTTCGCGCGGCAAGGTGATGGCGATTTGTTGTCCGGAATTGGGTTAACACGAGTGCGCTTCAAGGTGCATGGTTCGAAGAAAGGCTCGTTAACTCATGCTTTCGTACCGCTTTAGGTCGAAAGCGAACGCACTGGTGCCAAGGTCATGCAAGTTTTGCTCCCGCCTCTCGTTAACCCCTATGAGAACCCGGAGATGGCAGGCCGGGTTCCAGGCGAAAGATAGCGCCCTTGGCTGACGAACGATCCTTCGAGCCTGGGAACGGCGATCCTCGCTTTTTCGACCAGTTCGTGCATGAGCACGAGCAGGCGCTGTTCACGCTGGCGTTCCGGCTGGTGGGCAACAAGGACGACGCCGCCGACCTGGTGCAGGACGCGCTGACGCAGACGTGGAAGACGCTCTCGCAGGTGGATCCGAGCGCGGGCGGGTATACGAAGTGGTGTTTCCGGATCCTGCATAATCTGTGCATCGACTTCCGGCGCAAGAAACGGCCCCGGACGGCGGAAGACGAAGAGCTGGAACGGACGATCGACAAGCAGTCCGTGCGGCCCGAGGAAGTGTACGAGAACCGGGTGACGTCCTCGCAGGTGCGCGAGGCGATGCTGAGCCTGGATGAGAAGTACAGCGCCGTGCTGCTGCTGAGGTACCAGGAAGAAAAGAGTTACGAGGAGATCGCGGACATCCTCGAGGTTCCGATCACGACGGTCGAGACCCGAATTCACCGCGCGAAAAAGATGCTTCAGGCGAAACTGAAACGCCAGTTGTAGGTTGGAAAACCCTATGAGCGAGCAGGACCCGAATCCTATGGAAACCGCTCCGATCCCCGAGATCGAATTGCACCGTTATCTCGACGGGCGCCTGAGCCGCGAGGAACAGGCCGCGTTCGACGAACGGTTGAAGAACAACCCCGCCTCCCGCCGCACGCTCGACGCGATGCGCGAAGAAGCGCGCCTGCTCCGCGAGGGGCTCGAGAACCTGAGCGAGCCGCCGTACAAGATCGGCGACAAGGTGCTGGCGGGGATTTACGAAGAGTACCGCAAGCGCACGGCCGCGCAGCGAGCGCGCCGGCTGCGCAACCGCTTCCTCGTCACGCTCTCGGCCGCGGCGATGCTGCTGGCGGCCGTGTACTTCGTGCAGCCGCGCGATCCGGCCGGCGCGCTGGCCTCGGGCAACCGCGCCAGCGTGGTGCAGTCCGACGGCAAGCTGGAAGTGCTGACCAAGGGCGGCAAGATTTACGAAGGCGACGTGCTCGCGACCGGCCGCGGGGAGTTCGTGCGCCTGCGCCTGGCCGACGGCTCGCTGATCGACGTGGACGAAGACAGCCGCGTGCGCGTCGAACAGGTGCGCAACCGCACGACCACGCTCGCGCTGGAAAGCGGCCGCCTGGGCGTCGAAGTCGGCCCCGACAACCTGGGCTTCTCGCTCAAGCTGGCCTCGGGGCACATCCAGGCCGATCCCGGCGCGCTGCTCGACATCTGGCTGCCCGCGCCCAGCCCCGCCCGGATGCCGCAGGGCATGGACGCCTGGACCGCGCCGGAAGCCGCGCGCAAGCACGAACCGGCCCCGGGCGTCGCCTGCCTCTCGATGCGCGAAGGCACCGCCTACGTCATCACCCCCGAATTCCCGCGCGGCCTGACGGTGGAACACCTGCGCCGCGTCTCCTTCGGCCCCGGCCAGCCGCTCAACGGCGGCGCGATGCTCGGCGCTCCGCAGGCGCTGGACAGCCGCAACGAAGCCTGGGCGGTCTCCGAGACCGGCCCGCAGGACCGCGCGGTCGTGGGGCTCTTCGCGCCCTTCGATTTCAGCGACCTCGGCCGGCGCTTCGGCCTGACCGAACAGCTCCCCGGCGGCGAGACGGCCGTGAAGGCGATGCAGGCGGCGCTCGCGCAGTTGACCGACGCGAACAACCTGACCGAACCCGAAGCGCGCGCGACGCGCCTCAGCGAAGGCCAGCAGGGCCTGCGCGAAGTCGCGCAGGGTTTCCCGCTCATCTACGAAGGCCGCCGCCGCGCGCGCGTGCTGGAAGGCCTGGCGCACTACGAACGCGGGCGCGCGCTGATGGCGCTGCGCACCACGCAGGGGCGCTCCGGCGCGGAGGCCGCGTTCCTGGCCTCGGCCGTGGCCTTCCACGAAGCGCTGGGCGGCGACGAAGTGCAGGGCCGCGCGCCCGGCCTGGCGGAACTGAAGCTTGCGCCCAAGGTCGCGGCGTCCTCGCGGCTGCGCGACTTCTCGGCCGACGAAGGCGCGCTGCTGCTGGCCCAGTTCTACCGCCCGTGGGCGCTCTGCCACCTGCGCACGCTGAACGCGCTCAACCTCGACTCGGCCGTGCGCGAAAAAGACCTCCCGGCGCTCTTCGAAAGCACCTGCGAAGCGATGGGGCGCTCGGTGGAAGGCCTCGCGGCGCGCTACGGCAAGGCCCGCGCGCTGGTGCTCGACCGCCGCGAAAACGAGGCCCTCGCCACGCTCGAAGAACTCTGCCTCAGCTCCGTGGCCGGCGCGGGCGACGAAGCGCGCGCCATGACCGAAGGCCTGCGCCAGGCCGCGCACGTGGAACGCGCCCGCCTGTACGCCGCCGCCGGTGACGGCGACGGCCTGAACACGGTCAGCGAAGAGTTCCGCATGCGCTACCCGCTGGAAGGCGACGGCGCGGCGGGGCGCGAGATTCGCGCGATCCAGAACGGCTACATGCTCCAGTCCGGGGCGCAGGCGCTGAACGAACGGCGCTTCGAGGACGCGGCGCGGATGTACGTGGCGATCTTCTCGCGCCCGGGCGTCGTGGAAGCGATGGCGCCCGCCGATAAGTTCCGCCTGAAGGCGAGCTACCTGGAGGCGCTGGTCGGCAAGGAAGACGGCCGCGGCGCGTTCCGCATGCTCAAGGAACTGGAGAAGCTCAAGGCGCCCGAGATGCCGCCGGTCGAACGCCTGCGCATCGAACTGCTGAAGGAAAAGGCCGCCGGCCTGTACGAGTTCCAGAAGAAGGAAGCGAAGGCCGCGCCCGCGGCTCCGCCCGCCGAGAAGTCCACGATCGAGCTGGACCTCGAGCACTAAGCCCGCCGCACGAACCATCCTGAAATGCAATCGGCGACAAGGCGTGCTGACCGGGAGGTCTGCACCACAAGAACCGCTCGCGGCGGACGGCGTTGCTACTTCGCGCCGGCGCCGTTGGGGGCCTGGGTCTCTTTGTCGGCGGGGATCGGACCGGCCTTGAGTTCCAGTTGCACGGCGGGCGCGCGGTTGCCGGCCTCGTCCACCAGCGTCGCGGCGGGCGCCTGCCCGAAGCCGTAGACGACGCGGGCGGGCGGCTTGAGCGCGCGCTCGAAGGTCAGGGCCACGAGCGTGTTCGCCGCCTCGGCCTTCACGCACTTCACCGG
>JAHCJK010000244.1 GCA_026184295.1 Planctomycetota bacterium
GCACGAAGGCGAGGCCTTTGGGAAAGATTTCGAACTGCCGAACGAACGCGCCTACACCGAGACCTGCGCGGCCATCGGCAGCGTGATGTGGAACTGGCGCATGCTCCAGCTCGCCGGCGACGCGCGCTTCGCCGACGTGATCGAACGCACGCTCTACAACGGCGTGCTCTCGGGCCTCTCGCTCGACGGCCAGCACTACTTTTACCAGAACCCGCTCTGCGACGACGGCACGCACCGCCGCCAGAAATGGTTCGGCTGCGCCTGCTGCCCACCCAACGTCGCGCGCCTGCTCGCCACGCTGCCCACGTACGCCTACAGCGTCTCGAGCGACGGCGTCTGGGCGCATCTGTACGCGCAGTCCGAGGCCGCGTTCGACCTGCCCGAGGGCCCGCGCGTCGAGCTGCGCCAGACGACGCGCTATCCTTGGGACGGCACGGTGGAATTCGAAGTGCGCGCGGCGGGCACGTTCGCGCTGCATCTGCGGATTCCCGATTGGTGCGAGCACGGCGCGCGCATCGAAGTCAACGGCGCGGCGGCGGACGCGAGCGTGATTCCCGGAACCTACGCCGAAGTGCGGCGCGCGTGGTCGTCCGGCGACACGGTGCGCTTGACGCTGCCGATGGAACCGCGCGCGATCGAGTGCCACCCGCACGCGGCCGAGAACACCGGAAGCGTCGCGCTGATGCGCGGCCCGCTGGTGTACTGCCTCGAGGCCGCCGACCACCCGGGCGTGGACCTGCGCGACCTGCGCGTCGCCGCCGGCACGCCCGTGACGGCCGAACACCGCGCCGATCTGTTGAACGGCGTCAGCGTGCTGCGCTTCGAAGCGCTCGCGCGCCCCGCCGCCGCGGATTGGAATACGCTCTACCGCACCGAGCGCAAGCCCGCCGCCTCGGCCGGAACGCCCGTGCAGGCGACCGCGATTCCCTACTACGCGTGGGCCAACCGCGCGCCCGGCCGGATGCAGGTGTGGCTGCGCAGGAGCTAAGAAAACGCCCGGCGTTAGCGTCTGGATTTTTTGCGCGAGGCGGAAGTCCGGGAGGCCGCGGACGGCTTCTTCGAAGTCTTGGGTTCCGGCGGCGCGTCGAGTTCCAGCGTCATCCGGCGAATCTTGAAGCCGCGGCGGCGCATGTCGCGGACGATCATGCGGCGGCGTTCGGGGGTCAGCGCTTCGGGCGGAAGCACGCCGACGCGGTGCGTGGGAAAATTGACGATAAAGGCGGCGGCGCTGGTCGCGGCGGCAAAGGCGATGGGCGTCGCGCGCAGGCGCCGCGAGCGCAGCTGCCGCAGCGTGGGAAACGAGCAGTACCGCCGCCGCTCCAGGTGCTTTTTGCCGCGCCAGCCGGTCAGCGTGATCGCCATGGCGAAGCGCGCGTTGGTCAACTTGCCCGACCGCAGCATCTCGGCGACCTTCAGCGGCGAGGCCGCGTCGGGGAAGCGCTTGGCCGTGCGCGCGCGCGAGGGCTTGAGCGCGCCCTTGCGGAAGAGGCGCACCATGCGGTCGATGTCGTTCCCGCCGATCTTCACGTCCAGGTCGTTCATCGAGATCCAGTAGGGCAGCGTGGCGACCTCGTCCTGCGCGGCGAGAAAGACGCGCGCTTCGCCCACGGGCTTCTGAAAACGAAAGCGTTCGGGCTGGGCGAACCGGCGCGTGAGCGCGAACGTGCGGTTCTTGTAGACGCGCGGCTGCGAGACCGCTTCGTCGAAGGCGACTTCCGCCGACCACGTCGAGACCGGCACGTTGCTGATGGTTTCCTCGAAGAGCCGGATGCGGACCTTGTCGATGCGGGACATCTGCTGCGCGCAGACGGCGACCATGAGGTTGCTCAGGCCCGGCGCGACGCCGGCGTTGATCAGCGCGAGGCGCTTGCGCTTCACGAACGCGTCGTGGAAGCGGAACTGTTCGGCCTTGAAGGGATTGCGTTCGAGGTGCGAGGCCATGTCGAGGTAGTGCGCGCGGATGCGCAGCGCGGCGCGCAGGACGATCTCGTTGAAGACCGCGGGCGTGGTGTTGACCAGCAACTGGCAGCCGCGCGCGGCCTTGACGATCGAGTCGAAGTTCCGCGCGTTGGCGTAGACGCAGCGGGTGCGCTTGCCGAGGAAGGCGCGCGCGCGCTCGGGATCGCGGTCGCCGCAGACGATGCGGTAGCCTTCGTACTGCAGAATCTGGGCGAGCAGGCCTCCCGTCGCGCCCGCGCCGAGCACAAATATTCGCATGGCTCCCTTTCGCCGGTGTTCTTCACGCGCGATCCCGCGCGCCGTTCGTAGCGGTTGTGCATCAAAAACGGATTTCGATCAAGGCCAAGCCGGGCGGAGGAGGAATTTTTTCAAAGGCCGCGCATGCACGGTCGCGCGGCGCGCACGCGGTTAGAGCGCGGCGAGCCTGCGCAGGCCGATCGGCCGAGAGGTGTACGCCTTGAAGACGCCGAAGGCAAGGATATGCCGGGGAAGTTCAGGGGGCATGGGAGGAGTCCCGAGGGAACGCGCCCGCCGCCCCGGGAACTCCGGAGCGGCGGGCATCGCGGCGGTTGGACGAGTTACTTCGCGAGCAGTTTCTTGACGTGCCCGATGCAGGCGTCGCGGAAGGCCTCGTCGCCCATCCAGCCGCTGGGCGCGCGGTTCTGGCCGATGCCGATCTTCTTGTTCACGTCTTCCAGGAAGTCCTGCGCGGCCTTGGCATCGGGGGTGCCCTTCTTCTTTTCCGCGAGGTTCCAGAGCGTGACGGCCCAGCGGAAGTCGTCGGCGCCTTCGCGGCAGCGGTGCAGGTGGATCGTGGGGTGAATCTCGTCCTTGCCCCAGTTGATCATCGCGGTGTCGGGCTCGCGGCCGTCCAGGTCGAAGTACTGGTAGCCGTGCAGCGCCAGCAGGTGCCACTGCATGCGCCCCTTCACGCCCTTGCGCATTTCGGCCCACTGGTACGCGCCGAACGTGTAGCGCGTCGTGCCCTGGTTGTAGATGTAGATGTCCTTGCCCAGTTCCTTGGCCATCTGCATGTCTTTTTCGGTGTGCGAATTCAGGTTCGAGAACGTGAGCGTCTTGAAGATGTCCTGGATGGCCTTGTCGAGCGGCGAGTCGCCCCAGTGCACGGAGTAGCCGCCGCCGATGTTCACCCACGGGGCGCCCTCGCGGAAGGCCTGCATGAACTTGACGTGCTCCCGCGCGCCTTCCTCGACGCGCGGTTCGTCGCAGAAGTAGTAGGCGACCGGCAGCCAGTTTTCCTTCTCGGCGTGTTCCTTCACGGCGCCGTAGACGAGCTTCACCACTTCGGAGAAGGGCTTGCCGAGTTCCTTGGCCCACTTCTCGCCCGTCGCGCCGATCGTGTAGCCGTCGCACATGCCGTGCACCATGCCCGGGCCGCCGTAGGCGTGCATCGTGCGGGTGTATCCGGCCTCGCGCGCGGTCTTGAAGAACGCGTCGCAGCCGCCGTAGTCGAGATCCGGCTTGCCGTCCTTGAAGCCCTTAAAGCTGATGCCGGGGCCGCCGGAGACGGAGTTCATCCCGCTCTGCTTGAGCAGCGCGAAGAGTTCCTTCAGGCCCGAAGCGCGGCGTTCGGCGGGCAGTTCGCCGGGAACGTGGAAGCCGAAGAAGCCCATGTCGAAGTCGGGCTCGTCGAGCGCCACGTCCAGCACCTCGACGGTCAGCGGCACGCTGGCTTTCAGGTCGCCGGCGGCCAGCTTCACCTCGCCGCTGTACGAGCCGGGCTTGGCGTCCGCGGGAACGGCCACCGTGATCCAGAACTGCCGGGTCAGGTCCTTGCCCAGCGCGAGCGACGCGCCCGCGACCGGGCGCAGGCTTTCCGGCGCGATGGTGTAGGCGATGTCGTTGAAGCCGCGCTGCGTCAGGTTCATGACGTAGCGCAGATCGACCGCCGCCGCGGGAATCGTCCCGCCGGGCCCCTTCAGGTCCGTCGCTTCCAGCGCCGCGGCGCCGAAGTCCTTCAGCGGGCGGACGGCAAAGGTGTAGGAGATGCGCTGGCCCTTGGCGGCGGTGCGCGCGAGCTTGCCGTCATCCTTGCCCGGCGCGCTCACGAAAGAGACGTTCTCTTCCAGCGACGGGAAACCGAGCCAGTAGCCCTTGGCCTTGGCCGCGTCGGGCACCTTCAGTTCTTCCTGCTTGGGGCCCATGAAGAGCGCGCGCGCCTCGAACTCCTTGCGGTTGCGCGCTTCGACTTCGGCCACCCACTTCTCGGCCTCGGCCTTGTTCTTTTCGGAGTACACGATTACGCCCGCGACCTTGCAGCTCCACCCTGCGTCGGACTTGAAGTGCAGGTTCAGCTTCCCGTCGGTGACTTCGGCGTCGAAGCGCGCGGGCTTGAAGAGGTCCTTCATGTACAGTTCCCACAGGCTGTCGCCGGGCTTGGGCTCGATGTTTTCGAAGCGGAAGAGCCCGTCGGCCGGACCGCTTTCGCCGCGGTCGTCCACCCAGGCTTCCTTGCCGTTGGCGGTGATCGAGCGGCGGCGGTGCTTGGCCTGTTCGCCGCCCCAGTAGCCGCAGTCGTCGAAGACCACCCAGACGTGGTACAGGCCGTTGGGCGCGTCGGCGACGAACTGGAAACCGTTCATCTCGATGAAATCCTGGTACAGGCGGGTCGGGAAGGTGTCGTCGCGCGCCTGGTTCGGGGCGTAGCCCTTCACGTTCAGGCCGGCCTTGCAGCCGTTCTGCCCGTAGACCGTGTTCCAGCTCACCGGCGTGAATCCGGGAAAGACCGTCTGGCTCTCGGGCCCGAAGTCGTAGGCCTGGATGCCGTCGGGGCGCGACTCCTTGACCAGGCGGACATGGTCGAGGTACAGCGCCTTGACCTCCCCGCGCGGATTGAAGCCGATGTCGAAGCGCAGGATGTGCGCGGGGTCGATGTTTTGCTTGATGTCGTTGTTGCGGCTGCCGGCCTCGCCGCGGAAGAGCCCGTTGACGGGGATCGAGAGCGTGTTCGCGCCGGGCTTGAGGTTGAAGGTGCCGTTGTGGCGGTTCCAGTAGGTGGACTTCTTGTCCTTCCAGGCCTGGTCGCCGATCAGCAGCGAGCCGCCCACGCTGCCGTCGCCTTCCAGGAAGATGTCGATCTCCAGCGCGTCGTAGCCCGACCAGTCGCCGGGGAACTTCCACGACATCATGTACTCGTTGCCGGCCACCTTCATGGCCTTCTTGCCGGACGTGGCGTGGGCCTCGACCAGCGTGGCGTTGAAGGCGGGCTTCTCCTTAAAGTAGTCGTTGGTGGCCTTGAACTCCCACAGCTTCAGGTCGTCCTCGGACTCGAAGTCCTGGATCACCTTGGTGTCCTGAGCCTTAAGGACCAGCGGGCCGGCCGCGAGGAGCAGGGCCAGGGCCGCCAGCAGGGCGCGAGGGGTCATCGGGCAACCTCCTTTTATTGAGTCTTCCGGGGCTTCGGTACGGCACCTAAGTGACTAAATCACTTTTCTAGATACACCCGTTTCCGGGTGGAAGACGGGGGAATTCCAGAAATCCTATAACTGTTTTGAATTGAGTCGGTTACGACAGGCCCCAGGACTTCAGATTGCGCAGGCTGATGGCCACGCTCTCGAAGGGGTCGCGCTGGCAGGTATCCTGCTCGATGATGTACCACTGAACCCCGGCCTCCTTGCAGGCCTTCAGGATCTCGGGCCAGTTCAGGTTGCCCTCGCCGACTTCCCCGAAGAGCTGCTCGGTGCCCTTCTCGCCGTTGCGGATCACCATGTCCTTGAAGTGGACGAGCGGGATGCGGCCCTTGCACTTGCGCACCCACGCCGAGGGATCGCCGCCGCCGTGCGTCACCCAGTAGACGTCGATCTCCATGTTGAAGTACGCGGGGTCGCCTTCGGTCATCAGGATTTCGAGCGCCGTTTTGCCGTCGAAGCGTTCGAGTTCGAAGCTGTGGTTGTGGTAGCTCCACGAGAGCTGCCCCTTGTCCTTCAGCACCTTGGCCACGGCGCTGGCTTCCCTGGCGAAGCGCGGGTAGCCGGCGGCGTTGCGGAAGTCCTTCGGCAGCCCGCCGATGGCCGTGTGCTTGCACTTGATCGCGTGGTGGTACTCGATGCATTCGTCCGGGCGGTCGCGCATCTGGTCGTACGACGCATGCGTGGCCGCGCAGGTCAGGCCTTCGCCGTCGAGCATCCGCGCCAGTTCCTTGGTCTCCACGGGCCCCAGCGCCGAAAGCTGGACGGCGTCGTAGCCCATCTTCTTCACCTTCGAAAAGGTGCTCGCGATGTCCTTGGGCGTCTTGGTGAACTCGCGAAGCGTGTAGAGCTGGCAGGCGATCTGGGTCGGCATCGTCGGAAGGCTCCTTATCCTGGGTTTTGGAACCCTCACTCTACCAAGACCGCGCGCCGTTGCAGGTGAAACTCGGGCCGCCCAAAGGCGCGGGCCCTCCGAAGAGGGCCCGCGGAGCGGCCTGTCTTTCCCGCCGCAGCCGGTCAGAGGAAGAAGCTGCGCGCCTTCTCTTCGGCGGATTTCATGCGGGTGACGTACCAGAGGTAATGGTCACGGTGCGCCTGGTAGTGTTCGCCGTCGGCGCTGTCGTTGTAGGTGAGGAAGATCTGCCGGCGCCAGAGCGCGGAGGCGTTCGCGCCCGCTTGGTGCGGCGTGAAGCAGTGGAAGAAGGCCAGGTCGCCGGGCTGGGTCTCGACGCTGACGCCCCGGTCCATCGCCACGCGTTCCTTGGGCAGGTGCTTGAACTCTCCGGGCGTGTGCAGGAAGCCCTGTTCGTAGCCGGGAAAGAGTTCCGTGCAGCCGTTCTCGCGCGTGGCCGGATCGACCGCGACCATCACGCTGATCAGGCTCGTGGGAAAGCCCTGCCACCAGTTGTAGTCCTGATGCAGGCCCGAACCGTGCCCGCCGGGCGGCTTGTAGATCAGCTTGTCCTTGAAGAGCCGCGGTTCGCGCCCGCCGTAGATCGAGGCCAGCGGGTCGAGCACGCGGCGGTCGCGCGTCAGCGCGCCCAGCGCCGGGTGGACGTCGAGGAACGGATCGATCTTCCAGACGTGCGGGCGCCCCGTGGCCGGATCGGGATGCTGTTCGAAGCGCAGATTTCCCGGCAGGACCAGGTCCGCGCGCGCGAGCACCTCGTCGCAGGCGCGCGCCCACGCGGCGGCTTCCGCCGGGTCGAAGGCCCCGCGCACGACCACGAAGCCTTGGGCGCGGAACTCGGCCAGTTGCTCGGAAGTCAGCCCGTGCGTCAGCGTGCGCGCGTGCGGGGCGTAGACGGCGGAATCGCTCGGCGGCGCGGGAAATTCGGTCGCGGACTGGGCAAGGACGGGACGTTCCAGCGTGGCGGCGTTCATAAAGGGCTCCTGGGTGCGGCGCGTCGGGGCTTTTCCCCGGTGCCGACAGGAGGTAATATAGATCACTCAAGTGGGCATTATCTTGGAGGCCTTTGACGACTTCATGACTTATTTTGCGCATCCGCTGCCCGCGCTCCCGCCCTTGGAACGGGACCTCGGCGAGGCGATTCACGGCGGGCCGCGGCCCGGGACCGGGCGCATCGGCGCGTGGCTGCGCGCGCGTGGCGTGCCCCCGCCCAGCCGCGTCCTGGCCGTCTACCTGGCTGGCCGGCC
>JAHCJK010000245.1 GCA_026184295.1 Planctomycetota bacterium
CCGGTTCGGAACGCCCGGAGGTCACCGAGGCCAGCGCGTGCAGGGCGTTGCCCAGGAAGCGCCGCGTGAACGCGCGCCGGGCCTGGATGCGTTCCTCCCCGGCGCGGCCTTCCAGCGCGTCGGCTTCGTCCAGGCCCAGCAGGGTCAGGGCGTGGAAGGTCCGAAGGCCCAGGAGCAGCGGTTCGCGTTCCGCGAAGGCTTCGGTCTCCCGCACGGCCAGCGCGGAGCGCGTCCCGGCTTCGACCCAGCGACCCGGCGGCATGGGCAGCCAGCCCGCGTCGCCGCCCAGAGGCGTGTCCGGGCGGCCCATCCAGCGCACGTAGCCTTCGGTCACGCGCATCCAGCGCACGCGAGGCCCGGGCGTCCAGGCCTGCCCGGGCTCCAGCGAAACGCCGGGGTCCGCGGCGGACGACGCGGCCTGCGGCGCGGCGGCGAGTTCGTAGGATGCGAGCGCCTTCAGCCAGGCCTCGAGCGCCTGCGCGGCCGAAGCCCCGTCTTCGGAGAACCAGGCCAGGAATCCTTCCCAGCCCAGCGGTTCAAGTTCCGCCTGCGCGGATGCGATCGCGAAGACGCCGCGCCCGCCGGCCGTCGCGGCGGGGAGGCCGAAGAGCATGCCGTGCGCGCCGATCTCGCCTAGCGGACGGCGCGGGCCTTCCGGCTGCCCGCCGCGCGTCTGCGACGCGAAGAGCGCGACCGAGCCCGCGCGGACGCGCCAGGCCGCCTGCGACCCTTCCAGCGGCAGGACGCGCGGGCCGCTCAGGTGGAGGGGTTCGGCGGCGGCCATCAGGCGAGGAACTCCGCGCCGGCGTGCTCTTCTTCGGCGATCAGGCGGGCGTATTCGCCCTGCGGGTCCTGGCTGAGCGAAGCGTGCGTGCCGCGCTGGACGATGCGGCCGTCTTTCAGCACGAGAATCAGGTCGCAGGCCCGGATGGTGGTCAGCCGGTGCGCCACGATCAGGCAGGCGCAGCCGCGTTTGCGCAGGTTCTGCAGGATCAGCCGTTCGGTGCGGACGTCCAGGGCGCTGGTCGCCTCGTCCAGCACCAGCAGCGCGGGCTTCTGGCAGAGCACGCGGGCCAGTTCCAGCCGCTGGCGCTCCCCGCCGCTCAGGTTGGCCGCGCCTTCGGACAGTTCGGCGTTAAAGCCTCCGGGCAGCCGCAGAACGGGTTCCAGCGCCAGCGCGTCGCGGCACGCGGCCTCCAGTTCGTCGCGCGGCACCGACGGGTCCCAAAGCGAGAGGTTGTCGCTTACGGAGCCCGAGAAGAGGCAGATGTGCTGTTCGACCATGGCCACCGAATTCGCGAGCAGCACGCGCGAAAACTCGGCGCGCGCCCGCCCGTCGAGCAGGATCTCGCCGGCCCACGGTTCGTACAGGCCCGTCACCAGGCGGGTCATGGAGGACTTCCCGGAGCCGCTCGCGCCCACCAGCGCCACCATCGTGCCCGGGCGGACCTCGAAGCTGACGTCCTGCAGGATCGGCGCGGCCTGGCGGCCGTACCCGAAGGTGAGGTTGCGGACCTCCAGATGTCCCGAAAGCCGGGACGGCGCGGCGGCCTCGGGCGTTCCGCGGGACTCCCGTTCGGCGTCGCGCGTCACTTCGGGGTCCAGGGGATGGCGGAGCACGTCGTCGAGGCGTTCGAGATCGACGCGCAGGGCCTGCAACTGGTAGTCGAGGCTGACCAGCTTGAGCAGCGGTTCGTGGAAGCTGCGCATCAGCGCGAGGAACGCGATCAGCATGCCGATGGTCAGGCGCCCGTCCATGACGTCGAAGCCGCCGACGATCAGCACGAAGACCGTCGCCAGGCTCGAAAGCATCGCGGGCAGCGAGCCCAGGTTCAGGTTGATCGATTCCAGGTCCTGCTGGCTCTTGACGACGTTGGTGTAGTACCCGGACCAGCGCGTGAAGAAGGCGTCCTCGTGGGCCGAGGCCTTGAGCGTTTCCATGCCGCGCAGTCCTGCGACGGCGACCGCTTCCAGCTTGGCCGCGTCCTGCTGAAGCCGGATGTGCCCGTCCGTGCGGCGGCGCGCGATCCACAGGAGCGCCAGCGCGTTCAGGCAGGCCAGCACGATGCCGATGGACGCAAGGTCGCGGCTGTAATGGAACATCACCGCGCCGTACAGCACCATCAGCACGGCCTGGAGGGAACTGGCCGCGAACGGCCCGGTGAGGAACGCCGCCACCCCGTGGTTCAGGTCCACCCGGCTCGCGACTTCGCCCGTGTACCGGTGCACGTAGAACTGCGTGGGCAGGCGCAGGGCCTTCCACAAAAACTTGGAGGTCAGGCTGATGCCGAGCCCCTGGCGCAGCCGCGCGAGGCAGGACTCCTTGAGGTACCGCAGGGAAATCTCGAGCCCCGCCACGGCCGCCATGCCGGCCAGGAGCGGGCGCACCCAGTCCCAGTCGCCGTCCACGAGGATGCGGTCCACGAAGACCTGCGCGAAGACCGGCCCGGCCAGCCCCGGCACGGCCAGCAGCAGGTCCGCCAGCGCGCCGTAGGCGACCGACCCGGCGTGGTGGTTCAGGCGGCTGAAGATGCCCATCAGCAGGCTGGGGCGCGAACCTCCTTGGCGGAAGTCCGGCCCCGGCGACATCGTCAGCACGACGCCGGTAAAGGCCTCGCCGAACTCCTCCGCCGAGACCGTCCGGGGACCGGTCGCGGGATCGTTGATGTAGACCTTCTGGCCGCGGAAGCCTTCGACGACGACGAAGTGGTTGAAGTTCCAGTGCGCGATGTAAGGGCAGGCGACCTGCTTCAGGCTTTCCAGATCGTGGCGGAAACCCTTGGCCTCCATCCCATACTGCCGCGCGGTCAGGACCATGTCGGAGGCTTTGGAGCCGTCGCGCGAGACGCCGCAGGGGCCGTGGAGTTCCAGCAGCGGCACCAGGCGGCCCCAGTAGCCGAGCATGATGCTGAGCGCCGCGGCGCCGCATTCGACGGCTTCGAGCTGCAGGACGGTAGGCGTCCGGACGCGCCACCCGTGGCCACGCACCATGCCGAACATGGCTTACCTCCCCGAGGGCGAATCCAGGAACGGCAGGAGGAAGGCGATCGGGGCGCGCTCTTCCACGGTCACCGAGATGCCGGCCGTGGTGCCGGCGGTGATCTTCAAGGCCGGGCCCTGCGACGTGGACCACGCGAAGCCGCTGGGCGTGGAACCGTCTTCCAGCAGGCGCGCGGAGACTTCGATCTGGCGGAACTGCGCGGTCAGTTCGTTGGCGAGCTGCGGGTTCCCGACCAGGTGCGCCACGGATTCCGAACTGACCGGGAAGGTCGAGACCGAGGTCACTTCGCCCAGCAGGCTGCCGAAGCGTTCGCGTTTGACCATGTCCAGATTGATGTGCACCCGGCTCTTGGGTTTCAGGAGCTTCCCGTCCTTCACTTCAAAGTAGGCCAGGCAGGTCAGGCCGCCGTCCGGATCTTCCATCTCGATGGAGGCCAGGCGCGTGCCCGGAGCCACGATCTGCCCGGTGCCGGTGGTCACTTCCAGCACCCGGCCGGAGTGTTCGCAGACGATCTTGCCCTGGTTTTCCAGGTCGCTTTCCAGCTTGGCGATGGTGCGCTGTACGTCGTGGACCTGACGCTCCTCGGTTGCCGCGGCTTCGGCAAAGTCCGTGGTCAGCTTCTTTTCCTGGACGTCCAGCGCCCGGGCCCGCTCGCGCAGGGTCGCGACATGCAGGAGTTTGTCCAGGTACGTGGTCTCGTTCTCCATCAGCTTGACGTTGAGCTGCTGGAGCTGGGTTTCCAGTTCGACGACGCGGCTTTCCACTTGCAGGTACGCGCCTTCGGCGTCGGTGACGTTCTCGGTGGAGGCGAAGCCTTTCTTGACCAGGCCGCGTATCTGCTCGATGCGCGCCTTGTAGGCCACTTCCATCTCCTGATTGCGCTTGATCAGCCGCTGCAGGCTCTCCCGCTGCTCCTGAATCGATTTCGCGCCGGTCTCCTTGAGCGTCTTCGAGAGGCGCTCGAGTTCGGAGATGCTCTCCTTTATATCCGCGCGCTGCTGCTCGATGGAGCCGCGCTCGACCTTCAGGCGCTCGGCGCGCAGCTTCGCGGCCGCCTCGCGGTCCTCGACGAGTTCCCGCAAGCGGTTGCGCTCGAGTTCCACCTGCTTCTTCAGGCCCGGCTGTTCGACCACGGCCAGCACCTGCCCGGCGCGCACTTCGTCGCCCACCTTTAAGTTGAGGGATTTGATCATGCCGGCGGTCTGGGATTGCAGGCCCACGACCTTCATCGGGCGCAGAATGACCGCCCGGCCGCGGACGTTGATCGGAATCCGGCCGTGAAAACTCCAGTAGACCCCGGCCACGACCACCAGCCCCAGCCCCAGCAGCAGCACCCAGGACTTCAACGAATTCAACGTGAGCATACGGTCGAGGCGCTCGGGCGAACTGAGCCGCTCCAGCGACGCACTTCGGAAGATCTCTTCGCGCTTCAGGGCCATAGGCGTCCCAACCCGTTCAGTATTCTTGCCTAAGATGAATCTGACCCATGATAATAGGCCCGCGGCTGAATGGAAGCGCGGGTCCCCACCCCAACCCCACGAATCGCGCCGACGGCGTCTTTAACGGCAAGAAATTATCGCAAACCATTTATGAAGAACATCTTACGCGTATCCAGAAAACCCTCAGCCGCTGTATAGAATCTGGCTTGGCAGGCAATTACGCTGTTGACGAATGCACAGGGCACCCATAGAACATCTCGCAATTGCTTAACATTTTATGCTTTAACTCCTTTGGAGGGGGTCGAATGAAGACGTGGTCAGCACTCGCGCTGGTCGCCATGCTGTCGTGCTGGGTGGCTGTGAAGGCGGAAGAACCCGCCAAGCCTGCCAAGCCCGCGGTTAAGAAGGATACGCCGATCGCGTCCAACGAGCCCAGCCGCATCTGGGTCTCCGCCGAATACTTCGGCGCCATGACCAAGAACCCGAATTTGCCGAATTTCCCGCTGGTGACCACCGGCGACCCCGCCGACTTCAACAACGGCGCGCTGGGGTTCAGCGGCACTCGGGTGCTTTTCGACGAGGAAAAGGCCGACCTCGATTTCCACCACGGCTTCAAGATTTCGGCCGGCGGCTGGATCACCGAAGACCGCAAGCTGGGCGCGGAAGTCGGCGGCTTCTGGCTTCCCAAGTCGTCCGAACACCACACCTTCTCGCAGGACGGCGTCAACCGCTTCGGCATCCCGTATTACAACACGCTGGCCGAGGTGCTCTTCCCGGGCTTCCCCTCCTATGAGGACCGCTACGCGTACGAACCCGGCGAATGGGACGCGGCGAGCATCAAGATCGGCAGCCGCCAGGAATTTTGGGGCGTGGGCGGGCACGCGCTCATCAGCCTGATCCGCAAGGACGGCTTCTCGATCGACCTCAAGCCCGGCTTCCGCTTCCTGAACCTGGAAGACGCCTTCACCTTCAAGCAGTTCGCGGTGGACACGGTGGACGGCAACTTCCGCAACTTCGCCAACGAGACCTTCTCCGTGGACGGCGCGACCTACACCAGCCGCGACCTCTTCGAAGGGCGCAATAAGTTCTACGGTCTGGACATCGCCGCGCGGATCGTCTTCCAGAAGGGCCGCTTCTCGGCGGAAGTCCTGCCCAGCGTGGCCCTCGGCGCCACCTCGCAGACCGTGGAAATTCGCGGCGTCTCGACGGCCAGCCTGGCCTCCATCGGGTACAGCTCGGTCTACAACCGCGGCGGTTTCTGGGCACAGGACACGAACATCGGTTCGCACAACCAGACCAAGTTCGCGGTGGTCCCCGAACTGGCCGTGAAGGGCAAGTACGACATCACCAAGCGCCTCTCGGTCTCCCTGGGCTACAGCGTCCTTTACTGGAGCAGCGTGGTGAACGGCGGCGACCATGTGGACCGCAAGATCAACTCCGACAAGGTCCCCGTCGGCGGCATCGGCGTTCCGTTCGGCACCGACGCGACGACGCCGGCCGACCCGAGGTTCAAGTTCAAGGAAACGGACTTCTGGGCGCACGGCGTGAACGTGGGCTTCACGCTCAAGTTCTAATCGTCAGTTCCAGGGCTGCTTCCGCAGGGCTCGTTCGATCAGAAGGCAGGCGTCGGTCAGCCCGTCTTCCGCTTTCAGCCGCGATCCGACCTCCAAAGCCTGCTGCCGCGCCTGCGGCAGCAGGACTTTTTCTTTCAGGATGCGCGCAATCCCCTCGGCCGTCAGTTTGTGCGGATGCATGGCCGCCCCGACGCCCAGCATGATTGCCCGTTGCGCGTTGAAGAACTGGTCGTTGCCGTAAGGTTCCACCAGCATCGGCAGTCCGTGCAGCAGCCCGCGCGCCAGCGTGCCGATCCCCCCGTGATGAATCAGCGCCGCGGACCTTGCAAAGAGCCAATCGTGCGGCACGTAGGACGCCACATGCACCCGGCTGGGATCGATTCCATCCGGCAAGCCCGATCCGTCCAGTCCGGCCCACCCTTTCAGCATCAGCAGTCGCAGGCCCAGCAGGGCCGCGGCTTGCGCGTGTACGCGCACGACATGCGCGGGGTCGCTGACCGGCAGGCTGCTCAGGCTCAGCACGAGCGGCGGATCGCCGGCCGCGAGGAAGTGCAGAAGGTCCGCGGGAGGCGCCCAGTCCCGTTGGAGTTCCCCGAACCAGAAGCCGGTCTGCCGCGTGACCGGAGCTTCCGGAAACGTGGGCCGGCTGAAATGCACGCTGCTGGCGAGCAACGCATAGTCCACCGGAAGGCGCTCGGGCCAGTCCTCAAGATCGTGCGGCTTCAGGCCGGCCTCGCACCGAACCTCGTTATGCAGTTCCAGCAGCGCCCGGTGGCCGCGGCGTTCTTCTTCGGTCGGCGCGCGCTCGCGAGCCGGGTCGCGCACGTCGGCATGCGGATAATCGGACGCGTTCAGACAGGCCGAAATCCACGGGATGCCGGTGCGTTCATGCGCGTACGGCGCGATCCCCTGGATCGTGGATGCGATCATCAGGTCCGCGCCCTGGCACGCGGATTCCAGTTCGCGGCAGGTCTCCGCCATGTTCTGCGACCGCAGGTACGTAAGGGACTGGTCGAGTGGGAGCGGGTTCCAGTAGTCGAAAACGTCGGCCCGTGCGCGGACCTCTTCGGGGCCAAAGGGTTTGCCGCAGGGCACAAATTCCAGGCCGGCCTTCACGCAGGCCTCACGTCCCGTCGGACTGACCGCCATCCGTACGGTATGCCCGCGTGCCCCAAGTGCACGCCCCAAGGCGAGAAACGGCAGCAGGTCGCCCAAGGTGCCTGCACTTGTGATAACCAGGTGTGCCATACGAAGTTGCCTTACGAATGAGGGACTTAACCCTTGCCAAGCTTTGTGCGACTTGTACACTTCCTTGAATTGATGGAAATCCAGGTAGCAACAGTATCCTTGAAAGGATTCTAAAACATGGATAAGAACCGCAAGGACAATCGCACGCCCCAGCCCGAACCCAATCCGACGCCTAAGATCGAAGGCGAACTGACCTTGGA
>JAHCJK010000246.1 GCA_026184295.1 Planctomycetota bacterium
CCGCCACCACCATGGGGATTTCGAAGATCAGGCCCGTGATGAGCATGAACGTGATCAGCAGGTTGATGTACGAGTCCGGCGTGTAGTTGGGCAGGTAGCCCATGTCCAGGTCGAGCCAGACGAAGAAGGACATGGAGAGCGGAAAGATGAGGTAATAGCAGGCCGCCGCGCCCAGCGCGAAAAAGAAGATGCCGCCCACGAGCACCGGGCGGATCGCGGCCTTTTCGCGCGGCTTCAGCCCCGGGGAGACGAAGGCCCAGACTTCGTAGACCAGCACCGGCGAACCGAGCACCACCGCGACCCAGAAGGCCACGGACATCAGGATCAGCGTGGTGCTGAGCGGGTCGGTGGAGATCGTGGTGACGACCGGGGTGCCCAGGTCCACCCGCGCGGCCATCAGTTCCGCGCGCAGTTCCGGCCCGAGTTCGTCCGACTTCACCTTTTCCCAGAGCTTGGGATCGCGGAAGGCGTCGTATATCCGGTTGCGCAGGTCGTCGGAGACGCCTGCGCCGTCGAGCTTGCGGCGCAGGGACGGGTCGAGCCGCACGTTCACGATCATGCGGCAGAGTTCCTCGTCCTCGCGGAACCGCGCGTTCACGTTGTCGATGGGCTGCTTGAGGAAGTCGAAGATCGGCCGGTAAAAGACGAGCGCGAGCATCACCAGCACGAAGAGCGCGCCCGCCGCGACCATGATGCGGTTGCGCAGCTCCATCAGGTGCTGCATGAACGTCATGCGGCCTTCGGGATCGATGCGGTGGAAGAAGCCCTGCTGGTCGTCGGCCATAGGCGCCCTGGACGGTTACGATGGCCCGCGCGCCACGGCCTCGTGCAGCGAACCCGAGCGCAGCCCTTGCAGGTCGAGGCTGACGTACACGAAGCCCAGCTTCTTCAGCGCCGCCAGGATTTCCTCGCGGCGTTCCAGCAGGCCGGCCAGCCGGTCCGCGGGAACTTCGATGCGCGCGATGGTCTCGTGGTGCCGCACGCGGCATTCGCGAAAACCCATCCGGTGCAGCAGCGCCTCGCTTTCGGCGATCTGGTTCAGCTTCTTCGCGGTCACTTCCTGGCCGAAGGGTATGCGGCTGGAAAGGCACGCGCCGCCGGGCTTGTCCGCCGTCGGCAGGCCCATCTCCTGCGAGAGCGAACGGATGTCCGCCTTCGTCAGGCCGGCCTCGCGGAGCGGAAAGACCGCGCCGCGTTCCTTCGCGGCGGCTTCGCCGGGACGGAAGTCGCCCAGGTCGTCCACGATCGCGCCGAGGGCGATCTTCGCGCCGCGCGCATCGGCGGCGTCGAAGAGCTTGTTCATCAGTTCGGCCTTGCAGAAATAGCAGCGGTTGTGCGGGTTCGAAGCGTAGTTCGGGTCGTTCAGCTCGCCGGTGCGGACGATCTCGTGCGCGAAGCCCACGCGCGCGGCCAGCGCCTTGGCTTCTTCCAGTTCCTCCGGCGCAAGCGATTCGGACTGGGCGGTGACGGCCACGGCCCGTTCGCCCAGCGCGCGGTGCGCGACGGCCGCGAGGTAGCTGGAATCGACGCCGCCCGAGTAGGCCACGAGCACCTTCCCGTAACCGCGCAGAATCTCCTCGAGCCGCGCCTGCCGCGCGCGTACTTCGGGGGAGGGCGGGGGGATCGTCGCGTTCATGTTCCGGCCTGCGGCGGCGCCTTGGGCGGTTTCGGCGGCTTGGGCGCTTCGGCGGGCACGACCTTCGTCGCGCGCTTGGCGGCCTCGGCGGCTTCCTTCTTCTTGTCGGCGGGCTCGGCGGGCAATTCTTCCAGCCACGTGGCCAGGTCCTTGGCCCAGTAGGTGATGATCAGGTCCGCGCCGGCGCGCTTGATGCCGGTGGTGATCTCCAGGGCGGTGCGCTTCTCGTCGATCCAGCCGCGCTTGGCGGCGGCCTTGACCATCGAGAATTCGCCCGAAACGTTGTACGCGGCCAGCGGCACGTGCACGCTCTCGCGCACCGCGCGGATCACGTCCAGGTACGCGAGCGCCGGCTTGACCATCACGATGTCCGCGCCTTCTTCGACGTCGAGTTCCGTCTCGCGCACCGCTTCGCGGATGTTGTGGAAGTCCATCTGGTACTGGCGGCGGTCTCCGAAGGAAGGCGTCGAGTCCGCGGCGTCTCGGAACGGTCCGTAAAAGGCCGAGGCATATTTCGCCGAGTACGCCATGATCCCGACGTCGGTAAAGCCCTGGGTATCGAGCGCCGTGCGGATGGCCTGCACCGCGCCGTCCATCATGCCCGAAGGCGCCACCAGGTCCGCCCCGGAACGCGCCTGCGAGACGGCGGTCAGGGCCAGGTTTTCAAGCGTGCGGTCGTTCTGGACTTCCTTGCCGGCATTCAGGACGCCGCAGTGGCCGTGTTCCGTGTATTCGCAGAAGCAGGTGTCGGCAATCAGCACCAGGCCGGGCACCTGTTCATGCATGGCGCGCAAAGCCTTCTGCACCAGACCGTCGCTGGCCCAGGCTTCCTTGCCCACGCCGTCCTTGCGGCGTTCGTGCGGGACGCCGAAGAGCAGCACCGCGGGAATCTTGAGGCTGTACAGCAGCTTGGCTTCCTCGACCGCCGCATCCACGGAGTACCGGTAGATGCCGGGCATGGAGGGAATCTCCTGCCGTTGCCCTTCGCCGTCGCAGAGAAAAATCGGCGCGATCAGGTCGCCCACGCGCACGTGCGTCTCGCGCACCAGGCGCCGCAGGCCTTCGGACCGGCGCAGCCTGCGCAGTCGGTGGATGGGAAAACTCATGCGGGTTCCGGCCCTCGGTCAGCGAGTACGCGCGTCGCACCCATGGTATCCCCACGGAGCGGGCTTGCATGTGCACAAATGAAAAGGTCCGGGCGGCTCAGGACGGGTCTTCGTCGTCCGCGTCGTCGGCGGGTTTGGCGCGTTCGGACGGGGCCGGCGCGTCGGTGTCTTCGCGCGCGAGCACCAGCAGGATCTCGGCCTGCTTCTCGTCCGCGGAGAGCACGCAGACATCCAGCAGGTCCGACTCGCCGTGCTCGGCCAGCGCGTCGGCGACCTTTTGCGGCAGGTCTTCGCGGCGCGCGACCACTTCGATGGTCTCGTAGGTCGTGGTGGTAGTCAGGCCTTCGCGCTGGTCGCTGCGGCCCAGTTCGGCCACGGCGCGTTCGATCACGCCCAGCTTGTTGAGGTACAGTTCGTCCATCTGTTGCAGGCAGAAGCTGTAGGACTCTTCGCCCAGCGTCTCGTTGCGGATGCGGTTCTCGTTGGCGAGCACGTAGTCGGCCAGGCGCTGGTACAGCGTGCCGCGGATTTCCGCCATGATGCCGTACGCCCGGCGCACGCGGTCGTCGCGCTTGACGGGTTGAACCTTGGTCGGCTTTCCGTTCACGGATGCATCCTCAGGACTCATGCGCTACCCGTCCCCTTTATCTTACCCCATTCGTTTGTCGAGAAAAAATGCCTTTCAGCGTTTGGCCGCCCGCGTTCGGGCCGGTTTGGCCGCTCCGGGCGTTCCCTGGGCCGCCAGGAGCATCTCGCGGGCTTCTGCACGCGTGCGATCGCTCGCTTCGTGCCCGCGCAGCATCATGGCCAGTTCGGCGATGCGCTGCTCCCCTTCCACGGCCGCGGCGGTCACCGCGTTGCCCGCGGCCTTGCCCGCGCGCGCCTTTTCCACCCGAATCTGGCGTTGCGCGAACGCCGCGACCTGCGGCATGTGGGTCACGCACAGGATCTGCCGGATGCGCGCCAGCCCCGCCAGCTTGCGCCCCAGCACCGCGCCCAGCCGTCCGCCGACGCCGCTGTCCACTTCGTCGAAGACCACCACCGGCAGCCGGTCGGCGCCGCCGGCCTTCGCCAGCACGCCCTTCAACGCCAGCATGACGCGGGAGAGTTCCCCGCCGCTCGCGCATTCGGCCAGCGGCTTGAGCGGCAGTTCGGGGTTCGCGCTGAAGAGCAGTTCGGCGGTCTCGGCGCCGGTGGCGTGGAGCTGCGCCGGAATCATGCGCGCGGCCTCGTCGCCGCCTTCGGCTCCGGCGTCGGCGGCCTCGTGGGCCGCCAGTTCCACCTTCAGCTTCGCGCCGGCCAGCTCCAGGTCGCCCAGTTCGGCGGCGGCGAGCCGTTCCAGGTCGCGCGCGGCGGCCTTGCGCTTGCGCGTGAGCTTTTCCGCGGCCGCGCGCAGGTGCGCCACGGCCTTTTCGAGGGCGGCCTCGCAGGCTTCGGTCTTGACGTCCAGATGGGCCAGTTCGCCAAGCTTCAGGCGCAGTTCGTCGCGCAGGGCGCGCAGGCTGGCCAGGTCGCGCCCGTGCTTGCGTTCGAGCGTGCGCCAGCGCGCGCGGGCATCCTCCAGGTCGGCCAAGCGCTCGGGATCGCTGCGCGCCTTCTCGCTGAGGCTGCCCAGGTCGCGCGCGAGGTCCCGCGCGTCGGCGAGCAGGCTTTCCAGGCGCGCGCCCAGTTCCTGCGCTTCGGCCCCGGCGTCGCCCAGGTGCTGCACGCCTTTGAGCGCGCGCCCGATGCGGCTGGCCGCGGAGGTCTCGTCGTCGCCGTCGAGCAGTTCGGAGGCGGTCTGCGTCGCCTCGCGGATCTTTTCCGCGCCGCGCAGCAGCTTCAGGTCGCTCTCAAGCGCCTCGGGCTCGATCTCGTCCAGGCGCGCCTCGTCGAGTTCCTTCAACTGGAAGCGGTACAGGTCCTCGCGCCCTTGGCGTTCGCGGGCGGCACGGCGCAGGCGCGCCAGGTCCTCGGCGGCGGCGCGCGCTTCCTGGTGGGCGCGGCGCATGGCGGCGCGTTCGGAGTTCGCTTCGGCGAAACGGTCGAGGATTTCGAGCCGCGTGCCGGGGCGCAGCAGCGACTGGTTCTCGTGCTGGCCGTGGATGTCGAGCAGTTCCTGGCCGAGTTCCTTCAGCGCCGCGACGGCCACGGGGCGGCCGTTGGCGTAGGCGCGCGCGCGGCCTTCGCGCGGGAGGGAACGCGAGACGACGATTTCGAAGGAGCGTTCGCCCTTGCGGGCGCCGGCGGGCGTTTCGCCCTGTTCGAAGGCGATGCCGAGGCGTTCGGTCAGGCCTTCGACGAGTTCCTGGTCGTGGAGCACGAAGCGCGCGGAGACTTCCGCGCTTTCGGCGCCGGGGCGCACCAGGTCCGGTTCGCCGCGCGCGCCGAAGAGCAGGCCCAGGGCGTCCACGAGCAGGCTCTTGCCCGCGCCGGTCTCGCCCGTAAAGGCGTTGTAGCCCTGGGCGAGGTCCAGGTGGACGCGTTCGATCAGGACCAGGTTCTCGATGCGCAGTTCGGCGAGCATCCCTATCGTTTACCGCGAGGGACCGCGCGCGCCAAGCGGCGCTTTGGGGCCGCGCTACTTTTCGCCGATGCAGTACAGGAAGCCCTGCGTGCGGTAGTACATCCGCCCGCCCTCGTACCAGGGGTTGCTCTGCGGTTCGTTCTGGTTGCCGTCGTTGCGGAGTTCCCAGAGAACGTTCTTGGCCAGTTCCTTGTACTGGGGTCCGGGCTCGATCACGAGCGTCTGGCCCTGGTCGTCGCGGATGTGGATGTGCTTGCCCGCCATCGTCGGGCCCGTGCAGATGCCGACGACGAAGACCCACGTCAGGCGCGGGCAGAGCGATTCCAGTGCCTTCGTGTAGACGGGCTTGCCGGCCTTGGCATCGACGACGGTGAGCGCCCCGCCTTCGCTCGCGACGTAGTACAGTCCGTTGTCGTACAAGGGCGAACCGATGATCGAATTGGTAAAGGTGCCGGGCATCTCGAGGCCGATTTCCTTCCAGGGCTTCTTGACCAGCACGCTCGGCTTGCCGCCGCTCCCGACCGTCATCGCATAGTAGTGCAGCTGATTGTTGATGCTCGCGATGCCGTAAAAGGTGCCGTCCACGAGCGCGGGGGTGACGATGGAGTTGCGCAGGTCGCTGTTCCAGAGCTGTTCGCCGTCGGCGCTGCGGTAGATGCCCGTTTCGGGCACGTAGACGGCGTCCGCGCCGTCCACCTTGATCGCCACGGGGCTCGCGCCTGCGCAGCCCAGATCGACCTTGCTGTTCTTCCAGAGTTCCTTGCCCGTCGCCTTGTCGTAGCCGGTCAGCGTGCGCCCCGAAGCGAAGACGAGCACGTTGCCGCTCAGCGCGGGCGTGGCATGCGCGCCGTGTTCCGCGATGCCCGTCTGTCCGGTGAAGTGCATCCAGATCTGCTTCCCGTCCAGGTCGTAGCAGGCGACGATGTGCGCGCCGATGCCTTTGTTCCCGCCCATGTAGGAAACGTATACGTACTTCCCGTCGCTCACCGGCGTCGGCGTGGTGGTGCTGCGGTCGTTCTCCCAGTAGTTGTATTGCTTGTCGGCCTTGCCCATCGCGTCGCGGATGCCGCGCTCCAGGTCGATCTTCTTCTTGATCTTCTCGTGCAGGGCCTTGTTGCCGTCGGCTTTCATGCCGTCCGGGCCGACCGCCGCGTTCAGGTCGGCGACCAGTTCGTCGGTGAGCGCGTCCAACTGCTGGGCCTTGGGCGCGAGGTCCGGGACCTTCTTGCGTTCTTCTTCGGCGATGGCGTGGTAGTAGGACATCGAGCGCATCCAGCGCACGCGCCCGTCGGCCTTGTTGACGCAGACCAGCGTGGCGATGTCCGCGCCGACGAAGACGCGGTCGCCGACGACGATCGGGCTGCTCCAGCTCGAACCGGGCATCGGCGTCATCCAGGCGATGTTCTTGGTCTCGTACGCCAGGTCGGGCGGAGGCACGATCAGCACGTGGCCGTTCCAGTTGTTCTTGCTCGACGCGAGCTTCAGCACCAGGCGGTTCCAGCCGGGGGTCAGGTCCAGGATGGGCGAAGCGTCCCACTGCCCGGGCACCTTGATCTCGTTGCCGTTCAGCCAGCCCTTCATTTTGGTGCCGATCAGGCGGATGCGGACCTTCTGGGCCGCGGGCGAATACAGGTTCGTGCACGCGTAGGCGACCTGCGCGGGCATGGAGCCCGGGTGGTTCTGCCATTCCTGGCGTTCCTTCAGGCCGTACTCCCCGGCCATGTCGAGCGTCAGCCGCGACCAGCTTTGCGTCTGGTTCGCGACCGAGACCTTGAGCGCCTTCCAGGGCTTGCCTTCCAGCGAGGCGCCTTCGGCGGCCGCCAGCGCGGTCTCGTTGGGAACCGTCACGTCGTCGAGCGCGCTCGCGTGTTCCTTGGCGTCGAAGGGCCCGGCGACGAGCCAGTCGCGCACGGCGCCCATGTTGAGCGGTTCGCCTTCGGGCCCGTTGCCCTTGGGTTTGCCGGCCAGGACGCGAATCTCGTTAAAGGGTCCTTTCGGGCGGCGGTACCATTCGAGCGGCGGGGTCGCGGCGGGAAAGCGCCCGCTGCTGTCCGCACGCCAGCCCACGGGGCGTTCGGCCGACGGGTAGAACTCGGGCGAGCCCAGCGGGGCCTTGTCGCTGCCCTTCGGCGATTCCTTGGCTTCCTGCACCGGCGCGCGCACGACCGGGCGTGCGGGCTCTTCGCTCTGCCCCTGCCGCGCGACCACCA
>JAHCJK010000247.1 GCA_026184295.1 Planctomycetota bacterium
CGGCCGCGCAGGGCGAACCCAGCGCCAACCCGGAAGGAGGCCCCACGGTGTACCACCCCACGCCCGCTCCAAGCACGGCGCACAAGCGCCCGCCGCTCGACGAGAACCTGCCCGCCAAGATCGAGACCATCACCTTCGCCGTTGGGTGATTTTGGACCCCGGACTCCCAGTTTGGGAGCATCCCCGGCATCGTGCGCACGCGGGTCGGCTACGCGGGCGGATCGATGGACGACCCGACCTACCACGACCTGGGCGACCACACCGAATCGATTCAGATCGACTTCGACCCGAGCGTGATCGGCTTCGAGAAACTCTGCGCGATCTTCTGGCGCAGCCACAATCCGTGCGGGCGCTCGTGGAGCCACCAGTACGCTTCGCTCCTTTTCTACGCCAACGACGAACAGAAAAAGACCGCCGAGGCCACGCGCGACCAAGTCGCGGCGGAAAAGGGCGCGCTGAGCACCCGCGTGGTGCCGCTGGGGCGCTTTTACAACGCGGAGGATTACCACCAGAAGTACATGCTGCGCCGCGACGACTACTTCCTGAACGAACTCAAGCGCTACTACGGCGAGAACGACGTGGCGCTGATGCATTCGACGGTGGCCGCGCGCCTGAACAGCTACCTGGCCGGCTACGGCAAGCTGGAGACGCTGAAGAAGGAGATCGACGCCTTCGGGCTCTCGCCGGAGGCCAGGGAACGGCTGCTGAAGCGCGTCGGGAACCGCTAAGCGCGCCGCGGGCGGTTCACTTGCCCGCGACGACGTCCTTGAGCGTGCGGTCTTCCTTCTCGCCCATGAACTTGTTGCCCGCCCACTTCATCAGCGCGAAGGCGATGACGGCGATGGTGAGCAGCGAGCCGAGGTCGCCGAGGAAGAAGATGCCGAAGTGCATGCGGTGGAGCACGAAGGCGAAGGCGAAGCTGAGCCCCAGCATCAGCATCAGGCCCGCCAGGCGCCCGAAGCCCGGCACCCGGTTGAAGTCGCCCACGCCGCGCTTGACCAGCACCAGCGTCACGATCATCGAGATCACCGGGAAGATGTAGACGAGCAGGTTGACCTTGGTCAGGTCTTCGTTGCGGAAGAAGAGCGTGTACGCGGTCAGCATCGCCGCGAACATGCCGGGAAAGCAGACCAGGTACAGGATGCACGTGTAGATGTACTTCCAGACTCCGCCGCCGCCGTTCCCCTTGCCGTGCATCACGCCCAGCAGGCCCGCCAACGCGGGCGGCGCCAGGAAGAAGCCCAGAATCACAAAGGGATAATTGGCAAGGAATTCGGTGAAACCTGCAATCGTCATGGGCACTCCTCTTATATAGACCTCGGGCGCTGCTCGTTACCCGCCTATGTATAACGCACCTTGCGTCGTCCTTTCAACCATCTGGAAATAAAAGGGCGATCGTGATCGCGAAGGCCCAGAGTTCCGCGCCGATCGTCAGCCAGATCCAGAAGGTCCGATGCCCCTGCCAGCGCAGGTTGTAGTAGATGTGCGCCGAACAGAACAGGTAGGCCGCGTTGACCGGCAGCAGGACCAGGAAGATATCCGGCAGCGCGGCCGCGCGCATGCTTTCGATGAGCGCGGTGAAAAAGTCTCCGCCGCCGAGCGCGAAGCAGCACGCCACCATGCCGATGCTGAGCAGCAAAGCGGCGTTGGTGAGCGCCCATCGTTCGAGAAACTGCGCGCGGCGCAGGGAGAGCGGTTCGGCCACGGGTTCCAGTCTAGCCGCCCGGAACGGCCTGCAAAGAGCCGCAGGCGGATCGATTTTCGCTTCTTGCGGAAGGTTTATCCGCGTAACCTACATGCAGGAAGTATCCCAACGCTCATCCGCCCCAAACAGGAGTCCCGCGTGCTCGAACGAACGAACGGCCACGGCCAGGCCCCGCGCGAAGTGGAAGCCGAGGTGCTGCGGCGCTACGCCCACGGCGCGAAGAAGCGCGAAGCGGCGCTCTGCTGCCCGGCCAAGTCGCGCTACGAAAAGGACCTGCTCAAGAAACTGCCCAAAGAGATCGTCGAGAAGGACTACGGCTGCGGCGATCCTTCGCGCTGGGTCAACGCGGGCGATACCGTCGTCGATCTGGGCTCGGGCTCCGGCAAGGCCTGCTACATCCTGGCGCAGAAGGTCGGGCGCAAGGGCCGCGTGACCGGCGTGGACTTCAACCCCGCGATGCTGGAACTGGCGCGCAAGTACCAGCGGCCCCTGGCCAAGCGCTTCGGCTTCCGCAACGTCGAATTCAAGCGCGCACGCATCCAGGACCTCGCCCTGGACCTGGAACGCGCCGAGGCCTGGCTGGCCGAGCATCCCGCCTCGAACCTCGACGGCTGGAACGCCTTCGAGGCCGAGTGCGAGCGCCTGCGGCAGGAAGCGCCCGCGGTGCCGGACGATTTCGCCGACGTGGTCGTGAGCAACTGCGTCCTGAACCTCGTCCAGCCGCGCGACAAGGAACGCCTCTTTGGCGAACTCTTCCGCGTGCTGAAAAAGGGCGGGCGCGCCGTGATCAGCGACGTCGTCTGCGACGAAGAACCCACCGCCGCGACGCTCGCCGACCCGGAACTCTGGAGCGGCTGCATCGCCGGGGCCTTTCGCGAGGAGAAATTTCTCCAGATGTTCGAGGCCGCCGGGTTCCACGGCATCGAGATTCTCGAGCGGCAGGAACAACCCTGGCAGGTGGTGGACGGCGTCGAGTACCGCTCCATGACCGTGCGCGCCTTCAAAGGCAAGCAGGGGCCCTGCTACGAATGCCTGCAGGCGGTCGTCTACCGCGGGCCGTTCAGCCACGTCTTCGACGACGACGGGCACCGCTATCCGCGCGGCGTGCGCATGGCCGTCTGCGAGAAGACCTTCGGCCTGCTCACCGATCCCCACGGCCCGTACGCGGGCCAGTTCATCGGCATCGAACCGCACACGCCCGTGGCCGTCGCCCATGCGTACGATTGCTCCGGCGACCGCGTGCGCGACCCGCGCGAGACCAAGGGCCGGGACTTCAAGGAGACGCGCGAGGGCGAAGCGCCCGCGTGCTGCTCCGGACCCGGCTCGAAATGCTGCTGACGCATCCGCGGAGGCCTTCATGACCGCGCACGCCCAGGCTTCGCCCGCGACCGAGCCCCACGCGGGCGGTTCGTTCGACGCGCGCGTGCGCCAGGCCACCGGTGCGGACCTGCGCGCCGCGGACCTCGAGACGGTGCAGGTGAACATCGGCCTGCGCTGCAACCTCGCCTGCCGCCACTGCCACGTGGAATCCTCCCCCGCCCGCCGCGAAGAGATGGACGAGGCCACCATGGACGCGGTGCTGCGCGCGGCGCGGGCCTGCGGCGCGAAATGGCTCGACATCACCGGCGGCGCGCCCGAGATGCACCCGCGCTTCCGGCCCTTCGTCGAAGCCGCCGCCGCGCAGGGCCTGCGCGTGATGGTGCGCACGAACCTGACCATTCTGCTCCAGGATGGCTACGCCGCATTCCCCGCGTTCTTCGCCGCGCATCGCGTGCATCTGGTCGCGTCGCTGCCCTGCTACCTGGAAGCAAACGTGGACCGCCAGCGCGGGAAATCCGTTTACGCCGAGAGCATCGAGGCGATCCGCCGCTTGAACGCCGCGGGCTACGGCACGCGCCCGGATCTGCCGCTCGACCTCGTCTTCAACCCCGGCGGTCCGGCGCTGCCGCCCGCGCAGGCTTCGCTGGAAGCCGACTACCGCCGCGAACTGGGGCAGCGCTTCGGCATCGCCTTCACGCGCCTGATCTGCATCGCCAACATGCCCATCGGCCGCTTTCAGGACGACCTGGCCCGCCAGCAGCGCGCCGGCGCCTACCAGGAACTGCTCGAAACGAGATTCAACGCGGCCACCGTGCCCGCGCTGATGTGCCGCCACCAGATCAGCGTGCGCTGGGATGGCACGCTCTTCGACTGCGACTTCAACCTCGCCCTGAACCTTCCGGTCCGCGACGGTTTGCCGCGCCACATCCGCGACTTCGACCCCGCCGCGCTGCGCGCGCGCCCCATCGCGACCGCCAAGCACTGCTTCGGCTGTACCGCCGGCAGCGGGTCGTCGTGCGGCGGGGCGCTGGCGTAGAGGCGCTTTTGCACCGCGCACCCGCGAGCGCGCCGGAGCCGCACTTGACCCGCTTGCGCCCTGGCGTTCTCCTGTCGGCATGAAGGTCACGCTTCGATACCATGCGCTGCTGCGCGAGAAGACCGGACGCGCGGCGGAGGCGCTCGAATTCCCCGCCGGGGCCACCGTGGCCTTCGCGCTGGAACGCTTCGCGTCCGCGTATCCGGCGCTCGACGGACTTCGCGCGACCTTGCAGGCGGCGCTCAACGACGAGTTCGCCCGGCCGGCCGACGCGCTGCGCGACGGCGATACGCTCGACCTGTTCCCGCCCTTCGGGGGAGGCTGACGATGTCCAATCCCAACGCCACCACGCGGCGGCACATCCCGATCCCCGGGCGCGTGCCCGAGGTCCTCGTCACGCACCAGCCGCTCGACCTCGAAGCCGTCGCGCGCAGCGTCGAACGCGAAGAGGCCGGCGCGGTGGTCACTTTTTTTGGGACGACGCGCGATCACCACGGCGGCAAGCAGGTCCTGCGGCTCGAATACGAAGCCCAGGAAAAACTGGCGCACAAGGCGATGGAAAAGCTCGTCCACGACGCGATCAAACGCTTCGGGCTCGCCGCCGCGACGATGCACCACCGCCTCGGCAGCCTGGAAATCGGGGAGACCAGCGTGGCCATCGCGGTCAGCGCGCCGCACCGCGCCGCGGCCTTCGACGGCTGCCGCTGGCTCATCGACACGCTCAAGACCGGCGTCCCGATCTTCAAGAAGGAACATTACGCCGACGGGAGCCCTCCGGTCTGGGTCGGCCCGGACGGCAAGCCGGTCAAGGCCTAGCGCGCGCGCGTCCGCTTTTTCATGAAGGCTTCGATGACCGAAAGTTTCGGGATGCCCGTCGTAGCGCCGACGGCCTGGACGCAGTGCGCGCTCGTCGCGCAGCCCAGGCGCGCGGCGTCGAAGGGCGAACGCCCTTTCAGCATCCCGGCCAGGAAGCCGGCCATGAAGTTGTCGCCCGCGCCGAGCGTGTCCACGGCCTTGACCTTGAACGCGGGGATCGCTTCGTAGGCGTCGGCCGTCATCACCGCGCAGCCGTGTTCGCCCAGTTTCACGCCCGCCACGCCCACGCCGCGGTCGCGGAAGAACCGGCAGATGTCCTTCGGCGGCCGGTCCCCGGCGATGCGCTTCGCTTCTTCCTCGCTGGGGAAGAAGACGTCGAAGTGTTCCCAGCAGCCTTTGAAGACCGGCGACCAGTCGGACATGCGGTTGTTGTTCGCGGTGTCGCCCGCGGTCTTCGCGCCGGCCTTGCGCGCGGCCTTCAGCACCTTCGCCAGGTCCTTGCCGAAAAGCCCCGGCAGCAGCGTCAGCCCCAGCGCGGCGACCCACTTCGCGCCTTTAAAGAGGCTCGGCGAGATGTCCTTCGGGCCCAGCGTCGCGTTCGCGCCCAGCGTGTGCAGGATGCGCCGGTTGCCGCCCTTCGGCAGCATGATGAACGAGTACGAGGTCGATTCGCGCTTGTCCTTGCTCACCACCAGCCCGCGGCAATCCGCGCCGGCTTTGGTAAAGACGCCGCGGACGAATTCGCCCATGCCGTCGTCGCCGACCTTCGCCGCCAGCCCCACCTTCAGGCCCATCCGCGCCAGGCTCATCGCGGCGTTGGCCGCGCAGCCGCCCAGATGCAGTTCGACGCGGTCGAAAAGCGCCAGGCTGCCTTCGGCGGGGATCTCGTCCACGCCGACGCCCACCGCATCCACGACCACGTTGCCGACGCAGAGAATATCCGCCACGCTTACAGCTCCCGCATGAAGTTGAAGATGATCTCGTTCAGCCCCGGCAGCCCTTCGTGCCCGTAGTCGGGGTAGATCACCACGTCCTTCTTCGACGTGATCTTGTTGTACGCCGCGAACTGCGTGGACGGCGGGCAGATCGTGTCCATCATGCCCACCGGCATCAGCACCTCGGCCTTGATGCGCTTCGCCAGATGCTGGTTGTCGATGTAGCCGAGCTTCTCGAAAATCTGCGCTTCGCGTTCGTGCCGCGGATCGAAGAGCCGGAAGTAGGTCGCGAGTTCTTCGTAGGCGCCCTTGGCCAGGTCCATTTCCCAGACGCGCTGGTAGTCGCACAGGAACGGGAAGACGGGCGCGGCGCGCTTGACGCGGGGTTCCAGCGCGGCGCAGGCCAGCGTCAGGCCGCCGCCCTGCGAACCGCCCGTGGCGCCGGCGCGGTTCGCGTCCACTTCGGGGAAGCCGAGCACCACGCGGGCCATCATGGCCGTGTCGAGGTAGATGTTTCTAAAGAGGAGCTTGCGGGGATCGGGATCGTCGAGCCCGCGGATGATGTGCCCGCGCAGCGTGTTCCCCGCCACGCCGCCCGCGTCTTCGGACTTGCCGCCCTGGCCGCGGCAGTCCAGCGCCGCGACGCAGTAGCCCTGCCCGACCCACGAAAGCTTGTCCCACCAGTCGCCGCTCGATCCGCTGTACCCGTGGAACTGCAGGATCACGGGATGCTTCGCGCCCTTGGGCGCGTTGCGCGGGCGCAGGTACTTCGCGTGCACGCGCGCGCCGAACGTCCCGGTGAAGTACAGGTCGAAGCATTCCGCGTTGGGCGGCTGGAACGGCCCCGGCTTCAGCTCCGGCTTGGGGTCGATGCCGCGCATCTCCGCCAGCCCCGCGTCCCAGTACGCGTCGAAGTCCTTCGGGCAGGGGTTGCGCCCCTCGTACTTCTTGAGTTCCGGCAGCGGCTTGTCGACCAGCGGCATCGCAGTCGTCTCCAGGGTTTTGGTTTGGGAAGCTACGAAAACATTATGAGCGCCCCGCCGTGGCTGTCCAGCGCGCCGGGGCTGTTCGCCACGGAGACTGGGAGCGCCGCTGGTATTGCCCCGGTGAACAGGTCCGGCCGGGACTACGGAGATACCGGCGCGGCTTCGGCGGCCGGCGCTTCTTCCGCGGGCTTGGCGGCGGCGATCACGCCCAGCAGCAGCAGCAGGCCGGGAACGAAGAGGATCAGGCTGACGAAGAGCGACGGCTCCTGGCCGTCTTCGATCACGACAAAGTCCTCGCTGAGGTCGCGGGCGGTTTCCTGAATCTTGGCGCGCTGGTCGTCCTGCCCGGCCAGGCCGCAGTGAACCAGGCCGCGGCAGCCGATGGGGAACTGCAGGCGCGCGCGGTGTTCGTCCACGAACGCGGCGAAATCGGCCGCGGGGACCGCGTCGAGTTCGCGGAAGAGCGCGATCAGCTTTTCGTCGTTCGTCGCCAGGACCACCTTGGCGAGCGGCGCGTCGGGGGCTTCCACCGGGCGCAGCGGCAGGTAAAGCTTGGTGATCTCGCCGCCGCGGGCGCGTTCCATCACCACGGCATCGGGCATAAAGGCCATGCAG
>JAHCJK010000248.1 GCA_026184295.1 Planctomycetota bacterium
TGCCGGCCGTCGGTCCCAAAGGCTGGCTGATGCCCTGGAAATCCCAGACGGTCGGCGAAGGCTTCGTGGCCGTGATGCCGCTGGCCCCGAAGCCGGTCGCGTTCATCGCGGTCAAGAACGGCGCGCCCGCGACGCCGGCGCTTTCGGCCGCCGCGTCGGGCAAGTGGATCGGCGGGGCCGTGGTGGCGCGCAGCGACGCCGCGGGCGGCAGGCGCCTGGTGCTGCTGGCCGGCGAGAAATCGAGCGAGATCGTCACCATGGCCGAACGGGACGGGCGCTTCGAATCCGATCCCAAGGAACCGCCGCTGCAGGTGGACGCGCTCGCGCAGGCGATGGCCACCGGCGACTGGAATCTGGACGGCCTGGACGACCTGGTCCTGGTCATGCGCGACAGCGTTCGGCTTTACTTCCGCACGCCCGAAGGTTTCGAACCGGGTCCGGTCTACGACGGGCTGGGCACGCTGGAAGGCACCGTGGGCGTGGCCGACCTGAACTCCGACGGGCGCCCGGACGTGATGGTCGTCACCGAAGGCTGCAAGGCGAAGCTGCTGCTCTCCCGCATCAACACAGGTGCAACGCCGCCGGCCCCGGAAGAAAAGCCCGCCGCCGAGCTGAAATTGGGAGATTGGCCGGACCTGGCCTTGCTGAAGGACGTCGAATTGGGAGAGCGGATACGCGTCGAGGGCGCCGGGACGATTCAGGTGCCGAAGGGGATCAAGCCGATGGCCGAGCCGTTGCCGGACAGCTTGATCACGGCAAGCAACTGCACCGAAGCGACCTTCCAAAAGGACCCGGAGATGATGTTTGTAGACATCAAGCGCCTGGAAAAGGAGATACCGGATAACCTTCACCTGGTCCTGGGGCCGCAACTGCTCAAAGCCTTGGAAGATGAAGACGCGAATGCCAAGCTGGTGCAGAACCCGAACTGGGGCAAGATCGGCGAAAACAAGGCCTTGCGGGCGGAGTTCACGGCGCGCGCCAAAATCCTGCCCGAGGCCAACGAGCAGCGGAATGCGATCTATTGGATCAAATACCCCGGCTACACGCTGATCGTGAAGGTGGGTTGCCGGTCCTCGACGTGGTCCAAGAACGCCCGCGCGCTGGAAGCCTGCGTGCGCACGCTGAAGCCGGAGTAGTCCGGCCACGCGAAAGCAGAAGCAAAGGAGCCGCCCATGATCTTCGCGCGACGCTTCCTAGGTGGGATGATCCTGATGTTGCTGTGCGCCCAGGGCTGGGCCGCCATGCCGACCATCGACCCGGACGAACTCCCGCGCAAGGAGATCCCGCTCCCCGACGGCACCAAGGTCTACGAGATCGAGTACCAGAACCGCCGCTGGCGCCTCACGACGGCCGACATCCTCCTGACCAAACTGGTCATCGACAACTCCGACGTCTGCTTCGAGGCCAAGTTCAGCCACCTGAACGGCAAGGACGTCGTGCTCTTCCAGGCGCAGGGCAAGATCATCTGCCTCGAGGAGGCCAAGCTGAAGGAGTTCAAGACCCTCCAGCGGATGGACAACATCTGGCTCTGCGGCAAGCTGCGCGAGAACAAGGCCGGCACCGGCGTCGAGATGAACCTCGTCGAAGTCGCCCGCCTGCCCGAAGACCTGGTGCTCTGCAAGAACCGCCTGGAAGCCCTGGAGAAGCGCAAGGACGCCAACGGCATGATGGAGTTGGGCGCGCGCATCACCAAGATTCTCGAGCAGGCGCTGCGCAACTTCAACGAGCACGACCAGTTCCTGACCCTGCGCTCCAAGGCCTGGTTCGAGGGCCTGACCCTGATGGAACAGCAGACCGCGCCGGACGACGTGGACGGCCTCTTCGCCATCGGCGAAAAGTGGGTGGACCTGCTGCGCAAGACGCAGCGGCGCAACGAGATCGTCCTGCGCATTCTGCGCACCGACCCCGACCACCGCAAGGCCAGCCGCATCGCGCGCGACGAGATGGGCCTGGTGCGCATGCCGGACGGCAAGTGGGTGACCCCCGAGGAACGCCTGCGCCTGAACCAGGAGTCGGAGGCCGAGGCGGCCAAGCAGGACGCCGAAAAGCGCGCCGCCATGGAAGCGAAGGTCCGCCTGCGCGAGGAAGCCGTGAAGGAACGCGCGCAGATTCTGGTCAAGTACGAGGTCGCCATCCGCACCGCCGAAGGCGTGAAGGAACTGGAAGGCGCCATCGAGTCGCTCGGCAAGGCCGTGCAGTCCACCATCGACCCGAAGTTCGGCCGCCAGGGCGTGGACGTGCTCGCGAGCATCGCCGACCCGGCCGCGGTCTTCCCCGGGCTGGATTTGGCCGCGAAGAGCGAGTTCCCCGAGGTCCGGCGCGACGTCTACGCCACGCTGGCCTGGCGCGGCGGCGACAACGCGCTGAAGACGCTCTCGCACGCCCTGCGCAAGGAGAGCGAGGTCGGCGTGGTGAAGTCGGGCGTGGACTCCCTGGTCCGCCGCGGCGACCGCCCGGCGCTCGAAACGCTCATGGACTGCCTGCAGTCGGAAGACGCCAAGGTCCAGGCGGAAGTCGTCGAGGGCCTGAAGGTGCTGGCCCGCACCAATCTGAGCGGCAAGGACGCGTGGCTCAAGTGGTGGGAGACCAACAAGGACAAGAAGGACCTGCTGAACAAGGAATCCGCGACGCCCTGACGCCGCGGCCCGCGACGCTTTCGACTCCGACGTACCGCGGCGGCCTCCGGGCCGCCGCTTGTATTTCAGGGCCCTTGGGACAAGCTTTTTTCCATCTCGGCACGTGCCCGCCAACCCCCAGGAAAAAGGATCGCAGCGTCATGGCCAAATCCAAAGCGAAGCAGGTCCGCGTGGGCTTTATCGGCGTCGGCGGCGTGGCCCGCTGGGCGCACCTCGGACACCTCTCGAAGTGGGAGGACGTGAAGCTGGTCTCGTTCTGCGACGTGAACAAGGAAGGCGTGGAAAAGGCCGCCGCCGAGTACGGCGCGAAGGCCTACACCGACGCCAAGGCGATGCTCGACCACGAGGACCTGGACGCCGTGTACGTCTGCGTGCCGCCCTTCGCGCACGCCGACCAGGAACTGATGGTCGCGGCGCGCAAGAAGGCGCTCTTCGTCGAGAAGCCGCTCAGCACCACGCTGGAGAAGGCGCGCGAGATTCACGAGGCCGTGCGCAAGGCGAAGATCGTCTCCGCCGTGGGCTACAACTGGCGCGCCTGCGAAGTGACCAAGAAAGCCCAGGAACTGATCGGCACGAAGCCGGTCTCGGCCGCGTACGGCTACTGGGTGGGCGGGATGCCCGGCGCGGCGTGGTGGCGGCAGCAGAAGATGTCGGGCGGGCAGCTCAACGAGCAGACCACCCACATCGTGGACATCGCGCGCTACCTGATCGGCGGCAAGGTCGTCAAAGTCTACGCCTCGGGCGCGAAGGGCATCGCCGGCAAGCGCGTGGACTAGCACGACGTCCACGACAACTCGATCGCGGTGCTCACCTTCGACCACGGCACGGTCTGCTCCATCGCTTCCGGGCACCTCTCGCCGCAGGGCTTCCGCGTCGGCCTGGACCTGCTGCTCGACGGCATGACCCTGAGCCACAACAACGGCGAACTGCGCGTGAAGCACGAGAAGGGCGAGGAAGTCTACCGCAACGCCAACAAGCCCTACGAAGACGAGGACCGCAAGTTCATCGACGCCGTGAAGAGCGGCAGCCCTTCGGGCGTCTGCTGTTCCTACGCCGACGCGTACGAGACGCACCGCGTCACCATGGCCGCCAACGAGAGCATGGAAACCGGAGAGGCCGTCAGCTTGTAACGGCGGTCACTTGCGGGGGCCGAAGTCGAGCAGTTCGAAGACCGGCTTGCCGTCGTGTTCCACGCGCACCAGCCCGCCCAGGGGCACCTGCGCGCAGGTCCACGTCTTGACCGCGTGCGGCGCGGGGCCGGCCGGATCCAGCTTGCGCACGGTAACTTCGCAGGCGAGCTTCGCGCCCGCGACGGTCAGGGTCTCGCCGGCGGCCTTCTCGGCGGCCGGTTCGGGCTCGGCCTCGTGCGGGCCGGCGGGCGCCAGAAAGCGCTGCTCGTGCTTCTCGTCGTTGCCGCCGCTGGCGACGGTGCTCGCGACGGTCACGTGCCGCCCCTGCGCGTCCACCGTCACCTGCGTGACCTTCTGTTCGCGTTGGACCGTCAGCGTGCGCCCCGGGCCGGTGGCGAGCGTGACGCGCGCGCGCGCCCACTGGCCTTTCTCGGCGGCGCCCAGCCAACTCCCGGCCGACGCGGTCACTTCCGGGACGGCCTCGGCCTCGGGCGCGGCCGGTTCCGCGGCGGAAAGCCCCGCCAGCAGGAGCGCCAGCGCCAGCGCGCCCGCGCGGAGGTGCCTGCGCGCGCTTACCACGTAAAGGGCACCGGATTGAGCCAGGCCTTGCGGCCGTCCACGTCCACGGCCTCGACGCGCACGTACCGCGCGCCCTGCCGCACGACGAACTCGGCTTCTTCCAGCAACCGGCCGTCGCGCGCCGTGGCGTGCCCGCCGGAGATGTCCGAGAGAAAGTAGATGTCGCGCACGGGCGAGGTCGCCACGCGGATGCGGTGGGTGCGCGCGCCGGGGCCGCCCGCGGTCCGCGGCGCGTGGTCCTCGACGCTCAGCGATTTGATCTCCGGGCCGCAGGAGGCGTAATTCAGGCCGCCGCGCAGGGCGGCCAGCACCGAGTCCGCGGTCAGGGTCTCGGCGCGGATCCAGGTCCAGGCGCCAAAGGTGTCGGTCTTGGCCGCGGCCGGGTCGTGGCAGTCGTCGTTGGCGATACCCGAACAGAGGCCCGCGCGGTTGATCAGTTCGTCCCAGTTGGCGGAACTGTCGGCGCGCCCGTCGCTGGCGCAGTTGTAGTTGTAGACTTCCACGCCGGCGTAGCGCTGCAGCGGGCCGAGGTCGCTGAGGCCGTGGCGGCACCAGTACGGATGGGCGAGAAAGACCACGCCGCCGCGCGCGTTGACGCCGTCGATGATCTCCTGCGGGTGCGCGGCGCGCTTGGCGTCGAGGTTGCGGTCCAGGCCCAGGCAGATCAGATGGTAGGTCGAGCCGCCGAACGGGTTGGCGGGGTGGAGTTCCGCGCCGGGCAGCACGAGCATGGCGTCGGGATCGATCAGGCCGGCGAAATCGGTGACGGCGTGGTGGTCGGTGACGGCCAGGACGTCGTACCCCTGCAGCGCGTACTCATCGACGCGCTCCTGGAGCGAGACCTTGCCGTCCGACGCCGTGGTATGCGTGTGCAGGTTGGCGCGGCGCCACCGGCCCGGCGCTTGAAATGGGTTGATCCAGCCCGCGGCTAACATGAGTCGATGCGTCGGGGCCCTTCGGTCAGCGGGTCTCTTCGGGGCCGCGGGGCGCGGGGAGGACCACTTCATTCGGCCCGTTGGCCTTGGCCGTGTCCACGCCCGCCGGCTGCGGATCCTCGCGGGGCGGCAGGAAGTTGGAGGCCGGCGCCGCTTCCATCGGAGCCGCCTTGGCCGACTTCTGGGGCTCGACGGTTTCCTGGAGCGGGTCTTCGGGCGTCTTGGCCTTCTCGGGGTTCGTCTCTTCCTTGAACCACTGGCGCCACTTTTCGATGGACTGCGCGCGGGCCAGTTCGCCTCCCGCGGGGTTGTAGCCGAAATCGTAGCTGGCCTTCGCCTTCAGGGCCTTGAAAGCCGTCGAGCGCATGCCGTACTCGGTGTCTTCCAGCACCTCGATCAGGTCGCCCAGGCTGCGCTTCTGCCCGAACGCGATGGTCAGGCGCAGGGCGGGGGCACGGACTTCGATGCGCGGATGCTTCAGCAGCGGGCGGACCTTATCGACGATCACCGCCGGCACGCCCTGCTTGGTGGCCCAGTAGCGCAGTTCGTCTTCCGCCGGAATCGCCACGTGCCGCTCGGGGCTTTGGAGCTGTTCCACGAGCGTATCGACGGCCTTGACCGGCGCGGTGTCGTCCGAGATCGGGTCGTACTTGGCGGTCTTGCGTTCGCTGTCCTTGCCGTTCTGGTCGCCGAAGCCCGAGAACGTCGAGTCCGCGAACGGCTCGTTGACCTTCCGTTCGGCGTACTTGGTGCTCGAACAGCCCATCGCGCCCAAGCTGAGCGCCGCCAGGGCGGCCGCGGCAATCCGATGTCGTTTGATCATGAATGGGTCCCTTCCAACGTTCTGACGTTCCACCCACTCCCAAAGGGACGATTTAGTATGCAAAATGTTAGTATGCCACACTTTCAAAATAACTCAATAGGTGAACTTTCGGGCCTCCCGCAAGGACTTACAGCACTTTAAAGACCGCGTACCGGGGCAGTTCCTCAAAGCGGAACCGGACCTGCCGGGCGGCCTCGTCGTATTCGAACGGGATCGGCTGGTAGTTCCAGGTCGGGGAGAGCGGCAGGATTTCCCGGGGGGCCTCCTCCCGGTAGAGGCGGACTTCCAGCCCGCAGATCGGCTGCTCCGTATCCATGTTGAGCACGTGGACGGCCGTCGCGCCGCAGGGCGTGGCGACGGCTTCCACGACCGGCCGGCCGCTCTGCGCCTGCACCGCGTAGGGCATCGGGCCCGCGACGTAGGCCAGCGCGTCGAGCAAGTCCGCGGTGTTGCGCGGCGCGGCCCAGTATTCGTTGAAGACGTACCAGACCTCGGGCTTGGTGGACGGCTGTTCGACATGGTCGAGCACCGGCAGGTACGCGACCTTGCCGCTGCCGAACGTCCCGCGTGCGGGCAGTCCGGCCGGGGCGTCGCCCAGCCAGGCCTTCAGCGCCGGTTCGGGGCGCACGCGCCGCCAGTCGTCGTAGACGCCCGTCTGTTCGGTCCACAGCAGCCCGCCGCCGGCCTGCACGTACGCGTGGAGCTTCGCGACGGCCGCGTCGCTCAGGCATTCGCTGTTGGGCAGGATCACGGCGCGGTACCGCGCGAGGTCTTCGAGGTGGCGCGGGTACACGAGGTCGAAGGGGATGTTGCGTTCGATCAGCGCCTGTTCGACGTTCACCTGGCTCAGGTGCGTTTCGACGCAATTGTACGCAAGGCTTTCGGTATCGCGGTAGACGGCCACGCTGGCCAGGGAGCGCGTCTCCACGAAGAGCTGTTCGCGGTGCGCGCGGTAGAAATCGAGGTACTGCTTGGCCAGTTTCTGTTCCCCTTCCTGTTCGGCCAGGCCCGCCTGCCCGGGCGCCCAGAAGCCTTTCAAGGGCGTGCCGAAGTGCCCGAGGCCCCGGGGATTGAAGGCGAGGTTCTCGGCCAGGGAGAGTTCGTAGCGCCCGGCGTGCCCGCCGTGGTGGTAGGTCTGGATCGCGACGTCGAAGGCGCGCGCGGTCTTGAAGGTGCGCGCGCGGGTGATCGCGGCGCCGTGTTTGTTGATCGTGCCGGGCTTGTTGGGTTCCTCGCTGAAGGCGTAGTCGAGGAACGGGAGCTGCTCGTCGTAGCTGATGCCGTGCAGCCAGGCGGTGT
>JAHCJK010000249.1 GCA_026184295.1 Planctomycetota bacterium
GTTCGCTGCCGGACGGCAAGGCCTAGCGCCCGGCCGGGGTCGTCTTTTTGGGCAGGAAGTGGAGCACACCCTGCGCGACCAGGCTTGCTTCGATCTGCGTCGCGGCGTTCTTCATCGGCGCGTCGATGCTGCGCACGAAGGTGTTGTAGAGCGGCACCCACGCGGGCGAAGCCGGCGCGGAGGTGGCCGAGACGATCAGCCGCCGTCCGTGGATGCGCGCGATCAGGAGCTGGACGCCGGCGTCGAAGGCGTCGGGCACCAGGCCCTTCCCTTCCTTGGCGCTCAGGGCGCGGTTCAGGCAGCCGAGCGCGGCGGCCTCGTTGGCGGCGCCCCAGCCGTTCTTTCCGTCGGCCAGTTCTTTCAAGAGGATCGCGCCGGGCTTCTGCGCCAGCGCGGGAATGTACGCGAGCGCGCGCAGGCGGTGGAGTTCCGCGACGCCGGGGCGGTCCTTGAGCAACGCGTCGAGTTGCTTCGCGGCTTCGGCGGATTTGCCGGCCTGAATCTGGGCCTCGGCTTCGGCGGCGGCGGTCTTCCAGGCTTCGTCCTGAGCGGACTTTTGCGCGTCGTCCTTCGGCGCGGCGGGCGGCGGGAGCTTCTTCGCCAACACGCTGCGCCCGAGGCCGGCCTGCCAGGTAAAGAGCATCCACGCGTTCGCCCAGGCATCGCCGTACATCTTGTCGGGCCAGGTGGTGTTGTCGGTGCGTTCGATCGGCTTGCCGGTTCCGGCCGAATCCTGGTAGCCGAAGTCGCGCCACGCGTGGTGGAGAAAGGTCCCGTCCTTCTGGCGCTCGCCGAGCAGGACCTTGGCTTCTTCCTTCCAATAATTCGCGGACGCTTCGGGGCCCGAGACCGAGGCCGCCAGCGCGGCCCAGGCGAAGTTCATCACCTGCGAGCCGTGGCCTTCGTGCGCGTACGCGGCGTTGCGGAGAAAGAACCCGAGCGCGCGCTCGGCCTCCGCGCCGGGCGTCTCGGCGAAGCGCTTCAGCACCCAGCAGACCGCGGCCGAGCGCCCCGGCCCGACGGTGGTGGGCGCGTAAGAGTAATAATTCGTGCCGCCGAATTTTCCGATGCTCTTGCGCAAGCCCGCAATCGCGGTGGCGAGTTTGGCCTCGTCCACGGCGATGCCCTGTTCCTTGGCCAGCGCCAGCGCGGCCGCGCACCAGACGGTCACGCCGTTGAACGAGCCGTATTTCTCGTCCTTCTGCGGCTTGAGGCTGTGACGCCAGCCCTTCTCGCCCTCCTGCCCGCTCTCCAGGCGCTTGACCAGGAGCGAAAGGTGCTCGCGCAGGTCCGCGGTCGGATGGACGCGGTAGACCTCGGCCAGGAAGACGATGGCGAAGCTGAGCGCCCAACAGTCGTGCGAACCGTCCTGCGCGAGCAGCGCTTGCGAGGAGAGCAGCACGAACTTTTCGAGCTTGGCGAGGTGCGCGGCGTAGGGCCCAGAGGTGAGCGTGTTGCCTTCGCCCAGGAGTACGAGGCCGGTGATCGCGCAGGCCGGCGTCTGCAGCGGCGCCCAGCCGCCCAGCGCGACGGGCACCGGCGCGGCCTCGGGCGTCTTCGCGACGATGGCGCAGAATGCGGCGAGCGATTCCTTGAACTGCGCTTCGGAGTCCTTGAGTTCGGCGGGGGCGCTCGCGGGGCCGCTTGGATCAGCGGGAACGTCCGCGCCCCCGGCCGCCGCGCCGGCCAGCACGGCGATCAGCCCCAGAGCGCAGCGGGTCCCGCCTCGAACGCGCATGGTCCTCTCCTTATATATACGTCGAAGGCATGACGGGCCGGCCTGCCGCGCCCCAGGCAACATTTTCGAGAAAACTGGAAGCAACGGAGACTCAAGGCCTTACGCAGGCTTGACGAAGCCGGCGCGATTCACTAAAAGAGGCCTGAGCGCGCAGGGCGCTTCCCGTCCGCGGAAAGGGACCGAGTCCCGCCTGTGCCGTCGCGGTACAACCTGACCCCTTCTTTCGGCCCGAACGCGGACCAGCGGGCGCTTCACGAAAGGAGGCCGTTCATGCCCGTCCGCACCCTGCCGCCCCGCCCCAGTCTGGTCCAGCTCAAGCTCCAAGCCCGCGAACTCGCGAAGGATTTCCGCGCCGGCAAGCGCTCCGCCGCCGCCCGCGTCTCCGCGCATCTGCCCAAGCCGAAGGCCGAACGCGCGCACGCCGAAGGAAAGCTCGCGCTCGCCGCCGCGCAGTTCGTGCTCGCGCGCGAATACGGCCTGCGCGACTGGGCGCACTTGAAGCAGCACGCCGCGATCGGCGCGAAGGTCGCGAGATTCAAGCCGCATCCGCGCTTCGACGAAGCCGTCGCCGCGCTGGACGCGGGCGACCTGGCCAAGCTGAAGCAGATGCTCGCCGCCGATCCCAGCCTGGCCGCGGCGCGCGGGAACCTGAAGCCGCCGTTCCACTATTTCACGGCCGCGACGCTGCTGCATCACGTGGCGGGCAATCCCTTCCGCGTGCCGCTGCCGGGCAACATCGCCGAGATCGCGCAGGCGCTGATCGAGGCCGGCGCCGACCCGCACGCCACGACCTGCGGGCCGAATCAGGGCACCACGATGGGCCTGATCGTCACCAGCAAGCAGGCGAGCGACGCGGGCGCGTCCGGGCCGCTGATGGACGTCCTGATGCGCCACGGCGTGAAGCTGGACCTTGCGAGCCCCGACGCGCTGACCGGGCCGCTGGCCAACCACGCTCCGCGCGCCGCCGAACGGATGCTCGAACTCGGCGCGAAGGCCGACGTGATCGTCGCCGCCGCGCTCGGGCGCATGGAACTTCTGCGCGACTGCTTCGATGACCAGGGCGCCCTGAAAGAGCCTCCGGTGCGCAAGGGCCGCGCGCTAAGCGAACGCGACGCGGTGGGCCTGGCACTGCTCTTCGCGTACGTCCGCGGCTGCCGCGACGCCGTGAACTTTCTGCTCGAAAAGGACGGCAACTGGGAGATCACCGGCGTGAACAACGGCGCGGCCCTGCACCGCGCGGCCATCGAAGGCGACCTGCCGATGGTGCAGCGCCTGGTCGCGCGCGGCGCGAGCCTGAGCAACCGCGAGAATCCGTTCCACGCCACGCCGTACTCGTGGGCAGACCACGGCAAGCAGAAGAAGGTGCTCGCCTGGATGCGCGCGCACGCGAAGATCGACCTGCACGACGCCATCTGCTTCGGCCTGGCTGCGCACGCCCGCGCGCGCCTGGCCGAAGACCCCGCGTCGGTCGCGCGCCGCCTCGACCAGTGGGACCTGCCGCAGGCCACGCCGCTGCACTGCGCCGCCTTGAAGAACCGCGCCGCGCTGGCCAAGCTGCTGCTCGCGCGCGGAGCGGACGCGCACGCCGTCGCCGGAGACGGGCGCACGGCGCTGGAGATCGCCGAGGCCGCGAAGGCCGCGGAGGTGCTGGCCGTGCTGGGGGCGGTTTAACCACGGAGACACGGAGGCACGGAGAACGGCATAGCCTCTAAAAAAGAGCGGGCGGCCTTGGCCGCCCGCTCCATTTGGTTCTTGGTTCTTGGTTTTTGGTTCTTCTTGGTTGGTGCTTGGCCGTCCGCTTAGCCGTTGTTGCCGCCGGAGATCTTCAGCGACTGGCCGGTGGTCCAGGCCGAGTCGTCGGAGGCGAAGTAGACCACGGCGCCGGAGATGTCGCGCGGCTGGCCGATGCGGCCGAGCGGGGTGGCCGTCTCGATCTGCTTGCGGAAATCGCTCTCCGCGAAGCCGGCCGAGTGCAGGCCTTCGGTCTCCACCATGCCCGGCGCGACGGCGTTGACGCGAATCTTTTTCGGCCCGAGTTCGGAGGCCAGGGTGCGGGTGATCGAGTCCACCGCCGCCTTGGTCGCGCTGTAGATCGAGCTGTTCGCGAACGAGGCGGTGGCCACCACCGAGCTGACGTTCACGATGCTGCCGCCTTCGGGTCCGAAGCGCTTCGCGGCTTCCTGGGAGGCCAGCAGCAGGCCGAGCACGTTCACGTTGAACTGCTTGTGGAAGAGGTCCGCGGTCACTTCCTGAAGCGGCGCGAACTGATAGACGCCGGCGTTGTTGACCAGGATGTCCAGCCGCCCGAAGGCCTGCTGGGTTTCCGCGAAGAGCCGGCGGATGTCGGCTTCCTGCGCGAGGTTGGCCTGCACGGCGACGGCCTTGCCGCCGTTGCCCTTGATCTCGGCGACCACGCGCTCGGCGCCTTCCTTGCTCGAGGCGTAGTTGACGACCACCGCCGCGCCCTCTTCGGCCAGGTGCAGCGCGATCGCGGCCCCGATGCCCTTCGAGGCGCCCGTCACCACCGCGACCTTGCCTTCCAGTTTCTTCGACATGACTGACTCCTCCTTGTTCGCTGTACCGCCCCTTGCTCCCGTTCGTTCTGTACTCTTGAGTACATAATTACCCTGCGCCGGGCGGAAAGCAAGGACTTTTTTGTATCTTTCGGTACTGAATGTAAGGGCCGTGTGTGGAACCGATCACGCCCCAACGCGGCGCGGCGGCACACGTGCAGGCAGGCACGTTCCGCCGCAGATCGTGGTTAAAATCGGGCGATTCCCCCAGCATATTTTCCGGATTCTCGTCTAACCTTGGGCGAATCCACTCGGGAACCCTATGGCCACCGCTTCTTCCCATCCTCCAAAGATCGGCAACTTCGATATCATCGAAAAACTTGGGCAGGGGGCCATGGGCGCGGTCTACAAGGCGCGCCAGATCTCGCTGGACCGCATGGTCGCCCTGAAGATCCTGCCGCCGGAGATCGCCGCGGACGAACAGTTCATCGAACGCTTCAAGCGCGAAGCCCAGACCTCGGCCAAGCTCAACCATCCCAACATCGTCCAGGGGATCGACGTGGGCCGCGACGAGGCCACGCAGCTCTGGTATTTCGCGATGGAGTTCATCGACGGCGCGTCGCTGCAGAAGATCCTCAATCAGGAAAAGACGCTGCCCGAAGAGCGCGTCCTGGAGATCAGCCTCGACGTGGCCCGCGCGCTGGAATGCGCCGAACGCGCGGGCATCGTGCACCGCGACATCAAGCCGGACAACATCCTGGTCGGCAAGGACGGCGCGGTCAAACTCGCGGACCTGGGCCTGGCCAAGCGGGCCAGCGGCGAAGGCGAGAACGCGGCGCTCACGCAGGCCGGGAAGGCCGTGGGCACGCCGTTCTACATGTCGCCCGAACAGATTCGCGGCGAGAACGACCAGATCGACATCCGCACCGACATCTACGCGCTCGGCGCGACCATGTTCCACCTGCTGACGGGCAAGACGCCGTACCAGGGCAACAACGCGGCCGTGATCATGACGCAGCACCTGACGGCCAAGCTCCCGCTGGCGCATCACGCCAACCCGGACGTGAGCGAACCCACCAGCCGGCTGATCGCGTCGATGATGGCGCGCGAAAAGGAGAAGCGGCCCGAGACGGCCGCGGCCCTGGTCGAGAAGATGGAAGGCCTTCGCAACCGCTCGGCGTCCGGGGGCCGCAACACCTTTACCGGAACGCGCAAACCCGGCCGCCTGGGCACGGGCGGGCCGATGGCGCCCGTGCGCGACGGCGCCACCGGGCCGCGGGTGCCTTTGCGCGACGGCACGGGGCAGCGGCATCCGGTTCACGCGCGCGAGAACAATTCCAAAGGCGTCCTGGCGCTGGGCGGCGTGGGCGTGCTTCTTCTGCTGGGGACCGTGGTGTTCCTGACGAGCAGCAAGGGCGCTCCCCCGGCCCGGAAGACCGCCGCCGAACCCACGGCCGCACCGGCTCCGGCGCCCATGGAACCGGTGCGCAAGGCCGCGGAGGAGACGCCGGAGAAGCCCGCGCCCGCGGCCCTTACCAGGGATCAGATGGCGCAGAAGGAATTCGAGCGCATCGCGGCCTTTGCCGGGCATCCGCCGGAAGACCTGGACGGCAGGATCGGGAGCCTGAAAGGGTATCTGGCCGAGTACGGTTCGTCGCCCGCGGCCGGCCAGGCGCGCACGCTGCTGGCCACGCTGGAAGCGCAGGCCGCTCAGCGCCGCGCGCCGTCGCCTTCCCCCGGGCCCGTCGCCGCCAAGCCCGCGCCGGCGACGATTTCGGTCGCGAAACCCGTTCCGCCCGAACCCGCCGCCCAGCCCGCGCCGCCCAAGCCGCCGGAGGCCGCGGACGATTCGCCCGAGCAGGTTTACGCGCAGATCAAGGACGTCCTGGTAAAAATGGCCCCGCCGCTGAAGCAGCACCAGTACGAGGCCGCCCTGGGCATCCTTAAAAAGGAACAGGCGAAGGCGCGCCCCGCCGGGGCCACGCAGGCGTTGAAGCAGGAGCAAGCGGACATCGAGGCGCTCGCCAGGATGCGCCTTTCGGCGCTCGAAGTCTTGCGCAAGCGCGCCGGCGAAGAGATCACCGTGCGGAAGGGCAACGGCACGTTCAGCGGCATCGTGGTGGCGGCGGCCGATCGCGAGGGCCTGACCTTGAAGATCAAGGGCGGCCCGGAACTGACGCTCTCGGCGGAGCAGCTTCACGTCGAGGACGTGGTCGCCCACGCGGCGGCCGGGGAGCTCAAACCCGCGGAATCCGCGCGCCTGAAGGGCCGGGCCTACCTGGCCGACGGCGACCTGCCCGCCGCGAAGCGGCTCCTGACGGAAGCGAAGGAAGCGGGCGCGGGGAAGACGGTGGACCTGCCGCTCTACATGATCAAAGTGGCCGAGATGGGCGAGGTGGAAGCGCTCGCGTCGGGCGTGTGGGAGAAGGCCGAGAAGCTGTTCGAGGCGAAGAAGCTGAAGGAAGCCGAAGCGGTCTACCAGGAATTCGGCGAGAAGTTCGCTGCGACGGAACTGCTCCGCAGGAACAAGACGCTGCTGGGCGAGCGGCTGGACGCGATCGCGCTGGCCTTCAAGCCCAAGTTCAGTTTCCGCGCCGACGAGAGCATGCAGATGTTCGAGGCCGGCGCGCGCTTCAACAACTTCCCGCCGATGGAGGCCGCCGATCCGCTGGCGCCGTTCTCGAACAAGCCGGCGTACTTCAAGCAGAAGACGGGCACCGACGTCGTCTACGAGGTCCACAGCGCCCAGCCCTTCACCAGCCTGCGCTGGAAAGGCGCGGCGATGCAGAACATGACCATCGAGATCGTGGACATGGACGGCAAGTCGGTCAAGAAGGGCGGTCCGTACCAGGGCGGGAACCAGTGGGCCGAATTCACCCTGGAATTCCCGCCGCAGAAGCACTTCATCCTGCGCATGCAGAACCACATCTCCACCTGGTACTTCATCAACGAGCTGGAATTCAAGTAACCTCGCCCCGGGCGGCCCTCCCGATTTTTCTTCCGTCGAGGAAAACGCAGGAACAATTATATTCCACAGGCAGCCGGGCCCTGCGCGCCCGGCCTGCACACGTTTACAACGGGACCAGCCGAACCATGACGACGCTTTTGAAGTTGGACGACGCGCACAAG
>JAHCJK010000025.1 GCA_026184295.1 Planctomycetota bacterium
TGGTCCGCTCCGTGCGCCCGGGCAAGGGCGACGTGGAGACCGTGCTCGGCGAAGGCGAGATGCTGAAGCTCCAGGACCGTCTGATTCCCATCTACCGCTTGCACAAGCTCTTCAACATCGACCGCGCGGAAGAAGATCTCACCCGGGGACTCATCGTGGTCGTCGAAGACGACGGCCGCCGCGCGGGCATCTTTGCCGACGAACTGCTCGGCCAGCAGCAGACCGTCATCAAGAACCTGGGCGAGTCGCTGCGCGAACTCCCGGGGCTTTCGGGCGGCGCGATCATGCCCGACGGCAGCGTGGGATTGATTCTGGACGTCAGCGGCCTGGTGCGGCTGGCTCATTCGGTAACGAACGCAGGCGCGGCGACCGAAGCGCAGGCCTGCCTGGCCACGGCCTGAAGGAATTCCTTAAGGAGAGGAGCGGCATCATGAAAGACGGGGAATCGAACGCATCGCAGGGCATCGGCGCGCGCGCGGGGAAATACCTCTCGTTCAAGCTGGGCAACGAAGAGTACGGCGTCGCGATCCTGAAGGTTCAGGAAATCATCGGCATCATGACGGTGACGCGGGTGCCGCGCACGCCCGACTGCATCCGCGGCGTGATCAACCTGCGCGGCAAGGTGATCCCGGTGCTCGACCTGCGCCGCAAGTTCGGCTTCGACACCATCAAGGACACCGACCGCACCTGCATCATCGTCGTGCGCATCGAACAGCGCGACGCGCGCGTGACCATGGGCGTGCTCGTGGACGACGTCTCCGAAGTCCTCGACATCTCCCCCGACCAGCTCGAAGAGCCGCCTTCGTTCGGCGCGAGCGTGCGGACCGACTTCATCCTCGCCATGGGCAAGGTCGGCGCCAAGGTCGTGATGCTGCTCGACATCGACAAGGTGCTGGGCCAGACGGAACTGACTCAGATCAAAGCGCCGGAATTGGCCGAGGAATCGGCGGCCTGACCCGGTGAACGCTTTCGGAAACTCGAAGACACCCAATGAGGAGAAGCACATGTTCGCGCAGATGAAACTCGGAACCAAGATCACCCTGGGATTCGTGACCCTCCTGGTCCTGATCGTCATCGTCGGCCTGGTGGCGGTCACGTCGATGTGGAGCGTCACCGAAAAGGCGTCCAGCCTGGTCAACCGCGAGATGCCGCAGACGAACGTCTGCAACGACGTCGATACCGGCCTCCGCGACGCCAACCTGGCCGCGCGCGTCTTCGCCTACTCCGGCGAACAGCGCCACTTTGAAGAGGCCCAGAAGGCCTTCGAGGCTCTGAGCACGCATCTGCACAGCGCCGACGCCTTCGCCGAAGCACACCCCGAACTGGTCAAGTTCCGCGAACACCAGGGCCAGCTCGCGCAGAACGTCGAACGCTTTCGCGCCGAATTCCTGCGCACCGGCGAGCACTGGAAGGTGATCGCCGGGTCTCTGAAGAAGATGAAGGAACAGCGCGACCGCTTCATGGGCGTCACCGCCGAATACCTGGGGCTTCAGTACAAGAAGTCGGAGCAGGACATCAAGAACAAGGCCGAGGAATCCGTGCTCATCCACCGCATCGTAAAGATCAGCAAGATGGAAACGCTCGTGGACGCGATGAACGAGAACATGCAGGGCGCCATGGACGCCGTCGCCACCCGCGACCCCTCCGATCTGGACCGGGCCAAACCGAAGTACGAAGCCCTGATCGCCAAGCTCAACGACCTCCGCGCCATCACCACGCAGGAAGAGGATCTCAAGCGCCTGGCCGCCCTCGAAGACGCGGGCACCCAGGTGAAGGACCTCTCCCTCATCATCCAGACTTCGCTCCGCGAGATGATCGAGATCTCGAAGCGCCGCACCGAGATCGCGCAGGCCTGCATGGCCATCGACAGCGAGATGCTCAACGGCGCCCTCTCGACCGCCGTCGCCAACAGCAAGGAGTCCGAAGCCAGCCTCTCCAGCGCTTCCGCCACCGTCATCGCCGGCCTGATCGTCTCCCTCGTCGTCGGCATCGCGCTCGCCTTCTTCATCACCCGCGGCATCACCTCGGCCCTCAAGCGCATCATCGAAGGCCTGACCTCCAGCTCCGAACAGGTCTCCTCGGCTTCCGGCCAGGTCGCGGGCGCGAGCCAGCAGCTTGCCGAAGGCGCCAGCGAGCAGGCCTCCTCCCTCGAAGAGACCAGCGCGTCGCTCGAAGAAATGGCCAGCATGACCCGCCAGAACGCCGACAACGCCAAGCAGGCGAATCACATGGCCATCCAGGCCCGCGAGAGCGCCGACGCCGGCCGCCAGGCCATGACCCGCATGGTCGAGGCCATCGGCCAGATCAAGAAGTCCAGCGACGAGACCGCCAAGATCGTCAAGACCATCGACGAGATCGCCTTCCAGACCAACTTGCTTGCCCTCAACGCCGCCGTCGAAGCCGCCCGCGCCGGAGAAGCCGGCAAGGGCTTCGCCGTCGTCGCCGAAGAAGTCCGCAACCTGGCCATGCGCTCCGCCGAGGCCGCCAAGAACACTTCCGCGCTGATCGAACAGTCGCAGAAGAACGCCGACAACGGCGTCTCCGCGTCCTCGGAAGTCGCCGAGATCCTGCAGAAGATCGTCGATGTCTCGCAGAAGCTGACGCAGCTCAGCGGCGAAGTCTCGGCCGCCAGCAGCGAGCAGTCGAAGGGCATCGAGCAGGTCAACGCCGCCGTCTCGCAGATGGACAAGGTGACCCAGAGCAACGCGGCCAACGCCGAAGAATCGGCCTCGGCCAGCGAGGAACTTTCCGCGCAGGCCCGCGAACTGCTCGACATGGTCCAGTCGCTCGTGCAACTGGTCGGGAATTCGGCGCAGCACGGCACGCGTGCTCCGGCCGCCAAGGCGCCCGCGCAGGTTCACGCGGCCCCGCCGGCCAAGGTCACGCTCTACAAGCCCGCGAAGAAATCCGCCCTGCGCCCCGAAGGCATTCACGCGCACGGGAATGGCAACGGCAACGGGTCCAAGCCGGTCAACCGCGTCACCCGGCACCTGAGCGACGCGCCGGCCGCCCCGGAATCGGTGATTCCGCTGACCGACGACGAACTGAAGAGTTTCTAACCGCGCAACCGCGAGACCCAGGAACCCTGGAAAGGAACGGGCAGACCCATGTTCGCCAACCTCACCTTAGGACAACGCATCGTCGCCGGGTTCATCGTCGTCCTGGCCATGATGGTGGCGGTCGCTTCGATCTCCCTCGCCAAGATGTCCGGCGCGCGAACCGAGGCCGCAAACCTGGATCGGGTGTACGTCCACGAGGTCGAACACACGACGCACGTGTTCAAGCGCATCTTCGACTCCCGGATCGCCTTCCGGTCCCTGGGGCTCTCCGCGGATTTGAAATACAGCGAGCAGGCCATGGCCAGCCTGGCCGACCTGAAGGAGGACCTTAAAGACCTGGAGGACCTCGCACGCGACGCCCGCGTCGAGGAACTCGCCACCCGCGTGAGCGCCAGCTACGCCGCGCTGGAGCAGTACCACGCGCTCGGCACGGCCACCGGCGATCTTGTCGCCAAGCTGCACGCCTCGCGCAAGGTGATGTACGAATCGCAGGCCGACCTCCTCGCCAACTGCGACGCCTACCTGGCCGAACAGCAGCGCCGCATGGACGAACTGCTGGCCGCGGCCATACCCGACGCGGATCAGCTTAAGAAACGCTGGAGCCGCATTCAGGACGCCTCCGCGATCCGCACCCAGATGAACGAGGTCCGCTTCAAGATCGCGCAGGCGGAACGGGACCGCAACCACGAGGCCCTGCTGCCCCCGCTCCATGCGCTTCCCGAGATCGCGCGAAAATCCGCCGCGCTGCGGGACGCGAGTTCGCAGGAGGTGGACAAGGCGCAGCTCGAACGCGTCCGCGTCTGCGCCGAAGGGTACCAAAAGGCCGTGCAGGACCTGCACGGGCACCTGAAGGACCTCGGCGAATTGAGCAAGAAGCGCACGGCGGCCGGCGAGGCGCTCTCCAGCGCCGCCGACGGGATCATGAACGACGGATTGGAAAAGGCCGTCGCGGGCGCGAAGTCCTCCAACGACCAGCTCTCGCTGGCCGTCGTGGCCACCTGGATCGGCCTGGCCGCCGCGATCATGCTGGGCATGGGCCTGGCGCTGCTGATCGCGCGCTCGATCACCGGACCGATCCGCCGCGCCATCACGGGACTCGAATCCAGCTCCGAGCAGGTCTCCGCGGCCTCCGGCCAAGTCGCGGGCGCGAGCCAGCAGCTTGCCGAAGGCGCCAGCGAGCAGGCCTCCTCTCTCGAAGAGACCAGCGCCTCCCTTGAGGAAATGGCCAGCATGACCTGCCAGAACGCCGACAACGCCAAGCAGGCGAATCACATGGCCATCCAGGCCCGCGAGAGCGCCGACGCCGGCCGCCAGGCCATGACCCGCATGGTCGAAGCCATCGGCCAGATCAAGAAGTCCAGCGACGAGACCGCCAAGATCGTCAAGACCATCGACGAGATCGCCTTCCAGACCAATCTGCTCGCCCTCAACGCCGCCGTCGAAGCCGCCCGCGCCGGGGAAGCCGGCAAGGGTTTCGCCGTCGTCGCCGAAGAAGTCCGCAACCTGGCGATGCGCTCCGCCGAGGCCGCCAAGAGCACGGCCGCGCTGATCGAGCAGTCGCAGAAGAACTCCGACAACGGCGTCTCCGCGTCCTCGGAAGTCGCCGAGATCCTGCAGAAGATCGTCGAGGTCTCGCAAAAGCTGACCCAGGTCAGCGGCGAAGTCTCCGCCGCCAGCGGCGAGCAGTCCAAGGGCATCGAGCAGGTCAACGCCGCCGTCTCGCAGATGGACAAGGTGACTCAGAGCAACGCGGCCAACGCCGAGGAATCCGCGTCGGCGAGCGAGGAACTCTCCGCGCAGGCACGCGAGCTGCAAGAGACGGTCCAGCAGCTCTCGCGGCTGGTGGGGGGCGCCGGCGCAGCCCGGGCGGATGCCGTGCCTGCGCGCCCAGCGCCCGCGCCTCGCGTTGCCGAGGCGAATACGGCCGCGCGCGCGGTCCATCGCGGCGCCCACGCATCCGCTCTGGCGCGCAAGGAGCCCGGGCTGGCGATTCCCGTATCGGCGGGCGAATCGAATCGTTTCTGAACGACCGGCCGGGGCGTCCTTGCGGACCTTCGGCCCTTTCCTGGAGGGGAGAGCAGATGCGCAACGTAACGCTGAAGAAACTGATCGGAGCACAACTCGGAACCGTGGCGCTGAGCCTGGCGCTCATGGTCGGCCTTGCCTGGTACGTCGTCGAGCAGGTGAAGGTCAGCGGGCCCGTCTATCGGCAGATGGTGCTGGGCAAGGATCTCCTGGCCGACATCCTTCCTCCGCCGGCGTTCGAGATCGAAGCGTTCATGAACACCTATCAGGTGATCGAGGCCAAGGACGAGGCCGAGGTGACGGAACTCCGCCGGGCTCTGGCGGCGCTGGAGAAGGAAGCCGATAAGCGTCATGCCTATTGGCTCGAGCATCTGTCCAACGAGACGTTGAAGTCGTGCGAGAAGCTGGCGTACGAAAGCGGCAAGGACCTTTTCGAGTCCGTTCGCAACGGCCTCGTGCCTTTGGCCGAAGCACGCAAGACCGAGGAAGCCCGCGCCTACCACCGCGGCGAAGTCCGCCCGCGTTACGAGAAGCACCGGCAGTGCATCGACGCGCTCGTCCAGGCCACCAACGCCAGCAACGCTCAGGTCGATCGGGAGGCCATGCAGGTCGAACGCAACGGCAAGATCATGCTGATCGCGGTCTCCCTGCTGCTCATCGCGCTGGCGCTCCTGGCCGGAATTTTTGTGAATCGAATCCTGAAGTCGAGCCTGAGTGCCCTCGCCGACGGCCTCTCGCAGAGTTCCGAACAGGTCTCCTCGGCCTCCGGCCAGGTCGCGGGCGCCAGCCAGCAGCTTGCCGAAGGCGCCAGCGAGCAGGCCTCCTCCCTCGAAGAGACCAGCGCCTCCCTTGAAGAAATGGCCAGCATGACCCGCCAGAACGCCGACAACGCCAAGCAGGCGAATCACATGGCCATCCAGGCCCGCGAGAGCGCCGACGCCGGCCGCCAGGCCATGACCCGCATGGTCGAGGCCATCGGCCAGATCAAGAAGTCCAGCGACGAGACCGCCAAGATCGTCAAGACCATCGACGAGATCGCCTTCCAGACCAACTTGCTTGCCCTCAACGCTGCCGTCGAAGCCGCCCGCGCCGGGGAAGCCGGCAAGGGCTTCGCCGTCGTCGCCGAAGAAGTCCGCAACCTGGCCATGCGCTCCGCCGAGGCCGCCAAGAGCACGGCCGCGCTGATCGAGCAGTCGCAGAAGAACTCCGACAACGGCGTCTCTGCGTCCACGGAAGTCGCCGAGATCCTGCAGAAGATCGTCGAGGTCTCGCAAAAGCTGACCCAGGTCAGCGGCGAAGTCTCCGCCGCCAGCGGCGAGCAGTCCAAGGGCATCGAGCAGGTCAACGCCGCCGTCTCGCAGATGGACAAGGTGACCCAGAGCAACGCGGCGAGCGCCGAGGAATCCGCGTCGGCGAGCGAGGAACTTTCCGCGCAGGCACGCGAGCTGCAAGAGATGGTCGGATCGCTGGCGAAGCTGGTCGGGCACCAGACCACGGCGAGCATGCGGGCCGCCCCCGCGCCTCGCGCGCCCTACGCCTTGCCCGAAGCGCGCGCGCCCCGCCCGGCCGCGTCCGCCGGAGCCGCGCGCGGGCGCGCGAAGGCGTTCGCCGGAAAGGAAGCGCCCGCCCCGGAGACCGTGATCCCGCTGACCGAGGCGGAACTGGTGTAACCGCGGCGACCGCGCCGCGCGAAAAGGCCTTCGAGGAAGCTGGGCTATGGAAAAGAAGACGTTCGACCGGTTCCGCGACCTGATCTACTCGCACAGCGGGATCGCGCTGACCGAAGGAAAGGAAGCGCTGGTCTCCGCGCGCATCGGCCGCCGCATCCGCGCGCTGAACCTGCCAGACCACGAGGCGTACCTCGACCTGATCTCCCGGCCCAACGCCGGCGAAGAAATGGTGCAACTGCTCGACGCGATCTCCACCAACGTCACCAGCTTCTACCGGGAGCCCGCGCACTTTTCGCTCCTGCAGGAACAGATCGCCCGGTGGCTCGACGCGGGACAGAAGCGCATCCGCATCTGGTGCGCGGCGTCCTCGACGGGCGAGGAACCTTACACCCTGGCGATCACCCTGCGCGAAGCGATGGCGGGCCGCGACGTGGACGCGAAGATTCTCGCTACGGACATCTCGACGCGCGTGCTGGCGCAGGCCCAGGCCGGGCGCTACGACGCGCGCAAGATGACGGGCATGCCCCCGGTCCTGCGCGAACGCTACTTCGAGAAGACGAAGCAGGACGGGGAGACCTGGTACCAGGCCACGGCGGAACTGCGCGGGCTGATCACGTTCAGCCGCCTGAACCTGGCCAAGCCGCCTTTTCCCATGCACGGCCCCTTCGACGCGGTCTTCTGCCGGAACGTCATGATCTATTTCGACAACGTGGTGCGCACGCGGCTGCTGAAGGAGATCTTCCGCCTGGTCAGGTCCGGCGGATTTTTGATGGTCGGCCATTCGGAGAGCCTGACTGGGCTGGTGAGCGAGTTCAAATCCATCCAGCCGGCGGTCTATGTAAAGCCATGAACATAACATCCACCCAGCTCGAATCGCGCTCGATCCAGTACACCTTGGGCATCTCCGAAGCGTACGCGACTTCGAACGCGGACGAGACGATCGTGACGTACTCGCTCGGCTCCTGCGTGGGCCTGGCGCTCTACGATCCGGCCATCAAGGTGGGCGGGATGGTGCACTGCCTGCTCCCCCTTTCCAGCATGGATCCGGCGAAGGCCAGGCTCCAGCCGGCGATGTTCGCCGACACCGGGGTCTCCCACCTGCTGCAGATGGTCTTCAACCTCGGCGCGGAGCGCCGCCGCCTGGTCGCGAAGGTGGCCGGCGCGAGCTGCATGATGGACGAGAAGGGCACCTTCCGCATCGGCGAACGGAACTACACGGTGCTGCGCAAGGTTCTCTGGAAAAACAACATCCTGCTGGCCAGCGAGGACGTGGGCGGGACCGTGCCGCGCACGCTGTACCTGCGGCTGGATTCGGGGCGCACGTTCGTGCGCAGCCAGGGCACGGAAAAGGATCTTTGAACGAAGCGACGCGCCACGAGGAGGCTTGGGTTCCATGTCACTGAACGTTCTGATTGTCGATGACTCCGCGACCACGCGCGCCATCATCGCCAAGACGCTGTCCATCTCCGGGCTGCCCCTGGGGGAAATCTACCAGGCGGGGCACGGGAAGGAGGCGCTTGAGGTCGTGGACAAGTGCTGGGTCGATCTGATCCTGGCCGACATCAACATGCCGGTGATGAACGGCGTGGAGATGGTCGAACGCCTGCACGCCCGGGGCGTGCTCGCCAGCGTGCCCGTCGTGGTCGTCTCGACCGACGGCAGCGCGGCGCGGCAGGAACACCTGAAATCGCTGGGCGTGCGCTCGTTCGTGCGCAAGCCTTTCGCGCCGGAACTGGTCCGCAACATCGTCCAGGATCTCCTGGGCCTGAAAAAGGGAGCGTGAAGCATGAGCGCGGAAGCGTGCAAGACCCTGGAGACGGTTTTCCCCGACATCCTGCAACAGGCCGCGTTCGCCTTCGGCGAACCGAGCGCGCCGGGCGACCTGCCCTTTCCCGAAGACGGGCTGCTGGGCGGGATCCGCTTCAGCGGCAGCTCCGCGGGCAGCGTGCAGATCGCGGCGCCGACCGCGCTGGCGGGCGAACTGGCCGCGAACGCGCTGGGCCTGGAACCCGGCGACGAACTCGTCCCCGGGCACGCGGAAGACGCGCTGCGCGAACTGCTCAACATCGTCTGCGGCAACCTGCTCACCGCGTGGGCCGGCGAGAAGGCGGTCTTCGACCTGACGCCCCCGGAAGTCGCGCCGCTGACCGAGGCGGCCTGGAAAGACCTGGCGGGCTCGCCCAATGTCCGCGCCTTTATCGTGGACGGCATGCATTCCGTGATGCTGCGCTTCAACCCCGATTGTTCCGGAGCCGCCCAATGATCGCCGCTTCTCCCGCCGTTGGCCGTGTCCGCGTGCTGATCGTGGACGATTCCGCGGTCGTGCGCGACATGCTCACCAAGGAACTGGCCCGCGACCCGAAGCTCGAGGTCGTCGGCGCCGCGCCGGACCCCTTCGTCGCGCGCGACATGATCGTGCGCCTGAAGCCCGACGTCCTGACGCTGGACGTCGAGATGCCGCGCATGGACGGCATCTCGTTTCTGCGCAAGCTCATGCAGCACTACCCGATGCCGGTGGTGATCTTCTCTTCGCTCACCAACCGCGGCGGCGAACTGGCGCTCGAAGCCATCGACGCCGGCGCCGTGGAAGTGATGTGCAAGCCGGGCTCCGCGTACGACGTCGGCGACCTGTACGTCGAACTGATCGACAAGGTCAAGGCGGCCAGCCGCGTCTCGGTCACGCGCCGCAACGTGCCCGTCACGGCGCCGAGCGCCCCGGCGCGCCTCTCGCTTGCGCGCACGACCCACAAGATCGTGGCCATGGGCGCGTCCACCGGCGGCACGCAGGCCCTGCAGGACGTGCTTACCGCCCTGCCGGCCAACGCGCCCGGCATCGTGATCGTCCAGCACATGCCCGAACACTTCACGCGCTCCTTCGCCGAACGCCTGAACGCCCTCTGCGAGATCGAAGTGAAGGAAGCCGAAGACGGCGACACCGTCGCGCCCGGCCGCGCGCTCATCGCTCCGGGGAACTACCACATGCTGCTGCAGCGTTCGGGCGCGGTCTACCGCGTGGGCATCCGCTCGGGCCCGCTGGTCAGCCGCCACCGCCCCTCGGTCAACGTGCTCTTCAAGTCCGCCGCGCAGTACGCCGGCCGGAACGCCGTGGGCGTGCTCCTGACCGGCATGGGCAACGACGGCGCCGAAGGCCTGAAAGCCATGCGCGACCAGGGCGCCGAAACCATCGCGCAGGACGAGGCCAGCAGCGTCGTCTTCGGCATGCCCAAGGCCGCTATCGAACTCGGCGGCGCCACGTATGTTTCCCCGCTGAACCTGGTTCCGCAGAAAGTGCTGGAACTCGCCGCGCGCTAACCCCGACCGCACCCCCTCGCACCCCCGGTCCGACCGCCTGCCCGCGCAGGGGCCGGCCCTTTACGCCCTTCCGCAACGCCCCTGAAACGGTTGGAACTTCGGGAAATATTGTCCCGAATGCACAGGTTACTTAGGGGGCAATTTGGTTGATTTTTGCACATTAAACTCAAATGAAAAGAGAGTGCTTGTTGGGCCGCTTAAGCTCATTAACATCTTCGTCATTCACTGTATGGTCTTGACAGTCCGTGGGTAAGGAGCGCTAGGGTGAGACTCGCAGAAAAAATCTACTTGGTGATCGCGGTCTTTATTGTGCCCCTTGTGGGCTTGGCGGCCTACTCCATCATCACCGGCAATAATAAGGATATCGAGTTTGCCGAACAGGAGATGGTCGGCAACGAATATCAGCGCGCGCTGGAAAAGGTGCTCGAGACCGTTTCCGAGCACCAGTTGCTCACGCAGCGCATTGCCTGCCACGACGGCACCGTCACGCCCGTGATGTTGCAGGATGCGCGCTCCCAGGTGGACCTGGCGCTCGACCGGCTCATGGCCGCGGACGCCAAGTACGGCCTGCGGCTGCAATTTACGCAGCAGGCGCTGCTCGACCGAAAGCGCCCGAACGCCAACGCCAACAACCTGAAGCAGCAATGGCAGAGTCTGGCGGAACAGTCGAGTTCGCTGAGCAACGAGGACGGCCAGACCCGCCATTTCGATCTCATCGCCCTGGTGCGTTCGATGATCCAGCACTGCGGCGACAAGTCGAACCTGATCCTCGACCCCGACCTGGACAGCTACTACCTCATGGACATGACCCTGGTGCGCCTGCCGGCCAACCAGGAACGCATCGCCCGCGCGCTCGCGTACGGCATCGACCTGCAGGCGCGCGGCACGTTATCCACTACCGACGTACGCAAGCTGGACGTCTTCGCGGCCATGCTGCGGGAAGAGGACCGCGACAACATCAAGAACGACCTCCAGACCTCCCTCGACGAAGACAAGAACTTCTACGGCGTCAGCCCCACGCTGACCCAGAACCTGCCGCCCAAGGTGTCCGCCTTTACGGCCTCCTCGGACAAGTTCTCGGCCGTGCTGGAACGCATGTCGGACGCGAAGAACGGCGTGGACATGCAGACGTTCATCGCCGCGGGCGTGAAGGCGCGCCTGGACAGCTACCGCCTGTGGGAGACCGCCGCCGGCGAGATGGACGAAATGCTGAAGACGCGCATCGCGGGCTACCAGCAGAAGCGCCTGATGGCGATTCTCATCACGCTGCTGATCCTGGTGGTCGCGGGCATCTTCTCCTTCGTGGTGATCCGCGCGATCTCGCGCTCCATCGACAAGATCGCCGGCGAACTGCACGAACTGGCCGAAGGCGAGGCCGACCTGACCCGCACCATGACCGTCACCGGCACCAAGGAAATCCGCAACCTCGCGATCAGTTTCAATACGCTGATGGGCAAGATGCTGGGCCTGACGCGGCAGATACAGCAGTCGGGCACGCAGGTGACATCGTCCTCGACCGAGATCGCCGCTTCGACCAAGCAGCTCGAGGCGGCCGTGACCGAACAGGCCGCGTCCACCAACGAAGTCGTCGCGACGACCAAGGAAATCTCGGCCACGTCGCTCTCGCTCGTCCAGACCATGAGCGACGTCGGCAAGGTGGCGCTCGAGACCGCGGGCTTGGCGGAATCCGCGCAGGGCAGCCTGACCGACATGGAAGAGACGATGCGCGGCCTGGCCGGCTCGACGGGGTCGATCTCGACCAAGCTCGCCGCCATCAGCGACAAGGCGAACAACATCAACAAGATCGTGATTACGATCACCAAGGTGGCCGACCAGACCAACCTGCTCTCGCTCAACGCCTCGATCGAAGCCGAAAAGGCCGGCGAGCACGGCCTGGGCTTCGCCGTCGTGGCGCGCGAAATCCGACGCCTGGCCGACCAGACGGCCGTGGCGACCCTGGACATCGAGAAGATGGTGAAGGAGATGCAGTCCGCGGTCTCGGTCGGCGTGATGGAAATGGACAAGTTCACCAAGGACGTCGGCCGCGGCGTGGACGAGGTGAACCAGATCGGCAGCCAGCTCAACAAGATCATGGAGCAGGTGCAGGCGCTCGCGCCGCGGTTCGAGTCCGTCACCGAGGGCATGCAGGCGCAGACGCAGGGCGCGCAGCAGATCAGCGGCGCGATGATGCAGCTCAGCGACGCGGCCCGCCAGACCATGGACTCGCTGAAGCAGACCAATTCCGCGATCATGGAGCTCAACGCCGCGGCCCACGGCCTGCACAGCGAAGTCTCCCGCTTCCGGACGGGAGGGTAGTCCGTGTTGATGGTGCTCTTTCAGCTCGGCCGGGACCGCTACGCCGTGGACGCGCGCTGCGTCGTCGAGATCGTCCCGCTGGTGGACGTGAAGGCGCTGCCGCACGCGCCCGCGTACGTCGCCGGGCTCTTCAATTATCATTCGGCCGTCGTGCCGGTGCTCGACCTGTGCCGCCTGATGCAGCAGCGCGCCTGCAGCCCGTTTCTGAGCAGCCGCACGATCCTGATCGATTACGGCAAGCTCACCGGCGCGCCCCCGGGCACGCGCATCCTGGGGCTGCTGGCCGAGCAGGTGACCGAGATCGTGGACCGGAGCGTGGAGACGCAGGCCGCGCCCGTGAAGGTGGAAGGCGCCCCGTATCTGGACGGCGTCTTCTTTCACGACGGCGGCATCAACCAGTGCCTGAAGCCGGCGGCGCTCCTGCCGGAAGAACTGCGCGAGATGCTGTTCGCCGAGACGCTCGCGTCGGATTCGGCGCAATAGCCTACCGGGATCGCCGCCTATGACGCTCGCGGAAGAGATCGTCCTCCTGCTTCAACTGCGCATCGGGTTCAATCCCGACTCGGTGGGCCATGAGAAAGTCCTTGCCTCCGTGCAGGCGTATTTGAAGTCCCAGACGATCAAGGACCCCGCGCATTTCCTCGACGGGCTGCGGCGCGGCAACAAGGCCTTTCAGGACGTCGTCGATTCGGTCGTGGTTCCGGAGACCTGGTTCTTCCGCGACGGCGAACCCTTCGAACTCGTGAAGCGCTTCGTCTCCGAATGGAATCCCGCCGCCAAGGGCCGGACGATGCGCTGCCTCAGCGTGCCCTGCGCCACGGGCGAAGAACCCTACTCCATCGCGATGACGCTGCTGGATTACGGCCTGCCGCCCGCGCGCATTGCCGTGGACGCGGTGGACATCTGCCCCCTGCTGCTGCAGCGCGCGAAGAAGGGCGTGTACGGCGCGTACTCCTTCCGCAGCGCCGATCTTTCGTACCGCGACCGCTACTTCGAACGGCGCGGCGAGCAATACCTTCTCTCGAAGCTGGTGCGCGAACGCGTGAACTTCGAGCACGGCAATCTCCTGAATCCGCTCCTGATGCACGACGGCCGACAGTACGACCTGATCTTCTGCCGCAACCTCCTCATCTATTTCGATCCGCCGGCCTGGAAGGCCGCGCTGAAGGCTTTGCACCGCCTGCTGAGCGACGCCGGCCTGCTGGTCGTCGGCCACGCGGAGATGCTCGACCTCGCCTCGCCCGATTTCGAATCCGTGCGCTACCCCAACGGCTTCGCGTACCGGAAACGGCGCACGCCGCTGCCCTCCTCCAAGTCCGCCCGCGCGGCGACGCCGCGGCGTACGCAACGCGCGGCCGAACAGCCCGCGGCCCTGCGCGCGCCGGCCAGGCCGACCCGGCCCGCCCGCCTCTCGGCGCCGGCGAAGCCCGCCAAGAAGCAGGAGGCCGCCGCATCCCCTCCCGTTCCCGGGGCGGCGCCCGACCTGAAGGAGGCCGGCCGGCTCGCCGATCAGGGCCGCCTGGACGAAGCCGAAACGATCTGCGCCTCGGCCCTCGCCGCGAACCCCGGCAGCGCGGGAGCCCACTACCTGATGGGGCTCATCAAGGAAGCCGGCGGGCATCCGCGCCAGGCGGAGATCAACTACCAGCGCGCGCTCTACCTCGACAGCAAGCACCACGATGCCATGATCCACCTGGCGCTGATTCTTGAAGGCCGCGGCGACGCCTCCGGCGCCGAGACCCTGCGGAAGCGCGCGGCCCGCGTGAGGCCATCCGCATGAACCCGGCCAACGCCTCCGCCACGCCCGCCACCGACTGCTGGAACCGCATCGGCATCGGCGGCGACGGCAGTTGCGAAGAACTGCCCAAGGTCGTGCATTGCCGCAACTGCCCGGTCTATGCCGGCGCCGGCCGCGGGCTGCTGGACCGCGAGACCACCGCCGACTACCGCGCGGAATGGACCGCGCTGCTGGCGAAGCAGCAGGAGCGCCGCTCGAGCGCCACGCAGTCGCTGGTGGTCTTCCAACTCGGCGACGAACTGCTGGCGCTGCCGACGCACAGCTTCCGCGAAGTGGTTCAGCCGCGGCCGGTGCACCGGCTGCCGGCGCGGCGGAGCCGCATCCTGATGGGCCTGGTCAACGTGCGCGGCGAGATTCAGCTCTGCATCTCGCTCGCCTCGCTGCTCGGGCTGGCCTCGCGCCTGGACGCGGCGGCGGCCGCCACGCAGGGCCGCATGATGGTGGTGGAACAGGAGAAACAGGTCTGGGTCTTCCCCGTCGAGAAGGTGCTCGGCACCTTTCGCATCGATCCCAAGGAGGTGCAGGCCCTGCCGGCCACGCTCCACCATGCGCAGCATTCGTTCACGCACGGGGCGATCGAATGGGAAGGCCGGAGCGTCGGCTGTCTGGACGAAGTCTCCGTCTTTGCGGCGGTACGAAAGGGCATCGCGTGAGCGGCCAGCAGGACTTCAGCAACTCGTCCATGCTCGATCTCTTCCGCATGGAACTGGAGACGCACGCCGCCGTGCTCAACGACGGCCTGGTCGGCCTCGCCGGCGGCGAACCGCGCCCGGAAATGCTCGCGGCGCTTATGCGCGCGGCCCATTCGATCAAAGGCGCGGCGCGCATCGTCGGGCTCCAGCCCGTCGTGGAAGTCGCGCACGCGATGGAAGACTGCTTCGTCCGCGCGCAGGAAGGCAAGCTGACCCTCAACGCCGAGCACGTGGAACTCTTCCTGCAGGCGACCGATTTCTTCAACCATTCCACCCAGGGCCAGCCCGACCAGGCCAAAGCCGCGAAGCTGGTGGCCGAATTCCAGGCCCACAAGGCCGGCGCCGGCGCGAGTTCGGCATCGATCCCGTCCGTGCCGCCCAAGCCGCCCGCGGCTCCGGCGAGTCCGCCGGCCGCGGCGCCCCCCAAGCTCTCGGCGGCGGCCAAGCCCCGCTCGGCCAAATCCAGCAGCGCGAACAAGGCCGTAAAGGTCTCCGCGCCCACGCCCACCGCCGCAGCCCTGGAAGAAGCCGGCGCGGCGCGCGCCGTTCGCGTGAACGCCGACAGCCTGAGCCGCCTGATGGGCCTGGCCGGCGAGACGCTGATCGAGGCCGGCTTTCTGGAGCGCTACGAAAAGTCCCTGCGCCGCCTGCGCGACCAGCAGGTCCACCTTTCCGAAGCCATTCAACGCCTGCGCGACTACACGGCGGCGCACGCGGCCGAACTGCCCGCCAGCGAGGCGCTCGTACACGACGTCCAGCTTCAGAACGAGTCCTTCCGCGAGATGCTCGCCGAGCGCCTGACGGTCTTCGAAGACTACTCCCTGCGCACCGACAATCTCTCGCACCGCCTCTACCGCGAAGTCATCGCCAGCCGCATGCGCCCCTTCGCCGACGGGATTCGCGGCTTCCCCCGGCTCGTGCACGACATCTCGCGCACGCTGGGCAAGAAAGCCCGCCTGGTCGTCCAGGGGCGCAACACGGAAATCGACCGCGACATCCTCGAAAAGCTCGAAGCGCCGCTCAACCACCTGCTGCGCAACGCGGTCGATCACGGCCTCGAAGCCCCCGCCGACCGCGCCGCCGCGGACAAGCCCGAGCAAGGCACGGTCTCGCTGGAGGCCGTGCACAAAGGCGGGATGCTCTTCGTCTCCGTCTCCGACGACGGCCGCGGCGTCGATCTGGACAGAGTGCGCAGCCGCATCGTCGAACGCAACCTCGCGACCACCGAGATGACCGCGCGGATGACCGAGCACGAGATTCTGGAGTTCCTCTTCCTGCCCGGCTTCACGACCTCGAGCAAGGTCACCGAGATCTCGGGGCGCGGCGTCGGCCTGGACGTCGTCAAGACGATGGTGCAGGAAGTCTCGGGGCAGTTGCGCATCACCACGCGCCCGGGGCAGGGCTGCACGTTCCACATCCAGCTCCCGATCACGCTCTCGGTCATCAGCGCGCTGCTGGTCGAGATCGGCGGCGACCCGTACGCGTTTCCGCTCTCGCGCATCGCGCGCGTGGCCAAGATTCAAGGTTCGGAGATTCAGACCATCGAGAACTACCAGTTCTTCCGCTTCGACCAGCAGAGCATCGGGCTCGTGCCGGCCCAGCAGGTGCTGGACCTGGAAGACGAAGCCCCGCGCAGCGAGGAATGCTCCGTCGTCGTGGTCGGCGACCGGGGCGAATACTTCGGGCTGGCCGTGGACCGGGTGCTGGGCGAACGCAGCATCGTGGTGCGCCCGCTGGACGAGCGCTTGGGGCGCGTCCCCAACATCAACGCCGCGGCCCTGATGGAAGACGGACGCCCGCTGCTGATCCTGGACGTCGAAGACATGTTCCTGTCCATCCGCGCGCTGCTGAGCGGCGGGCGGCTGCAGAAGGTCGTCTCGCACGGGCCCGCGCAGCAGAAGGCGCGCAAGCGCATTCTCGTCGTGGACGATTCGCTTACGGTGCGCGAGGTCGAACGGAAGCTGCTCGAGAACAAGGGCTACGAGGTGGAAGCCGCCACCGACGGCGCCGAAGGCTGGATCGCGCTGCGCTCCGGGCGCTTCGACCTGGTCATCACCGACGTGGACATGCCGCGCATGAACGGCCTGGAACTCGTCAGCGCGCTGCGCGCCGACGCGCGTTACAAGGATCTCCCGGTGATGATCGTCTCGTACAAGGACCGCGAGGAGGACCGCTTGCGCGGCATGGAAGTGGGAGCCAACTATTACCTGGTCAAGAGCAGCTTTCACGACGAGAGCCTGCTGGGCGCCGTTTTCGACCTGATCGGAGAGGCGCAATGAAGATCGGCATCGTGAACGACATGCGCATGAGCGTCGAGGCGCTGCGCCGCGTCGTGGTGACCGTGCCGGACTACGAGGTCGTCTGGGTCGCGCAAAACGGCGTGGAAGCCGTGGCCATGTGCGCGGCCAACCGGCCGGATTTGATCCTGATGGACCTGGTGATGCCCGTGATGGACGGCGTGGAAGCCACCCGCCGCATCATGGAAAAGACGCCGTGCGCGATCCTGGTCGTCAGCGCCACGGTGGAAGGCAACATCTCCAAGGTCTTCGACGCGATGGGCTGCGGCGCGCTGGACGCCGTCTGCACGCCGGTGCTCGGCAAGGAAGGCATGATGACCGGCGGGGAGGGCCTGCTGGCCAAGATTCGCACGATCGGCAAGCTGATGGCCAAACCGAAGGCGCGGACCACGCGCATCGATACGCCCCGCCCTTCGGTCCGCACGCGCGGCAAGTCGCTCGTGGCGCTGGGCGCGTCCACGGGCGGGCCGCAGGCCGTCGCGGAAATCCTCGGCAAGCTGCCCGCCGACTTCCGGCCGGCCATCGTCATCATCCAGCACGTGGACGTGATGTTCGCCCCGGGGCTGGTCGATTGGCTGAACCACCAGTCGAAGATCAAGGTCCGCCTGGCCCGCAACGGGGACGTGCCGGAGCCGAACTCGGCCTGGCTGGCGTGCTCGAACGACCACCTGATCATCACCGCCGACCTCTCGTTCCAGTACACGCCGATTCCCACGGAATACCCATACCGGCCGTCCGTGGATGTCTTCTTCGAGAGCGCGGCGCGCTACTGGCCCGGGACCCAGGTCGCGGCGCTGCTTACGGGCATGGGACGGGACGGTTCCCGCGGGCTGCTCTCGCTGCGGCAGCGCGGATGGCATACCATCGCGCAGGATGAGAAATCCTGCATTGTGTATGGCATGCCCAAGGCCGCGGTGGCGCTGAATGCCGCATCCGAGGTGCTGCACATCAAATCCATCGCCGAACGGCTGACCCAACTGTGCACGCCGGCGACATAAGCGCAGGGCACGCGTTTTGCGCAGCCGTTTCGGCCGCGGGCGAGTGGTCGCAAGGAGCCACATCTTGACCTCGATCGTTTCCCATGCCGTGACCGTGCTGCTGGTGGACGACCAGCGCATCATCGGCGAGGCCGTGCGCCGCATGCTGGTGAACGAGAAGGACATCGCCTTTCACTACTGCGGCGACCCCGCCGCGGCCCAGCAGACGGCCGCGCAGGTCTCTCCGACCGTGATGCTGGTGGACCTGGTGATGCCGGGCATCGACGGGCTGTCACTTGTGCGTGGCTTCCGGGAAAACCCCGAGACGCGCATGATCCCGATCATCGTGCTCTCCACCACCGAGGACGCGAAGGTCAAGGCCAACGCGTTCTCACAAGGCGCTAACGACTACATAGTCAAGTTGCCCGATCCGCTGGAACTGATCGCGCGCATCCGGCACCATTCGGCGGGCTACATCAACCTGCTGGACAAGAACGAGGCCTTCCGCGCGCTGCTGGAGAGCCAGCAGGCGCTGGAGGTGGCCAAGGACCAGGCCGAGAAAGCCACGCGCGCCAAATCGGATTTCCTGGCGTGCATGAGCCACGATATCCGTACTCCGATGAACGCGATTATCGGGATGACGGACGTGCTGCTGGAGTCCGAACTGAACGCGGAACAACGAACGCACCTGCGCGTTGTCCGCTCCGCGGGCGAGACCTTATTGCACTTGATCAATAGCATCCTGGATTTTTCGAAAATCGAGGCAGGCGAATTGCGTCTCGAAAAGATCGCGTTCAACCTGCGCGAGGTCGTGAACGACTCCGTGGACATCACAAGGGTGCGCGCACGCGAGAAGGGGCTCGCGATTAACACCGAAATCGAAGACGAAGTGCCGCAATCGATGCTGGGAGACCCCACGCGGTTGCGTCAGATTTTGATCAATCTGATCAGCAATGCGATCAAATTCACACACCAGGGTGAGGTCAGAGTGAAGATCGCTCGCGATAAGACCACGGAACCTTGTGCGCTTGTCTTCTCCGTGGAAGACACGGGCATCGGTATTCCCGCCGACAAACAGGCCTCTTTGTTCCAAAAATTTATGCAAGTGGACTCCTCGACCACGCGCAAGTACGGCGGGACCGGGCTGGGTCTCGCCATCTGCAGGCAGCTCGTGGAACTCATGGGCGGCCGTATTTGGCTGGAGAGCGAACTCGGCAAGGGCAGCACCTTCCGCTTCAGAATCACCGCCGAAATCCCCAAGACGTCGGAGCCTGCACAAGCGCAGAAACCGGCGGCCAACGTGCCCGCCGCCGAGGTACCGCCCCTGCAAATACTGCTCGCGGACGACACTCCGGAAAATCGCCTGCTCATCATGACGTATTTGAAAAAGACGCCGCATACGCTGGAAATGGCGGTGAACGGACAACTCGCGCTCGACCTGTATACCAAACACGCATTCGACCTGGTGCTGATGGACATGCAAATGCCGGTCATGGACGGCTACGAGGCGACGCGCGAGATTCGAAAATGGGAACTCGAGCGTGGAATCGCCCCGAAGCCCATCGTAGCTTTAACGGCCGAAGCGATGGCCGAGGATGCCCGCAGGACCGCAGAGGCGGGGTGCACGGAGCACGTGATCAAGCCGATTCGCAAAGCGACGCTGCTTGACTTGATCGCGCGGTACGCTCCGGCCCCGAAGTGAACGAGGCCAGACCGTGAAACGGATTCTGATCGTTGACGACAACGAAGTGATCTCGACGGTCTTCCGCAACAAGTTTGCGCGCCGCGGGTTTTTGGCCGAAGTCGCCGTGGACGGCCTGGACGGGCAGAACAAGATTGAGAGCTGGTCGCCGGACCTCGTGCTGCTCGACCTGATGATGCCGAACATCGACGGAATCTCGCTGCTTCGCAAGATTCGCGGCACTCCGCAGGGTTCCAACCTGCCGGTCATCGTCTACTCCAACTCGTTCACCAAATCGACCGAGGAGGAAGCCCTGGAACTGGGCGTCACGCGCCTGCTCAGCAAGTCCGAGACGCGCCCGAACCAGATGATGGAGATCGTCGAGGAAGTGCTGGGCACGAAGAAGATCCAGCCGCCGGCCCAGAGCGAGAAGGGCGACCGCGAGGCCTGCCTGAAGAACGCCCTCGAGATCGCCGCCGAGATGCGCCCGCTGCTGAAAGAGTATTTCGCCACCGACAAGACCTCGCTCCTCGTCACGCTCCAGCACCGCGCATATTCGTTCACGTCCAACGCCTGGACCGCGGGCCTCCAGCGCGCCGCGCTGATCGGCGAGGCGCTGGAAGCGCTGCTGCGGACGCTGGTCAGCCGCCCGGATTACATCAGCTTCTCGACGCACAAGACCGTGCTGCAGGGCATCGAATGCCTGGGCAGCCTGGCCAGCGCGGCCAACGTGGACGACGAACTGCTCACGGTCCCGCAGGTCCTGATCATCGACGACCAGGAACTCTCGGTGCTCGCGGCGACGCGCGCCGTCACCAAGGCCAAGATGCGCGCCTTCGCCACCGTCGAACCGCTCGAAGCTCTGCGCGTGCTCCAGGCGCACACGGTGGACCTGGTGATCCTCGACATCGACATGCCGGACATGGACGGCAACAGCCTCTGCCAGCAATTGCGCATGATCCCCTGGCACGAAAAGACCCCGGTGATCTTCTTCAGCCGCTTGGCCGAGATTCAGGACCGCATGAATGCGGCCACCGTCGGCGGCAGCGACTTCATCGCCAAACCGTTCCTCACCATCGAACTTGCCGTGAAGGCCCTGGTCTGGGTCTGGAAGCCGAAAGAAGCCAAGTCGCCCGTGTAAGAGCCGCGGCGCGCGCACGCGCCGCCACCGGAGAAGAGCTGATGAGCAGCGAAGCCGGCGATGCCGTTCCGCCCGTGGACATGGACTGGCTGGAGGAATGCAACGACGGCGATCAAGAGGCCATGAAGGCGATGGTGGCCCTCTTCTTTTCGCGCGCCGAACCCCAGCTCAAGGACCTCGAAGAGGCCATCGCCGCCCAGGACGTCGCGGCGGTCCGCCGTGTTTCGCATGCGTGCGCGGGTTCCAGCGGCACCTGCGGCATGAAGGCCTTGGAAAAGTCGTGGCGCACCCTGGAGGAGATGGCCAAGCAGGGCACGCTCGAGAACGCCGCTTCCGTGGCCGCCAAGGTCCGCGAGGACATCACGCGCACCTCCGCGTTCCTGTCCGAGAAGGGCCTGCTTTAGCCTGCCTTGAATCTTGCGTGAATGCTTACGCGCGCTGCGAAGTGCGCGCCTGCAGCGTCGCGCCCACCGTCTGCAGCCACGCTTCGGGCGGCAGCGCGTAAGGCCGGAACTTCTCCAGAATCCCGTCGCTTTCGACAAAGAGCAGGGCGCTGTGAAGGCCCAGTTTGTTGGCGGCGGGCGAATCGATCAGCTCCGACGAATCCGCGGCGCTCATCTGGAAGAGCACGCGCTGGTCGAACTCGCGCATCGTCCGGCGCGTGAGCGCGCGGTTGGTGTTGGCCAGCGTGTCGCACCAGACCACGGCGTGGATGCGGTGCTCGGGCCCCTCGCGCAGGATGTTGGCGAAGCGTTCGCCCGTGGACGCGCCCTCGTCGCGGCTCGACATCGAGAACTCGTCTTCCTGCCGCAGTGCCTTGAAGCGGTGCAGCCCCAGCACGAAGAGGAAGGTGCGCCGTTCGGAATCTCCGTCCGCGCCGGGCTCCGCCGACATCTGCGCGTCCAGCCCCGCGATGGTCTCGGGCAGGTCGCGATGCGCCACCACCGAGATGTCGTGCGGCAGCGACTCCGCGAGACGCTGAAGATGCTGCGTGAACTCCTCGTCGGCCCCGCTTCCGTCGAGCAGCAGAATCCGAAGCTGATCGGGCGAAAGCCGCGCCGCAAGGCTCAGGATCATCGAGGTGCTCATGCCGAGCACCGCGTCCTTGCGCTGCCCGATCATCAGCAGGTGGCTGCCGCCCGCGTCGGTAAAGTGCGCTTCGGTGGGATGCTTGATCGCGTTCGGCTCGCCGAGCCAGACCGCCAGCGCGCTCTTCTCGGACGGAGCCTTGTCTTCCAGCGCGGCCGCCAGCAGGGTGTTCTGTTCCAGGTTCGCCGGCGCGTTGCCTTCGAAGACGACGGGCGAGAATCCGGTCTTGAGCTTCGTCTCCTTCGCCTTGCGCGAGATCGTCTGCAGGTACTCGGCCTCCTGCTCGCCGGAAAGCCAGACGATCTGGAACGGGACGTTGCCTTCGACCAGGCCCGACATGTCGTTGTAGATCGCCTCGCCCGGGCGGGAGAGCAGGCGCGCGGCGGCGTTGTCCTCGCTCAGGATCAGGTACGAGTCGCTCTCGTTGCACTGCAGCGCGATGCGCACGCCCATCTGCCCCAGGGTGCTCTTGGCCAGCGTGTACACGCCGCTGAGCGTCTGCGAGCCGAGGATGATGTGCAGGCCGAACGCGCGGCCCTGCCGGACGAAGCGGTCCAGCAGCAGCGCGGCCTCCTGCGCGACCCCGTCGTCCTCGGTGAAGAACTCCTGGAACTCGTCCACCAGCAGCAGCGTGCGCGGCAGGTGTTCGGACGGGCCGGACTTGCGGAAGTTCGCCAGGTCCTGCACGCCGGCCTGGCGGAAGAGTTCGCCGCGGCGGTCGAGTTCCTTGTCGAGGCGCTTCAGCACGCTGAGGCCGAATTCGCGGTCGCTCTCGACGGCGATCACGCGCGCGTGCGGCAGCCCGTGCGTTCCGTACGCCTTGAACTCGACGCCCTTCTTGAAGTCGATCATGTAGAACTCGACTTCCTTCGGGCTGTACCAGAGCGCCGTGTTGGTGATCATGGCGTGGAAGAGCGTCGATTTGCCCGAGCCCGTGCGCCCGGCGATGAGCGCGTGCTGCGCGGTGCCCTTGCCGAGTTCCAGTTCCTGGATGCGCACGGCGCCGGAGCGCCCGATCGGCACGCGCAGGGTGCTTTCGCTGCTGCGCGTCCAGATCTCCTCCGGCTTGGGCGCGACGGTGGCGAAGGAAAGTTCCACGCGCTTGGCCTCGATCGCGCTCTTGCCGAAGCGTTCGAGGAAGCGGTCCACATCCGGCATGGCCGGGACGCGCTCGGGCTGAAAACGAGCCGTGTACAGGCCGTCGTGGGCGGCCACGAAACCTTCGTTGGTGGCCTTGATCACGACGCCGTTGCGCCGCACCTGCTGCAGGTCCACCACCTCGGGCCACTTCTGGCGCGTGTCGTGGTACATCAGCACGTGCACGCCGCAGCGCGGTCCGCTGTTGACGATGCTCGCCAGCCGTTCCAGCGCCAGGTCGCTCATCCCGGAAGGAAAATCCGCGATGAGCAGGAAATGGTGCGCTTCCTTCATCTCGCCCGCGTCGCGGTTGTAGTCGCTCAGCGTCGCATAGCGGTTGCGCAGGTAGTTCTGAATCACGCCCTCGATGTGCTCGGTCTTTTCCGAAAGGCGCTTCTCGATGTGGCCGGCGTCGGTCCAGATCTTTCCGCCGATCAGGGAATCGTCGTAGTCGGCCAGTTGCATCAGCGCCGAATACGCCTGCCCCAGGCCCACCGGGTCGAGGATCGTCAGCTTGGCCATGTTGGGCGGAAAGGACGCCAGCACCCGCAGCGTGGTATTGAAGAGCATCTCAAGCGCCTGCTCGCGGTGCGTCCCGCCGGCCTGCACGACCAGCGAACCGGCCGAGGGAAACGTGAGCGCCAGCGGAAGCTCGACCGTCGCCTCCGGCACGCGGTACTGGTCGTCGAGCGGCACGTCCAGGCTGCGCAGCGGAAGCTGGAGCGTCCCGATGCGGATGTCGTGGGGGAAATCTTTCGGCAGCGGCTGGTGCTGAACCTGCGCCCACGCGTGCTGCCGCGCCAGCGAGTTCGCCGTCGTTTCCTTCGCGAAGCCCAGGAAGCCGCTCAGCGCGTTCTTCCATTCGGACGAGGCCCGCGCCGTGCTGTCTTCGAGCGCTTTGGCGGCCTGCCGCGCGGAGGCTTCGGCGTCGGCGTGGAGCTTCTGCTCGGCGGCAGCCAGGTCGGCTTCGAGGCGCTTGCTTTCGGTCGCGTGGAGTTTTTCCAGGTTCTCGCGCGCCTGGTCGGTCCAGGCCTGCACGCGGTCCTTCAGGCGCTGATGGCGGTCCTTGCAGTCGGCCATGCGGTCCTCAATGGCCTTGGCCTTTCCACTGTCGCGCGCCTGGATTTTCTCGTTCACCTTGGCCAGCGCGGCCAGCCGCTGCTCGACCAGCTTTTCCGACGCGGCCCAGAAGCGCTCCTTCTCCTTCTTTTCGTGCTCGACCAGCTTCGCCAGCACATCCAGGCCTTCCTGGTAGAGACCTTGCAGCCGGGTTCCCGCGCGGCCGCGCACCAGGCTGGTGATCAGCAGCCACGGCAGCATGGTCCCCAGCGCAGAACCGCCCAGATAAAGGTAGGCCTTAAAAGGCTGGCCCTTTTGAATCATCAGCGCCAGCACGCCGCCGTGGATGGCCGCGAGCAGAATCACGGTCAGGATCGCGCGCGTGCGCCGGCTCCAGCTCGTCCAGAACCCGGTCTCCAGGTCCACGCACGCGACGGCCATGGCGGTCAGGCGTTCGCCCAGGGCGTCCAGCGCCGCCTTGGGGTCGTCCGGTTCGGCGGGGGATTCCGCGCCCGCGTCGTTCGACATGGCGGCGCCGACGGAGGAGGCCAGCCGGACCACGCGCGACTTCAGGGCGTTGCCCTTTTCGCGCAGCGCGGCGATCTCGGCCAGGAAAGCGTTGTGCTCTTCCTGAATGCGCGAGAGGACCTTGCCTTCTTCCGCGACGATGCCTTCTTCGGCCTGCTTCAGTTCGTTCTGGCCGCGGTCGGTCAGCATCTGCCGTTCGTGGGCGATGCGGGCGCGCACGCGGTCGTGGGCCTGCCAGAGCCGGCGCATGCGCCGCTGGCTCTCCTTCTTCAGGTCCTCGCGCGCCTTCTCGAAGCGGGCCTCGTGCGCTTCGCGCGCCTTGCCCTTGTGCTCCTCGAGTTTCTTGGCGTCTTCTTCAAGTTTCTGCCCGCGGACGTAATCGTTCTGCGAGGCGGCGCGCTTGGAGGTGGAGATTTCGGACAGGCTGGCGCGCAGGCGCTCTTCCATCGAGGAGACGCGGATGCCGAGTTGATTGGCGCTTTCGGAAGGCATATTCGGCCGCAATCCCGCCCGCTTGGCTTACCCGCACTCCTGAATGCACTGCTTCAGCAGCCGGTCGATCTCGCCGATCGACGCGACGGCCGCCCGGCCCATGGGAAAGAGGTCCTGGATGAACTCTTTCTCGAAATCCGCGCGCGCCTGGTCGCGCCAGGTCGAGGCGGTCTCTTCCCACTGGCGCTGCAGTTCGCCCAGCGCGTTGATCAACTGCCGGTCGCTGCTGCCGATCCCGCGCATCAGGACGCCCCCGTTCCGTCCTGCGGCGCCGCGGACGGCCGCAGGTAGTCGTCGAGCTTGTCCATCATCCGGTCGAGGCGGCCCAGCGCCACCGGCGTCGTCCGTTCCAGGTGCGAAGCGAACGAGGCGCACGGCAGCAGGAGCTTGCTGGTCTTCTGGTCCAGCGTCAGGATCCACTTCTTGACCTTCTCGATCTTCTGTTCGGCTTCCTGCTTCATGCGCATGGCTTTTTCGAGCGCCTTCTTTTCGTCCACGCCGCTGACCTTGCGGTGGTACTTGTCTTCCTGGGTGGCGCGGATGTAGTCGAGCCGCGCCTGCAGGACCTTCTCGTCGCGGCGCTGAAGTTCCCGCTTCCAATGCGCGAGCTGCTCGCGGCGCAGCCATTCGCTGACCTGGCCGACGTCGCCGGCCACCGACGAGAGCGCCTGGCGGCATTCGGCGTCGAACTTGACGAAGCGTTCGCGAAAGTGCTTCAGGACGTCGGGCGAATCGATATGTGCCGTGGCCACGGAAGGTCGTCTCCAGCCTCGCGAAGGCGCCTCAGCGCTGTTCCAGGTAGTCGCGGATGCGCTCGGCCTTGCGCAGGAGCATCGGCACCTGCTTGTCCGACGCCTCCACGAACTTCATCAGCGCCTTGGTGATCTGCTCGAACTCTTCGGCGAACTTCGCGTGCTCCTGGTCGCGCCAGGTCTCGCCCAGCTTGGTGAACTGGCGGTGCAGGGTCGTCACCTGCCCCTGAAGGTCGGTGTTGAAGCGCTTCAATTCGACGGCAAAACGGTGCAGTTCCACGGGATCGACGATGGCTTTGGCCATGGCAGCCTCCTCGTAGTCACGCCGGTTCGGGCTTCGTTCGCTCCGGATCTTCACGGCCAGATGCGCGCGCGGACGGCGCGGGCGGGCAATCCCCGAAGTGTATCGGGATTCAGACGATTATCTACCTACATCCGTCACGGGGAATTCGGAGAAAAGTGCGTTACTCGTTCATTTCGCCGGTGAGTTTGCGGGAGCCGTTGCGCAGTTCGTAGAATTCGATCCGGTCGCCTCCCGCCGCGGACTTGAACATGTCCGGCGTCAGGCGGTCGGTCAGGTGTTCGGTGCGGATGAGGTACGCGGGGACCTTTTTCTGGAGGTCGGCGTAGCCGTACTGCTTCGAGCGCCCGTAGGTCTCGTTCGTCTCGTACCAGGTGTACGCGCGGGCCTCGTTGTCGCGGAAGACCTGCAGCCACGCGCCCGGCAGCCCCGAAAGCGCGGCGCGTTCCACGAAACGCTTCATCAGCGAGGCGCTGGTGAAGCCGTGTTCCGAGAAGCCCAGCACGCCCTTGAGCCCAAGCTGGCGCATGGCCAGCGCCCCGAAGGTGCCGCAGTTGCTCTGCCATTTCCGGAACGGGTCCTTGCCCGGTTCCAGCACGTCGCAGCCGACGAGGAAGAGCCATTGCATGCGCAGCTCTTCCTTTTTCCATTTCTCCGAAAGGATGATCTTGTTCTCTTCCAGGGCCAGCGTGTTGGTCCACCGGTTGCCCGGAAGGTACGACGCGACGTACAGGGTAAAGTCCGCGTCGCTGAACGCGGCCAGGTTGTCCTTGGGATAGAGGTTGATCAGCGCGTACGACTTGCCGTTGGCGCTCACGTCCCAGCCGTGCCCGCTGAACATGTAGATGCCGGCCGGCGCGCGGATCAGGCACTGGTCCATGGTGCCGTCGGTGACGTGCACGACGCCCGGAAACCGCCAGGCCGTCTCGCCGTCCTTGTTCGCGCCCATCGCGGTCACCACCAGTTTCTGCACGCCGGTGGAGACGACAAAAGCCCCGTTGGTGACGGGCCGCCCGATCACCTTCGCGCCGCCCAGGTTCTTCAGGCGGTCGCGCTGCCCGGCCATCAGCGAAGGGAGACGCCGGGTCGCTTCGACGGCCGCCGGGTCCTTCAGGTCCTCCCAGGATTCCGGCGAACGGATGTTGAGAATCTCCTTGGCCGAGAGCGAGAACTGGTACGGTTCGCCCCGCCGCGCCATGGGCGCGAAGCGCTTCGAGTTCGGGTGCGCGACGCCCGCGCTGACAAAGCCGAGCGCCTTCATCGCCTGCCCGAAGGCCCAGGCGTCGGGCTCTTCGTCGCCCACCGTGGCGTGGTACTGCGTGTAGTACACGTCGCCGTCGGACGCCGCGAAGCTCGGCGGAGGCGGCAGCGGGCTCTTCATCGGGTTCAAATCGGGATCGTCGCCGACGTCGATCACGTCCGAGACGAAGACCGCGTCCTCGCCCGCGATCTCCTTGATCCGCCGGAGGAAGACGCGCCGCCCGTCGGGCTCCTTGACCTTGCCCGAACCGTCCTTGGGCGCGCTGCCGTACAGCTTCGCGATGCCGTTCGCGTAGACGGGTTCGGCGTCGTCCAGGTCGTTCATGAACATCCGGTAGACGCGCACGGGGAACCGGTCGGCCCGCGGGTCGCCCTTGTCGATCAGCGCTTTCAGGCCGCGCACCTTGGCGCGAATCTGAACCTTGCGGTTCGCCCCGTTCTGCGCGTCCGGCCGCGCATCCACGAGCAGAATCTCGGTCCAGGGGAAGCGCTTGTCCTCTTCGGCGCCGATGGCGAAGTACTTCGCGTCGGGCATCCGCCCGTTGTTGGGCCAGTAGAAATCCAGGCGCACAGTCAGGTTGACGCCGGCGGGCGGATCGAAGAGCAGCCCCGGCTTGTTGTTCACGAACGGCGCGGTGTCCTCGGGCAGGAGCGGCGTCGCCTCGCCGGCCGCGGGAGGCTTTTCGGGCTCCGCGGGGGGCGTCTCGGCCTGCGTGGTCTTCTCCTCGGTGGCGACGGTCTTGGTTTCGGGCGCAACCGGTGGCCCGGGCTCGGGCGTTTTGGCCGGCTCGGTCACGGGCGCCGGAGCGGGCGTCTCGGGGGTCTTGGCGGGAGATTCCACCGTGGGCTTCGGCACGGCCGGTTGCGGCTGCGGCTGCGCCGCGGGCGTCTCCTGCGTTTCCGGCTTCGCCTCGGCCTCCGGCCGGTTCCTGCGCTTTACGGGTTCGTCGGACAAATCCACGATCTGCGCCTGGCTGCGCGGATGCCGGAAAAATACGAAGTACGAGACGGCCGCGACCGCGCAGAGCGCCCCGACCACGGCCATCGGGATCACACTGGAAGTCTTGCGGCGGGCGCGCGCGGGTCTCGGCGTGGATGCCACTGCGCCCGAACGCCCCGGTCGCGCGGCCTTGGCTTCGACGGCGGGACGGCTCTTGGAGATCGCGGGGCCGGCCTTGGGCGGCGGCGCGGCGTTCATGGCCGGGCGCGACGAACGTTGAACCGCGGGCCTGGCTTCAGGCTCAGGCGCGACCGTTTCGGCGGCCGGAATCCGCAGGACCTTCTGGCAGCCGGAGCAACGGCCCATCTTGCCCGCGTGCTGGTCGGGGGCGCGGTTCTTCTTCCCGCAGTGTTGGCAGACGACGATGATCGGCAAGGCTTTCTTCCAAAGGAATCCTCAAAATACCTATAATATAATATGCTGGAAAATCGTACTATTCATTTCAAACTTTAAAAATTTATTACTAGTTATGTGCAAGGCTCAAGCCTACCTGCGAGGTGCATGGCCGCGCCTGCCTAGTTTTTGAACATCGCCCACGCGCGTGAAATAGATCCGTGCTTTTTGACGTTCGCTCATGGCGATTCGTTCACTTCAAATCGGCTTTCAACGTTGTGGACCGATTCACTAGGGACCCATAGGGGCTTCACCTTCGGTCTTCCGAAGGCTTCACCCTTTAGGAGGTGGGAATCGGTTCGCCCATTTCGGCACGCCGAGGTGCGTGGAAGGCGAGTTTCTGCACCGCCTTGCGAACGACTTCGACGGCGGCGTGTTTGAATTCGGGCTGCTTGGAGACGGGATCGAAGGCCGAGGTCGTCAGGTAGTTGATGTTTCTGGCCGGCGCGAAGAGGTCGCCCCAATGAAAGGTCCCGAAGACCGTGCCCGGAGGTACCGCGTGGGTGATTTCGGCGGGCAGGTCGATGCGTCCGCGCTCGTTGAAGACCTCCACGAGATCGCCTTCGACGATGCCGCGCGCCGCGGCATCGTCGGGGTGCAGTTGCAGCGTGGGCTTGGAGGCCACGTTGTTCAGCGAGGGCACCTTGCCCGTGCGCGTGCGCGTGTGCCAGTGCGCCGCCAGTCGCCCGGTGGTTAGGATGAGGGGGAACGCCGCGGAGATTTCGTCCCGGGGGCCCTGCGCCGGCGTGAGGTGGAAGTGCGCGCGTCCGCTAGGGGTCGCGAAGCGCCCGTCGGTGTAGCGGCGCAGCGTGCCGGGATGTTCGGGCGCGGGGCACGGCCATTGCAGCATGCGTTCTCGTTTGAGCCGTTCGGCGTCCATGCCGGTCATCTCGCAGGGGCGTCCGGCGGTGTAGCGCCGGAACTCGTCCCAGATCGCCGCGCGGTCCTGGAAATCGAAGCCGCTCAGCCCCATCGCGCGCGCGACCCGGCAGAGAATCTCGTAATCGGGCTCGGCCTCGCCGACGGGATCGACGATGCGTTCGCTGAAGCTGACCATGCGCTCGCTGTTGGTGCCGGTCCATTCCTTCTCCGACCACTGCGCGGCCGGCAGGAGCAGGTCCGCGTGGACGGTCGTCTCGGTGGGATGGTAGGCGTCCTGCACGATCACGAACGGCGCGGCCCCGAAGGCGCGCTTGACCTGGTTCAGATCCGGCAGGCTCGCCGCGGGATTAGTGGCCGCGATCCAGACGGCCTTCAGCCGGCCGCTTTCCAGCGCCTGGAACATCTCCACCGCGGTCAGGCCCGGGCGGTCCGAGATCGCGCCGTCCGGGAGATTCCACAGCGCTTCGGCCTCGCGGCGGTGCGCGGGTTCGTTGAGCATGCGGTAGCCGGGCAACTGATGCGCGAGCAGTCCGGCCTCGCGCCCGCCCATGGCGTTGGGCTGCCCGGTAAGCGAGAACGGCCCCGCGCCCGGCTTGCCGATCTGGCCCAGGAGTAGGTGCATGTTGATGATGGCGAGGTTCTTCCGAACGCCTTCGGTGCTCTGGTTGGCGCCCATGCTGTAGAAGGTAAGAAACGCGCCGTCCAGCCATTCGGCTGCGCGTTCCACCAACGCCTTCGCCAAGCCCGTCTCCGCGATCAGCGCATCCAGGTCCATCGCGTGCAGGAAGCGCAGGTAGTCTTCGCTGCCTTGCGTGTGCGCTTCGACGAACGCGCGGTCCATGCGCGGCAGCACGAGTTTGCTCAGCGCGTGAAAGAGTGCCAGGTCGCTCCCGCAGCGCAGCGGCAGGTGCAGATCGGCGCATTCGGCGGTCTTGGTGCGGCGCGGGTCGATGACCACCAGTCGAAGGGCGGGGTCCTCGCGCTTGCGCTGCCGCACGGCGTCGAACGTGACGGGGTGCGCGTCCGCCATGTTGCTGCCGCTGACCACAATCGTACGCGCGTGCTGGATGTCGTCGTAGCAGGTCGGCGGGCCGTCGCTGCCCAGCGCCGCGGTGTAGGCCACCGCCGCGCTGGCCATGCAGAGCCGGCTGTTCGAATCGGTGTTGTTGGTGCCCAGGCTCCCTTTAAAGAGCTTGCAGGCGAGGTAGGAGGTCTCGGTGTCGAGTTGCCCCGAACCGTAAAAGGCGATGCTGTCGGGACCGAAGCGTTCGCGAATCTCGTTCAGCTTTCGCGCGGCCAGTTCCACGGCGTCCTGCCAGGAACAGGGGCGAAAGGCTTCGTCGCGCCCGTTGCGTACCAGCGGCGTGCGCAGGCGGTCGGGCGTGTCCACCACTTTGCCAAGCGTCGCGCCTTTGGGACAGATGCGTCCGCGGTTCGCGGGAGCATCGGCCACGCCGCGCACGCGCACGATCCGGTTGCCTTCGGCCTCCACGCGCGTGCGGCAGCCCACGCCGCAGTAGGGGCACATCGCTTCGCCGCTGCGCGGAGCGCTCATCAACCGGCCTTGCCCGCGAGGACCGGCGCGGCGGATTCCGCGGGCGCGTCGGCCGGCGCGTGCTTGAGGCGTTCCTGTTCGGCCAGGAACCCGATCAGGCGTTCGCGCAGTTCGTAGTAAGCGGGATGCTGGACGACCTCCTCGCGCTTGCGCGGACGCGGGAAGGGAATCTGAAGGATCTCCCCCACCTTCGCGGCGGGGCCGTTGGTCATCATCACCACGCGGTCGGAGAGCAGCAGCGCCTCGTCCACGTCGTGGGTGACGAGCATCGCGGTCTTGCCCGCGGGTTCGAGCAGGCCGAGCAGGACCTCCTGGAGTTCCATGCGCGTCAGCGAATCGAGCATGCCGAAGGGTTCGTCGAGCAGCAGCACCTTGGGCGAGAGCGCGAAGGCGCGCGCCAGGCCCACGCGCTGCTGCATGCCCATCGAGAGTTCGCCGGGGTGTTTTCCGGCGCAGTCGTGGAGCCCGACGATGCCGAGGTAGTACAGGATCAGGTCGCGCTGCTCGGACGGCTTGGCCGTGGGGTACACCTGGCGGACGCCCAGCGCGACGTTCTCGTACGCGGTCATCCACGGCAGGAGGCTCGGCGACTGGAAGACCACCCCGCGGTCGGGGCCCGGGCCGTCGATCTCGCGGCCTTCCACCACGATCCCGCCCGAGGTCGGTTCCACCAGGCCCGCGAACATGCTCAGCACGGTCGATTTGCCGCAGCCCGAATGCCCGATCACGCCGATGATCTCGCCCTGGGCGATCTTCAGGTTGAAACGCTCCACGACCGGATGCTTCCCGCCGCCGGGCGCGGGATACGACTTCGAGAGGTTGAAGAGTTCGACGTAGTCCCGCATCGGCGTGCGCTCCTAGCGGACGGTGACCAGCGGCTTGCGGAACGCGCCGAGTTCCAGGGGCTTCAGATGCGCGGCCGGCGCGGGCGCGGGCACGGACCGGGCGCGCTTCTGTTCGCGCAGGGAGGTCAGGTAACGGACCACCTCGTTGCGGATGCGCCGGAACTCGCGGTCGTGGTTCAGCGCCTGGGCGTCGCGCGGGCGCGGCAGGGCGACGGCGAACGACGGCCCCAGGGTCGCGGCGGGCGCGGGGGTCAGCGGCACGATGCGGTCGGCGAGCAGGATCGCTTCGTCCACGTCGTTGGTGATCAGGATGACCGTGCGCTTTTCCTGCCGGCAGATGCGTTCGAGTTCCTTCTGCAGCGAGCCGCGCGTGAGCGCGTCGAGCGCGCTGAGCGGTTCGTCCATCAGCAGGATTTCGGGGTTCATGGCCAGCGCCCGCGCCACCGAGACGCGCTGGCGCATGCCGCCGGAGAGTTCGTGGGGATGCTTCTCGCGGGCGGCGCCGAGCCCCACCATCTCCACGTACTTCCGGACGTGCGCGCGGCGCCGCTCGGCGGGCCACGACCGGTAGACCTGATTGACGGCCAGCGCCACGTTGCCGGTGACGGTCAGCCACGGCAGCAGCGCGTAGTTCTGAAAGACCACGCCGCGGTCCGGGCCGGGGCCTTTGAGCGGCGCGTCCTTCATGCTGATTTCCCCACGGTCAGGCTGGAGCAGCCCCGCCAGGAGGGAAACCAGCGTAGACTTGCCGCTTCCGGAAAAGCCGACGATGGCGAGGAACTCGCCGGGTTCCACGGCTAGGTCGATCCGGTCCAGGACCTCCGTGCGCTTCAGGCCTTCGCCGAAGCTCTTGCCGACGCCGCGCATTTCGAGAATCGGCATGGCTCCAACCTCCTTAAGCCGCCACCGGCTGGCCGTAGTTCACGAAGCGCTGCAGGACGATCATGGAGCGGTCGAGGAAGAACCCGATCGCGCCGATGGTGAAGACGGCCACCATGATCTGCGCCAGAGTCTCGCTGCTGCCGTTCTGGAACATGTCCCAGACGAACTTCCCCAGGCCGGGGTTCTGCGCGAGCATTTCGGCGGCGATGAGCACCATCCAGCCGACGCTGAGCGAGATGCGCAGCCCGCTGAAGATCCACGGCAGCGCCGAGGGCACGACGATCTTGGTCACGCGCGTCCACCAGCCCAGGCGCAACACCCGCGCGACGTTCAAGTGGTCGCGGTCCACCGAGGAGACGCCCAGCGCGGTGTTCACCAGCGTGGGCCAGAGCGAACAGAGCGCCACGGTGATCGCGCTGCTGAGGAAGGACTTCTCGAACCACGCGTGTTCGGGATCGGTGGTGTACAGCGCGCCGACCACGATCATCACGATCGGCAGCCACGCCAGCGGCGAGACCGGCCGGAAGATCTGAATCAGCGGATTCAGCGCGAGCATCACCGTCTTGCTCAGCCCGCACGCGATCCCCAGCGGCAGCGCCACCAGCGAGGCCAGCAGGAACCCGGTAAAGACCGTCTTGAGGCTCGTCAGGATCTGGTCCACGTAGGTCGGCGCGCCGCTGTAGCGGGCATGGCGGGCGGTCTCGGCGTTGCGCGCCAGCGCGTCGGCCTTGGCCAGCAAGGTTTCGCGCAGCGCGGGGTTCCCGGTCCGGGCGGCCTGCGCCTTGGCCTCGGCGGCCTTCGCGTCGAGCGCCGCGGCTTTTTCCTTCTGTTCGGCGGCAAAGGCCTCGCGCTTGGCCTGGCTGGCCCAGTGCGCGTCCATCAGCACGCCCGCCTGCGTCCAGACGTCGGCCGGCGTGGGCACCGTGCCGTACTTGGTGTGAATCCGGCTGGCGGCGAGCGACCAGAGCGCCAGAAAGATCAGGAAGGCCAGCAGGGGCGCGCCGGCCAGCAGGGCCAGGCGGCCGGCCTCCTTGCGCGGGTTTTCGCCTGAGGCGATGCGCACGAGCGGGTCGAGCACCTGAATGCCCAGCACGTCCACCCAACGCATGAATTTACGCTTCATGGGTTCACCGTGGCCTTCTTGCCGCCGCCCAGGCCGATCGCGAACTTGCTCAAATAAGCGTTGGGTTTGCGGCCGTCGTATTCGATGCCGTCGATGAATTCCGCGGACGGCGCGCGGTAGCCGTCGGTCTCGCCGGGAATCTCTTCCTTCGTCAGGCGCCCTTCGGCGATCAGCGCTTCGGCCGCCTGGCGGTAGATGTCCGGCCGGTAGATCTTCTTCGCTTCCCGGTCGTACCAGGCGTCGTCGTGGTCCTGGTCGAGCTGGCCCCAGCGGCGCATCTGCGTCATGTACCAGACGCAGTCGCTGTAGTACGGATAGGTGGCGAAGTAGCGGAAGAAGACGTTGAAGTCCGGCAGGTCGCGCTTGTCGCCCTTCGCGTACTCGAACGTGCCGGTCATGCTGTTGGCGATCACTTCGTAGTCGGCGCCGACGTATTCCTTCTTCGAGAGAATCTTGCAGGCTTCCTTGCGGTTCTCGGGGCTTTCGTCGAGCCATTTGCCCGCGCGGATCAGCGCCTTGAGCAGCGCGACGTGGGTGTTGGGGTTCTTCCCGGCCCATTCCTTCGTCACGCCGAAGACTTTCTCGGGGTTGTTCTTCCAAAGTTCGTAGTCGGTGATCACCGCGACGCCGATGCCCTTCAGCACGGCCTGCTGGTTCCACGGTTCGCCCACGCAGTACCCTTGAATCGTACCGGCCTCGAGCGTGGCGGGCATCTGCGGCGGCGGCGTTACGGAAACCAGTACGTCGGCCTTGTCGGTGCCCGTCGTGTCGGTGGGCGTGTAGTACCCGGGGCAGATGCCGCCCGCCGCCAGCCAGTAGCGCAGTTCGTAATTGTGCGTCGAGAGCGGGAAGACCATCCCGAACTTCAGCGGCGTGCCCTGCTGCTTGAACTTCTCGACCACGGGCTTCAACGCGCTGGCCTTGATGGGATGCGCCGGCTTCTCCGCTTTCAGCGAGGGATCGGCCTCCTTCATCATCTCCCAGACGCGGTTCGAGACCGTGATGCCATTGCCGTTCAGGTCCATGCTGAACGCGGTGATGATCTCGGCCTTGGTCCCGATGCCCAGCGTCGCGCCGATGGGCTGCCCGGCCAGCATGTGGGCGCCGTCGAGTTCGCTGCCGATCACGCGGTCGAGCAGAATCTTCCAGTTGGCCTGCGCTTCGACTTCCACCAGCAGGCCTTCGTCTTCGAAGAAGCCCTTCTCCTTCGCGATGACGATGGGCGCGCAGTCGGTCAGCTTGATGAAACCGAGTTTGACCTGGGTCTTCTCGAGCCGCTTGGCCGCGACGGGCTCGCCGGCCGCCGGTTCCGCGGGAGCGCCCGCCGCGGGCTTGTTCGGCGCGGAGTCGGAGGGCCGCGGCGTTCCGCCGCCACCGCACCCGGCAAGCAGGCAGATGCCCGCAAGCATGGCCGCGGCGGAAAGTCGTGAGCATGCATAGGCCATATTCGCTTCCTTCTTCCAAAAATGGTTAGCGCGATGCCGCGAATCACAGAGCATTCAGCGTGCCACCAAGCCGAAGGAAACCTCGGAGGGCGGAGCCAACGTCCGCTAAAGCAAGAGGGGAAAGGCCGTCGTGGGGATGCTCAAGGCCGAATTTAGGCCGTCATTTTAGGATAAATTTAAAATAATCAGAGTTTGATGTTAGTGCTCAATCGGGTCGAAAATGGCCACCACTTCTTTCCGTTTATGATCGGAGTACGAAACTAACCTCCATGCTCAAAATTCAATCCACACCGTAACTTCCCTGCCCTTCCATCCCTTATAGCGATCAAGCGACTTGCAAAATAAAGGCCGCTGCTGGTTTGTTTTTTGCTTTTGGACGCATGGTTTCTTTTTGATCCATTCATCGCATGAGGCCGGGCATGTCCGAATCCATCGACTTTTCCGAGGAACAGAAGCACTATCTCGCGGGCCTTGCCGCGGGCATGAAGTTCAAGCTCGCTCAACCGGCCGGCGAGCCCGCGCTGCCGTCGCCGGACGACCTGGCGCTGAAGGCGCAGGCACGCGTGCTCGCCGAAGGCAGGAAGCTCTCCCCCGAAGAGGAAGCCAAGCGCACCCGCCCGCCGCTGGAAGCCTACGGCGACATCCGCGAACACGCCTCGCAGGGCCGCGCCCCCAAGGGCATGGACGTCTTCCGCTTCAAGTACTTCGGCCTCTTCCATGTCGCGCCCACGCAGGACTCGTTCATGTGCCGGTTGCGCATTCCCGGCGGCATCCTGAACGCCCACCAGCTCAAGGGCCTGGCCGGCGCGTCCGAACTTTACGCCGGCAGCTACGCCGACGTGACCACCCGGGCGAACCTGCAACTGCGCGAAATCCGGCCCGAACACGCGCTCAAGCTCCTCTCCGCCCTCGCGGAACTCGGCATCGTCACCAAGGGTTCGGGCGCCGACAACATCCGCAACGTGACCGGCAGCCCCACCGCCGGCATCGATCCTCAGGAACTGCTCGACACCCGCCCGCTCACCCGCGAACTGCACGAATTCATCCTCAACAACCGTTCGATGTACGGGCTCCCGCGCAAGTTCAACGTCGCCTTCGACGGCGGCGGCGTGATCAGCGCCCTGGAAGACACCAACGACATCGGCTTCGCGGCCGTGCGCGTGCCGGAAGGCCGTTCCGCGCCCGCGGGCGTCTACTTCCGCGTGCTGCTGGCCGGGATCACGGGACACAAGGATTTTGCGCGCGACGCCGGCGTGCTCATCCGCCCCGAAGAAGCCATCGAGACCGCCGCGGCCCTGATCCGCGTCTACATCGAGAACGGCGACCGCACCGACCGCCGCAAGGCGCGCCTGAAGTACCTCCTGGACGCCTGGGGCATGGAACGCTACCTCCAGGAGACCCAGAAGCTGCTCAAGCGCCCCTGGCGCCACGTGCCCCTGGAAGCATGCGAGCCCCGCGGCACGGTGCATAAGCACGCGCACATCGGCGTACACAAGCAGGTGCAGAAGGGCATGTTCTACGCGGGCGTGCTGTTGCCCGTCGGGCGGATGAACGCGGCCCAGATGCGCGGCATCGCCGACCTTTCCGAACGTTTCGGCAGCGGCACGATCCGCCTGACCGTCTGGCAGAACCTCCTGATCTCCGACATTCCTTCCATCAGCGTGCCCAAGGTCCGCGCGGGGCTGGAAGCGCTGGGGCTTTCGTGCGTGGCCACGAACATCCGCGGCGCGCTGGTCGCGTGCACCGGCAACGAAGGCTGCAAGTACGCGGCCTCCGCGACCAAGAAGCACGCCCTGGCGCTCGCGCAGTACCTGGAAGGCAAGGTCGAGATCGACCAGCCCATGAACATCCATTTCACCGGCTGCCACCATTCCTGCGCGCAGCATTACATCGGCGACATCGGGCTGCTGGGCACGAAGGTCGAACTGCGCGGCGAGATGGTCGAAGGATACCACGTCCACGTCGGAGGCGGATACGGCGCGCATCGGAGCATCGCGCGCGAAGTGCTGCAGGGCGTGCCCTTCGACGAACTGCCCCGCAAGATCGAACGCATCTGCAAGACCTATATGGAACGCCGCGCGCACAACCGCGAGACCTTCGCCGAGTTCACCAACCGGCACAGCCTCGAGGACCTGCGCTCCTTTTTTACGAACGAACCTTCGGTGACCCCGGCGGCGCGCTGACCGCGCGGCCATCCGGAAGGAGGACCCGATGCCCGCTCCGAACCCGATCCTGCCGCCTCACCTGCCCGAGTCGGCGCCGTTCACGCCCGCCCAGCGCGCCTGGCTGAACGGCTTCTTCGAGGCCCTGGTAAGCGAAGCAAAGCCCGAAGCCCCGCCGGCGACCGAAGAGGAACACCACGCGTGGCACGACCCGGCCCTCGGCATGGACGAGCGCATGAGCCTGGCCAAGGACCGGCCCATCGCGCTGCGGATGATGGCCGCGATGGCGCAGCTCGACTGCGGCGCCTGCGGGTACCTCTGCAAGACCTACGCCGAAGCGATCGCGTTCGGACACGAAAAGAGCCTTTCGCGCTGCGTGCCGGGCGGCGGCCTGACCGCCCGCAAGCTGAAGGAACTGATCTCCGCGGCCGGCGCGCTGCCCGTGGTCTCGGACGTTCCGCGCGAGAAGCCCGAGGCCGTCAAGCTCGCCCCCGCGCGTTTCCTCTCGTCCTCGCGGCTGAACGCCGTCGGTTCGGAAAAGGATACGCGCATGGTCTGCATCGGCCTGGAAGGCAGCGGGCTGACCTACCAGACCGGCGACAGCCTGGGCGTGAAGCCCGTCAACGACCCCGAACTGGTCGCCGCGCTGCTGAAATGCCTGAAGGCGAACGGCCGCGAGGAAGTCGAGGCGGGCGGGCGCAAGATGAGCCTCTGGAACGCCCTGCTCTGCGAATGCGAGATCGTGCAGCCCGGCCGCGAGACGATGGAATGGTTCTTGCAAGAGGCCGGGTCGGATGAGGAAAGGACCGTCCTCGCGCGCTGGATGGAAGAAGTTCCGCCCGAGGGCGCGCCCGCGCAACCGCACCTGATCGACCTGCTGGAGCGCTTCCCGGTCGATGCGGACCGGGTGCAGGGCCTGCTGGCGAAGCTGAACCCCCTGCGGCCGCGCCTTTATTCGATCTCGTCGTCGCCGCTGGCCTTCCCGAACGAGATTCATCTGACCATCGCGATGGTGCGCTACGAGATGGCCGGGCGCGCGCGCAAGGGCGTCGCGTCCACCTACCTGGGCGAACGCGCGCGCCCCGGCGACACCTTGCAGGTCACCGTGCGCGCGACTCCGCATTTCCGGCTTCCGGCCGACGACGGCAAACCGGTGATCATGATCGGGCCGGGCACGGGCATCGCGCCCTTCCGCGGCTTCCTGCAGGAACGCCTGGCCCGGGGCGCGCGCGGGCCCCACTGGCTCTTCTTCGGCGACCAGCACGAGTCCACCGATTTTCTGTACAAGAGCGAGCTGGAAGCCTGGGTGCGCGGCGGACTGCTGACGCGCCTGGACACCGCCTTTTCGCGCGACCAGGCCGCGAAGAGGTACGTCCAGCACCGCATGCTCGAACGCGGCGCGGAGCTTTGGAAGTGGCTGCAGGAAGACGCCAGCCTGTACGTCTGCGGCGATGCCAGGCGCATGGCCAAGGACGTGGACGCGGCGCTGCATGCGATCGCCCGGGAGCACGGCGGCCTGTCCGCCGGCGAGGCCAAGCAATACCTCCTCAAGCTCGCGCGCGAGAAGCGCTACTGCAAGGACATCTACTGATGGGAAACCAGCGCAAGGACCCCCTCCCGGCCTCCTGCACCGCGCCGCTCGCGGGCCGGCGCATCGCCGTGCCCGAATCGCGCGAACTGGAAACGCTCTCGCGCATGCTCGAGGCCGAGGGCGCGGCCGTGGCGCGCTATCCGCTCGTGGCGATCCTCGACGCGCCCGACCCGCGCCCGGTCTCCCTGTGGCTGGACCGCCTGATCTCCGGCGCGATGCAGGACACGATCTGGTTCACCGGCGAAGGCGTGCAGCGCGTCGCGCAGCTCGCCCAGGCCGAAGGGCGCGCCGGCGCCTTCGTGGATGCGCTCGTCCGCACGCGCGTCATCACCCGCGGACCCAAACCCGCCAAGCTGCTCAACGCCCTGGGCGTGCGGAAATTCATCTCCACCAAGATCCACACCACCGACGGCCTGCTTGCGCTGCTCGGCGAGTACTCCCTGGCTGGCCGCGGCGTCGGCGTGCAGATGTACGGCGACCGGCCGAACCTGGCGCTCGAAGCCTTCCTGCGCGGGCGCGGGGCGGAATGCATGGCCGTGTACCCGTACGTCTACGCGCCGCAAAGCGACGCGGACCGGGTGGTGGAACTGATCCAGGAGATCGTCGCGGGCAAACTCGACGCCGTGGCCTTTACCAGCACGTCCCAGTTGCGGCGGTTGCAGGACGTCGCGAAAGCCTGCGGTCTCGAATCGCCGCTGGTCGTGGCCATGCACCGCATCGTCGTGGCCGCCGTCGGCCCGATCATCGCGAAGGAACTCGCCGATTGGGGCGTCAAGGTCCACGCGGTGCCCGCGGGTTCCTACTTCATGCGCCCCCTTGTCCAGGAACTCGTCCGGATGCTCGCGCGCGCGCACGGCCCGGTCCCGGCCACGCTTGCCACGGGTCCGGCCCCGGCGTAGCGTTACGGAATTGCGGGCGGAATCTCGTTCTTCTAGACTGCTTCCGCTCGCCCGTCGCGCAGGCCCGGAAGCATGCCTTGATCATCTGGCTGGCCCACTACCCCCGCTCCGGCGGTCATTTCCTTAAAGAAGTGCTTCTGCGCCGACACTGGGGCTTTGCCGTCGAAACGCTCGGCGCCGGCGAGCCCCCCGCGGGCACCTTCTCCGGCGAACGCCTGCCGGCGCAGGAGGCCGCGAACTGCGTCTGCTTCGTGGCGACTTCCGCGCTTCCCCGCGACGACACCCGCCCGGCCTTGTACCTCATCCGCGACGGACGCGACGCGCTGGTTTCGTACGCGCGCGCGCAGATGGAATTGGAGCAACAGAACGGCTCATCCGATCGATCCCCGCTCTTCGGCCAGACCCTGCGCGACCTCATGACCAGGCCGGAGCCCCGTGGCACATGGAGCCGGCATGTCGACGCCTGGACCGCGCGCCCCGGCACCGCCGTGATCCGGTTCGAAGATCTGATTCGCGATCCCACCGGAGCGCTTCTGCCGGCCTTGAACGAATTGGGTATCCGCGCCGCAGCCGCGCCCGGGGCCTTGCCGGCCTTCGAACGCCTTCAGGCCGAAAACCCGCTCGTGTACCGCTCCGGCAAGGTCGGCGCCTGGCGGCAGGAGATGCCCGGCGACTTGAAGAAGCTCTTTTGGGAACACCACGGTCCGACGGCGCGGAAATGGGGATACCACCTCGCCGACGCCCATGTCGGCGACCTCGAGGACCGGATTCGCGATTTGCAGGACCAGGTGCGCGCGCTCAAGGATGAGATTCGCCGCAACCAGACCGATCTCGGCAAGCAGTTCGAAGAGCTGGTGGCCAAGGAACGCGTGATCCAGGACTTCCTGCAGCGCAAAAAGGCGCCTACGCGGATGCAGCGGTGCCTTCTATGGATGAAGGGGAAGTTTCGCGGGTACGCGCCAGGGGTCCTGCATCAGTACGCGCCGAGAAGATTCCGGGCGCCCAGGTTTGAGCCGCTGCCCGAACCTGCGCGCTGGCCCACGCTCTCGGTGGTCACCCCGTCGTACAACCAGGGCACCTTTCTCCCGTACACCATGCGAAGCGTGCTCGACTCGAAGTATCCGTCGCTCGAGTATGTGGTGATGGACGGCGGCTCCACCGACGGCTCGCGGGCAACCATCGAAAGCGCCGCGGACCGGCTGGCGTATTGGATCTCCGAACGGGACCAGGGCCAGTCCGACGCCATCCAGCGAGGGTTCGAGAACACGCGCGGCGAGATCATGGCCTGGCTGAACTCAGACGACCTTTACATGCGCGGGGCGCTCAGGCATGTCGGTTCGTATTTTGCCGCGCATCCCGACGTGGACGTGGTCTATTCGCACCGCATCGTGCTGAACTGCAACGGGAAAGAGATCGGCCGCTGGCTGCTGCCGGAGCACTCCGACGAGATGCTGCGCTGGGCCGACTTCGTGCCGCAGGAGACGCTCTTCTGGCGGCGGAGCATCTGGGAGAAGGCGGGGGGCCGGGTCGATACGAGCCTCACCTACGCGATCGACTGGGACCTGCTCCTGCGGTTCAAACAGGCCGGCGCGAAGATCGTCCGGCTCCCGGTCTTCCTCGGCGCGTTTCGAGTGCACGCGGACCAGAAGACGAAGCAGGCCCACGGCCCCGGCGAACACGGCTACGAGGAATGCAAACGCATCCGCAACAACCTGCACGGACGCGAGGTCCCGGATAAGGAAGTCTGCGACCGGATCGAACCGTACCTGGAAGAAGCCCGGCGCTACGTCCGCCGCCGGCGCTTCCGCCTTGTGCCGTAGTCCGCCGGAATGGCTAAAGAAGCGTACGGATGGTAGGCGATGCTGGGCTCGAACCAGCGACCTCCTGCTTGTAAGGCAGGCGCTCTAGCCAGCTGAGCTAATCGCCCGGAGGATGGATCGGGACTGGCTCCGATTCCGAGGGCAAATTAGCACACCGGACTGCGAGGGGCAAGCCTCGGGCGCAGACGCAAGCCGGTACTATTTGACCGTCACCGTGACCTTGGCCGTCAGTGTGATCTTGGGAACGCGCGCCAGCTTGTCGGTCATCGATTCCGTGGCTTCCATCGTCCGGGCCTCATGACATCTCCAACCAACGGGGTCTTGCTGCGCGTAGTCGCAGGTAAAGGTCAGCGTATATTCGCCGGCTTTCGGCGGCGTCCAATCGGCCAGCCAGCCTCCGAAGGTGTGCTCGCCCAGCACATCCAGCACGGCGCCGGGCTTCAGCGTCACCAGATCGTTCAAGGTGAGCGGGTTGGTATTCCCGCAGCCGGCACGCAGGGCTTCCGGACCCGGGCTGGGCGAGATGCTGCGGCTGAATTTGGGGAAGCGCTTGCCCCGATTTGAACCATCCAGGCACGGGACCACAACTACGTCCTTTTCGCCGATGTTTTTGATCAGCACCTTGAACTTGACCGGCTGACCGGCGACGGCATCGCCCACGACTTCGGCGCTGAGTTCCAACGGCGCCGTGAGCGCTTCGAGGATGTTCCGCAAGCGATTGCGCGCCTCGGCGTCGCTGGCGCCTTCCAACGCTTTGGTCAGCAGCCCGATCGCCGGCTTTCCCAATTTCGCCAACGCTTTCTCGGCAGCTTCGCGGACATCGAATTCATCGCTGGCAAGATCCTTGATCCAACCGGAGGCTTTGGCCTCATCGACGGCGGGCGCCGAGGCCGCGGCTACGGTGTCTTCGGCGCGCAGGCCGGAGATCAAGACGCCAAGCAGGAATACCACAATCCAAATTCGCATGCGTATGCCTCCCGGTTCGGTTCCATTGGACGCGATCGGGGCTTCAAAGTTGCGCGGAATTCTTACGGAAGGAGGGGATATAACCGCCTACGATTCAAAGACTTCGCGGTACAGGCCCTGCATCATCACCCGGCGGGCGTCCAGATTGGCGCGGACGCCGGAGCGGATGCGCGCCTGGCCTTCGGGGCCTTCGGCGTGGGGCAGCAGGGCTTCGCGCATCATCGCGCTGTGTTCCTCGTCGATGCCGATGTGGCTGACGAAGAGTTCCAGGTCGTCTTCCTTCAGTCCCGGGACCGTGCGCAGGCCTTTCAGGAACGCGCCGTAGAGCGACGGGATCGGCCATTCGCTGGCGATGCCGACGGCCGCGGCGGCGGCGAGCCAATCGCCGCTTTGCGTGAGGCGCATCATCGCGTCCACGTACAGGACCAGTTCCGGAAAGGCGGGCTCGATGGATTGTTCGGCGGCCGGTACGCCCAGCGCGTCCAGGAACTTGCGGTAGACGGCCGGGTGCGTGCGCGCGAAGTCACCTTCGCCGTACTCGTCGTACAGGATCTCGGCGAGCACGTACTGCACGCGTTCGTCCGGGCAGATGCCGAGCGCGTTCGCCTGGTACAGGCGCGTGCGGAAGATGTGCGGGTAGTACGCGATCGCGAAGCGCCGGGCCTGTTCGCGCGAGACGCGGCCGGGTTCGGACAGGTTGCGCACGAACGGATCGGTCAGGAAGGGATGGGCGTGAATCTCGCGGTCGAGCTGCGCCATGAATTCGGCGGCGGCGGACATGGATGGCTACTTGCCCAGTTCCAGGCGGATGGCCAGGGCTTCGGGCAGGCCGGCCTCGATGATCTTCTTGCCGGCGGCCTTCACGTCGTAGGGGATGCGGATGAGCTGCACGACCCGCTTGTCGGAATCGTAGATCGCGAAGCTCGCGCGCGGATCCTCGTCGCGGGGCTGGCCCACCGAGCCCACGTTCACCAGGGTCTTGCCTTCGACGTTGACGTGGACTTCCTGGTCCATCGTGTAGGTCATCGGCACGGTGTCGAAGAAGGCCAGCGGGATGTGCGTATGTCCGTAAAAGAGGAGCGGCTTGTCGAGGCATTCGAAGGAGAGTTCGGCGTCGAAGATCGTGGTGATGTAGTTGAAGACTTCCGGGCTGTGCGCGCTGCCGTGGGCGAGCATGAAGTCTTCGAAGTGGCAGACGAAGGGCAGGTCGGCGAGCCACTTGCGCTCTTCGTCGGTCAGCTTCTGGCGCGTCCAGTTGGCGACCTGCTTGGCGAAGATGTTGAAGAATTCGGTGTCGAGCTTCCCGCAGGCGGCGTGGTCGTGGTTGCCGGCCAGGCAGGTGATGCAGCGTTCGCGGACCGTATCGATGCAGCGGCCGGGTTCGGCGCCGTATCCGACGACGTCGCCCGTGCAGAGGAAGACGTCGATGCGCTCCTTGTCCAGGTGCTTCAGCACGGCCTCGAGGGCGTCGTAGTTTCCATGAATGTCGCCGAAGATGGCGTAGCGCAAGGTGGCAGCTCCGAAACACCCGTCGTCCAGGGAGTCTTCCTGGAGGTAATCCATGGATATTAAGAGTCCGGCTCGAACGGTCAACCGCATTCAGAGGTTCCGCGGCAAATCGGGGCCGTTCAGGCGCCGCGGTCCTTCGGCTTGTCGTCCGGCGTCCCGGTGGTCTCTTCGCGGCCTTCCAGCAGCCGCCCTCGGGTTACCGCATCGTCGCCGAAGCGTTCGCGCAGGCGATCGATGGCCTGGGCCGCGCGGCGTCCGCGGATGGCCTTCTCGTCGGGAAAGAGGCTCGTCGCGGCTTCCTTTTTGCCGCTCAGCCGGGTCGCGGCGATGCCCAGCAGACGGACCCCCTGCCCGCGCAGGTCCACTTTCTCGTCCAGCATCCGCGCCGCGGCGTGAAAGAGCGGGTCGGCCAGGTCCGTCGGTTCCTCGAACGAGGCCGCGCGCGTGAACGTGGTGAAGTCGCCCAGGCGCACCTTCAGCGTCACGCCGCCGCAGAGCAACTGCTGGTGGCGCAGCCGCTGCGCGACATCCTCGGCGAAGGCCAGCAGTTCGCGGCGCATCGTCCCGCGGTCGCGCAGGTCTTCCGCGAAGGTGTTCTCGCGCCCGACCGATTTGGGCCGCGCGGCCACTTCCACTTCGCGCAGGTCGCGCCCGAGCGCCAGATTGCGGAGGTGTTCGGCGGCGGCTTCGCCCAGGCGCCGTTCCAGGTAGCCGGGATCGGCGCGCGCCACGTCGCCGATCACGCGCAGGCCCAGCGCTTCAAGCCGTTCGCAGGTCTTGGGCCCCACGCCCCACAACCTTCGCAGCGGCAGCGGCGCGAGGAAGCGCTCGGCCTCGCCCGGGCCGTTGGGCACGGCGACGAACGCGTCCGGCTTGCGCAGGTCGCTGGCGATCTTGGCCAGGAACTTGTTCTCGGCCAGGCCGACGCTGGCGACGAGCCCCGTGTCGCGCAGGATTTCGTCCTTGATGCGTTTCGCGAGCGATTCCGCCGGGCCGAAGAGCCGCTGCGAGCCGGTCAGGTCGAGAAAGGCCTCGTCCAGCGAGAGCGGTTCGATCTGGTCGGTAAAGCGCGCGAAGATTCCGCGGATCTGGCGCGAAAGCTCCGCGTAGCGCGTCATGCGCGGCTTGCGCCAGACGGCCTGCGGGCAGAGCCGGCCGGCCTGGCTGGACGGCATCGCCGAGTGGACGCCGAACTTGCGCGCCTCGTAGCTCGCGGTGCTCACCACGCCGCGTTTGCCGGGCATCCCGCCGACGATGATCGGCTTGCCCTTCAGTTCCGGGAAATCGAGGATTTCGACGGCCGCGTAGAACTGGTCGAGGTCCAGGTGCGCGATGGCGCGGGGCCAGAGGGGCAGCGCTGCATTCATCCCACCGAGCGTAGCCCGAACTTCGCGGCGTCGCACGGCAGGAATCGGCGCTCAGCGCTTTTCCAGGCGCTCGAAGAGCTTGCCGCGCGCCTTCAACAGAACGCCGGGGTCGGCGGTGTACTCGGACAAGGACCGCGAGACCGGCCGGATGAGCGCGCGCCTGAGATTGAGATCGCCCCGGGGAGCCGCCTGTTCGAGCAGCGCCCAGTCTTCCAGGCCGTCGCGCAGGTTGACCAGGCGCAGGCTGGGCATCGGGCGCATGCGTTCGTCGGGGTAGCAGAGCGTGCCCGCGCCGCTGAGGCCCGTTTTCCATTTTGCGGCGCGCTCGGGCCAGGGCACGTCTTTGCTGGCCGAGTTGCCCTTCCAATCGGCGATCCAGAAATACTCGTACCCGTCGGCGCCCAACGCCGCGCATTGCCAGCCGGACACGCGGCCTTCCATGGGCGCGTTGTCGAGCCGCAGGTTGGCGAACGGCGCGTACGGTTCCACCGAATGGAAGAGCCAGTATTCGCCACGCGGGTACGGCCGTTCGGCGCGCCACCACGCCAAGGCGGCCTCGTCGTGGCAATGGGACTCGTACAGCGGAGTGGAATGCGCGGTGCAGACGTCGAAAACATCGACGCACGCCGCCCAGGTTTGCGTGGGACGCGTGGCCATCCAGATCTTCAGTTCCGGGAACTGCTCCTTCAGCCACGCCGCGTTGGCCGCGTGGATGGCTTCCTGTCCCGGCGCGGGTTCGTCGGCCAGCAGCGCGACGGCGTCGTGCTGCATGCCCGCCTTTTCAAGGGACGCCCGCCAGGCTTTCAAGGACTGCGCAAGCTGCTCCTTCTGTTTCTCGCTCAACGGACGCGCCTTTCGGCCGGAGACCTGCATCAGGGAGACAAGGCTCAGGCCGCGGCCGCGCATGCCGGCCGCCTCATCGGGCGAAGGATCGGGTTCGCGGCCGAAGAAGGCGCACGGGCTGAGGCGGTAATCGAGGCAGAAATGCCAGAAGACCTTCTTTTCGTCGAGCGTAAGGTCACGCCCGGCGTAGTCCTTCAGGGACCAGTTCCAGGTCGTGGCCGAGCGGAACGGCAGGCGCTCGGGAAGCGTGACCTCTCGCACGCGCACGGTCACGCGCAGATCGATGCGTCCGGCGCTGCTTTCACACGCGAGCGTGTAGCGGTAGACGCCGGGTGGCGTATCCCGCGCGGCCTGGAATTCGACGTAATACGTCAGCGGCGCGCGGCCCTGACGGCAAGGTTCCGCGAGTCCCGCCGTGCCGCGGCCCGCCAACGGCATCAGCACGTCGGGCACCTGGCCCAGGTTGCGCGGCGGCACGACGAACATGCCTTCCGCGGGCGGCGCGGCATGCTCGACCGGCAGCACCCGGTAAAGCGACGCGGCGGGACCACCGTCCTGGGCGGGCGCGATCGTCACGCCCACTACGGT
>JAHCJK010000250.1 GCA_026184295.1 Planctomycetota bacterium
GGCATGATCGGCCTGGGCGTGAACGCCTGGGTGAACCGGAAGGCCTCGAACGATCCCGTGCCGAAGCCCGGCCCCGCGCCGCGACCGGAACCGGTGCCCGGTCCCGCGCCCACGCCTGAGCCCGCTCCGAAAAAGCCCGACGCTCCGGAGTGGAAGCCCCTGCGGCTGGTCTGGGACGAGCGCCCCGCGTTCGAGGTCTGGGTCTCGGGCACGGCCTTCCGGAACGAGGGCCCGGCGCGCAGCGGCACCGCGCCGGTCGGCGGCTGGATCGAGATCGCGGCGCAGCCCGGGGCCTCGCTGGTCTACCACGAACTCAAATGGGAAGGCCAGCCGGAGATCCGCCTGCGCCAGCTCGGCACGGTGCTCGAATGGAGCGTCCCCGGCGGCGCCTGGAAGCCGCTGAGCGTGGACGAGCGCGCGACCGCGGAGGTGGGCGCCCTGGGGCTCGAGAAGCGCCCGGACCTGACCGCGCCTTCGCTGCTGATCCGCGACCCGGGCGTGCCGGGCATGCTCGACCTGATGAAGGCCCTGCGCCCCGCCGCGGTGACCTGCCTGCGCGACGAACACCTGGACCTGCTCGAACGGATTCCGTCCCTGCGCAGGGTGAACCTGACCCAGCCCGCGCACGTCTCGCTGAACGCGCTCTGGCGGCTCGAGCGCCTGACCGCGGTGGACCTGGGCACGAGCGAAACGCTGCTCACGATCCAGGGCGTCCAGGACTGCAAGCAGCTCGAGTCGCTCCTTCTTTCCGGCTGCACGCAGGTCGCGGACCTTTCGCCCATCGGATCCCTGAAGCACCTGCGCGAACTGATGCTGCCCCCGCAGGTGACTTCCAAGCTCCTGAACGATTGGCGCGAAGGCGGCGTGCTCGACGGGCTCGTCTACCTCTCGGTCGGCGGCAGCGAAGGCATCGGCGACCTCTCGTTCCTGCGCGGGCTGAAGCACCTCTCCGGCCTCGACCTGAGCAACTGCCGCAACGTGCTGGAACTCGACGCGCTCGAAGCCCTGCCGCCGCTGCGCTACCTGGGCCTGCCTCCCAATGCCACGGCGGACGACCTGGAACGCCTGCGGCAGGCCGGCGTCCTCGACAAGCTGGCGATGCTGGCCCTCTCCGCGCAGCACCTGGAATCCATGGGCCCGCTGGACGGACTCACGGAATTGACCGCGCTGACGGCCATGGACGCGAACAAGCTGGTGGACCTTTCGGCGTTGCGGAACATGCCGAACCTCCGCGAACTCCGCCTGTACGGCTCGATGAGCCAGGAACTCTGCGACAGCCTCGCGGCGCTCCGGCGCCTGCGGACCCTGGTGCTTCCTTCCCAGTGCAGCGACACGCAGTTCAAGCAGCTTCAGGCCTCCGGCTGCCTGGATCACCTGGTCAGCCTGGACCTGAACCGGAGCACGTTCCTCGCCGACGAAGGTCCGCTGACGCAGTTGAAGAACCTGCGCCTCCTGAACCTGGCCGGCTGCGACGGCCTGCTTGCGCCGGAGCGCCTGCTGAATCTGCGCGCGAGCCTGCCCGCCTGCACGATCCTCGGCGTTCCCGATCCCGCCGCCGAGGTCCCGCCCGCCCAGGTCCCGCCCGCCCAGCAGGAGGTCGTCCTGAACGCTCCGACGAGCTTCACCCTGCAGAACATTCCCGTCCCGGTCGGCCAGCGCCTGAAGAAGGGCGACCGCATCGGCCAGCTTACGGGCCCTGCGCTGAAGGCCGAACTGGACGTGGCCAAGGCGCGCCTGGCCGCCGCCCAAGCCAAGGCCGACTTGGCCAGGAACGAACTGGCCCGGGCCGAGGGGCTGTTCAAACAGGCCGTCCTTTCCCAGGCGGAATGGGAGCGGGCCAACCTCAAGGCCAAGGAAGCGGAGGCCGAGGCGGTGCTGGCGCAGAAGCAGGCCGGCCTGCTGAACGAGGTCATCCAGCAGGGCGGCATGGTCATGCCCTTCGACGGGGTGATCGTGAAGTACCACGTCCAGGTGGGAGAACTGGCCAAGGCCGGCGAGCCGTTCCTGACCGTGCGCAAGGATCGTTAGTTCGCGTCGCGCCGGATGCTCGGACGGAGCTACGCGCCCGCCCGCAGTTCCCGGCCGTTTCCATGTCCCTGTTGAGCATCCTGGACGCCGTTGCGAATCGTCCGCAGCGACTGGAGGGCCTCGAGGGCGAGGAGGGAACAGCGATCCTGTTCGGCCAGCCCCATGTTCATCGCGATTTCCAGGTTGCTGAGGGTATGGGAGACGGAAAGCAGTTCCAGGCGCAGGTCGGGCGGCGCGGCCGAAGGGGCGGCCTGGAGCGGGATCTTTCGGCCGAAACGCAGGACGTACCAGATTTCGAGGCGTTCCATCGCTTCGTCCAACGCGCGAAGCACCTCGGCCGTCTGCGCCCACTTTTCCGACTGTCCAAGCTCGTCCAGGGAGGAAGCGATCGAAAGCAGATTCATAAGGGTATGAGTACATCGTTGGTTAGGTTCGAATCAAGACGAACTTGTCCGGCTTGTTGCACGCGTTTCGGTACCTCGAAACGCTCCCCGAACCTTGCCCGCGATTCTGCGGCGCCGGGAGACCTCTAAGAAATAAAATGCGGCCGGTCTGAACATGTGCAGCCGCCGCGGCCCAAGGCACGCGCGCGGGGCAAGAATACAATGGTTTGCGTTCGAATGGGTTGCATGATGTGTGGAAGATCGTGAAATCCTGCACCCTTTGGAGTGCGCCCCGTTACTTCTTCCATGAAAGGGATTCCACATGGAGCGCGACGAACTGGAAGCGATGATCCTGGCGCATCAGGCCGAGATCTACCGCTACGTTCGTTACCTGGGTTCGGAGGACGCCGCGACGTCCGAGGACCTGGTGCAGGACACCTTCCTCGCGGCCTTCCGCAGCACCAACGTTCCGGCGGCCGACGACGAGCGCACGCGCGCCGCCTGGCTGCGCGGGATCGCCCGCAACCTTTTCCTCAACCACTGCCGCCGCCGCCGCAACAACCCGGTGCGCGTCAACAGCGAGAGCCTCGAGAACGCCGAGGCCTTTTGGGAGGCCGACTTTCTGCGCGAAGGCGACGGCTTCGACGTCATCGAGGCCCTGCGCCGCTGCCTCGGCCGCCTGGAAGAACGCAAGCGCGCGATCGTGGACCGCTTTTACGGCAAGAACGCCTCGCGCGCGGAACTCGCGCGGGACTTTCAGATGTCCGAAGACGGCGTGAAGTCGCTCATGCGCCGCATCCGCGGGGAATTGGGCGAGTGCATCAAGCGCCGCCTGGAAGCCGGGAGCGCCCACTGATGGCCGACGCCCCCGAACCTCACGATCCCCGCGACCGCATGGTCGATATGCTGCTGTGGGAGACGCTCGGCAAGCAGGAGCCGCCGAACCTGGTGGGCCCGATCCTGCGCCGCGCCGACGCCCAGGAACGTTCGCGCAAGCTGCGCCTGGTCTTCGGGGTCGTGGCCGCCGCGGCGATGGTGGGGCTGAGCATCTCCGGATTCCTCTGGCTCACCCGCGCGCCCGCGCCGAACGTCGTCAAGGACCAGCCCAAGCCCGAACAGAAGACGCCCGAAGAAAAGACCGAGGCGAAGCCCGAGATCGCCAGGACGGAGCCTGCTCCGGAAGTCAAGACGCCCGACGCGCTCGAATGGGCGCGCGGCAACACCGTCGAGACCGGAAACGAACCCAAGGTCGCGACGCTGGGCGGCTACGCGCGCGTCGAGGCCGCGCCAAATACGCGCCTGAAGGTGGAAGGCGAGGAGAAGGCCGAACAGATTTACCTCGAAAAGGGCCGCGTGACCTGCGAGGTGGACAAGAAGACCGGTTCCTTTGCCGTGCGCACGCCCGCGGGCGTCGTGCGGGTGACGGGCACGAAGTTTTCGGTGCGCGTGCCGCAGGCGGAAAACGAGCACCACGCGGACGCGAAGCCGCAGCAGTTCAGCGTCGAAGTGGCCGAAGGCGCCGTGGAGATGCGCGGCGAGTGGGGCAGGGAGTCGGTGCATGCGGGCGGGCGCGGCGGCGTGGTGAACGCGATCGTGCTGAGCCGCGGGGAGGACGGCGTGATGGCGCGCGTGGAAGGCGAACGCGAACCGATGCGCCTGATGCTGCCGCTGAACGGCGACCACAAGATCAACCGCGAGCAGTTCCAGCGCATCCTGAACCTGGCGCCCGGCGCGAAGATTCAGGCCGGCTGGCTGGCCGGGAAGGACGGCGGGCGCGAGTTCCGGCGCATCATCGGCTTCGAACCGCTGGGCGCGCGCGAGAACGGCGGCAACTATCAGGGCATGGTGACGGAGAAGGGCGAGACCTGGATCCGCGTGCGCAACGAGGCCGGCGTCAACGAACGCTTCAACGTCGTGTGGAAGGGCGGGCAGCCCCAGGAGGGCGGCGGACACGACAAGCGCATGATGGAGAAAATCGCGCGCCTGAACAAGAACGACCGCGTGACGCTGCGCTGGTCTTCCGACGAGGGCCTGCGCGTGCTCGGCATCGAGAAAGTCGGCGGCGACCGGCCCGAAGGCGAACGGAAGGACGGGGAGCGGAAGGAAGGCGAACGAAAAGAAGGCGACCGGCGCGAAGGCGAACGCAGGGAAGGCGAGCGCAAAGGCGACGCGCGCTAAGCTAAGGGGTGCTCGATATGTCGAACCAGAACCGCAGGCAGTTCCTGATGATGGCTTTCGGCGCCGGCGGCGTGGCCGCGCTGGGCGTCGCGTCCCTGTGGCGCGGCGGCGGGCAGGCCGCGGCGGTTCCCGCGAAGAAGCTGGAGGGCCTCCAGGCTGTCCAGCGCCGCGGGCGCGCGCTGGGCACCGAGGTGCAGATGATCGTCCTGCACGAGCGGCGCGAGCGCGCCGAAGCCGCGCTCGACGCCGCCTTCGCCGAACTGGAACTTGTCGAAGAGATCATGAGCATCTACCGGCCCGGGAGCCAGCTCTCGCGGCTGAACCGTGACGGCGAAGTGCGCGACCCGCATCCGTACTTCGTCGAGGTGCTGCGCCGCGCCCAGGCGATGGCCGAACGCAGCGGCGGCGCTTTCGACGTCACCGTCCAGCCCCTCTGGGAACTCTACGCGGCCGCGCAGAAGTCCGGCGAACTCCCGGCGCCCGCCCGCATCGCCGCCGCGCGGCGCCTGGTCGATTGGACCAAGCTCGAGGCGTCGCCCGCGCGCGTGCGCCTCGCGCCGGGGATGAAAGCGACGCTGAACGGCATCGCGCAGGGGTACGCCGGGGACCGCGTGCTCGCGACCCTGCGTTCCTTCGGCGTCACGCACGCGCTCGCGAACACGGGCGAGGTCGCGGCGCTGGGCGCCAAGGCCGGCGGCCAGCCGTGGGTGGCGGGCATCCAGCATCCGCGCGAGGCCGACGCGCTGCTCGGGCTGGCCAGCCTGGACGGCCGGTGCCTCTCGACGTCCGGCGACTACGCGACGAACTTCAGCGCCGACCGCGCGTACAACCACATCTTCGACCCGGCGACGGGCGCGTCGCCGGGGGCGTTCTCGAGCGTCAGCGTCGTCGCGCCGGACTGCACCGGGGCCGACGCGCTTTCGACGGCGGTCTTCGTGGCCGGGCCGGACAAGGGGCTCGAACTGGTGAGGGCGACCCCCGGCGCGGAAGCGCTGTTCGTTCACAAGGACGGCACGCAGCGCAAGACGGACGGGTTTCCGTTGCAGGCGTAAGCGCGCGCGGAGCGTTTCCGGCGCGAGCCATCGGTATCAGGGGCGACCGGCGTCGCGGCCTCGCGGGAGGCGGGCCGCCGGGAGCAGGGAGAGGAGAAGGAGACGATCATGAAGCGATTCGTGTATGGAACGTTGGCGGTGGCGCTGGCCGTGACGGTCTGCGGCATGGCGCGCGCCGAAGGCGACCGCAAGGAAGGTGAACGCCGCGAGGGCGAACGCAGGGAAGGCGAACGGCGCGAAGGCGAACGCCACGGCGACGGCGAGCGGCCCGACGCGCAGCAGCGCGACATGGTGGGCTCGTTCGTGAAGGCCGACAACGGCGCCCTGCAGCTCCGCGGCGGCGAAGTGGCCTTCTTCGTCGTGGTCTCGGAGACGGCCAAGGAAGACGTCAAAGAGAAGATCAAGAACGCGGACGCCCTCCTGATCGGCAAGGGCGTGTGGAACGTGCGCGGCCTGGTGAAGAAGGACAGCGCGGGCAAGCCGTGGATCGCGGTCGAGAACCTCATGAAGCGCGAAGGCGAAGGCGACCGCCGCCGCGAAGGCGGAGACGGCGAACGCCGCCGCCGCGAGGGTGGCGACGGCGAACGCAAGCGCGAAGGCGGCGAAGGCGAACGCAAGTGACCCGGCCGGCCGCCGGCCTTCCCGCCCGCTCGCGGCGGGAAGGCCTGGCGCGCCCGGACGTCTGGACCCGAATCGGAGAGCCCCCATGCCGCGGATGAATGCGAACGCACGCGAACCCCGCTCCGGCCTGCGCCTCGCGCTGCTGGCCCTGGCGCTCTGCCTCTGTGCCGCGGGCGCCGCGCGCGCGCACGCCGAGGACGAAGTCGAACTCCTGAGCGGCATGCGCATCAAGGGCACCCTGATCTCCGACGCCTCGCAGGAGATCACCTTCTTGAGCCAGGGCGCTCAGTTCACCTATCCGTACGCCAAGATTCATGCGCTGACGGTCAAAGGGCAGCGCCGCGTGCTGAACGAGAAGCCCGCGCCCGCCGCGAAGGCGCTCATGCCCGCGCGCCCGGCCGAACGCAAGGACCCCGAGCCCGCGCCCAGGGCCGCCGAAGCGCCCAAGCCGCCGCCGGAACCGAAGGCCGCCGCCGCCGCGCCGTCCTCGGGCGGGCGTACGAAGAGCGAGGTGGACGCGGAGATTCAGAAAGTCGGCGCGACGCCGCCCGACTGGTGGAACTCGGTGCAGCTCAATTACCCCAAGACGCTCGACCTGACCATGGGACCGCCGCCCAACAAGAACTGGGACCCGAGCAAGAACGTGGGGCAGTATTTCTGGAGCATCATCAACGAGAACCCGGGCAAGTGGAAGGAAGGCGTGCGCTTCGCCGCGCATCTGATGCAGGTGAACCAGTCCGACCAGGGCAAGGTCAACGAGGCCCTCCGGCAGATGGCGCACCTGTACGAGGACTGCCTGGAAGACTACGCGCGCGCGGCCTACTGCCTGATCAAGAAGGGCGACACCGGCGACGAACGCCTGGCCGTCTGCTACTACAAGCTCGGCTGCAAGGACGCCGCCAAGGACATCCTGACGAAGTACGGCAACGACGACACGCGCTTCGGCGTCATCATCAAGATGTGGGCCGACATGGGCGAGTACGAGACGGCGCTCAAGCTGGCCGACGAGAAATCCCGCAACGGCAGCGCCGACGTGGGCTTTCTGATGATGGGCGACGCCTACCGCCAGGCGGGCCGCTACAAGGAGGCGCTGGA
>JAHCJK010000251.1 GCA_026184295.1 Planctomycetota bacterium
GCCATCATCTTCTCGCTGGCCGCCATCAGGCTCGTCTGGTACGCGTCGCGCGCCTTCAGGCACGCGCGCACGAACGCCGCGGCCCGCGCCTTGTCCTCGGGCTTGGCCTTCGCCTGCGCCCAGGCCTGGTCGGCTTCGGGGTAGGAAAACTGCATCAGCGCCGCGAGCTTCTGTTCCTGCGCGTCGCTCAGCGGCTGCCCGGCTTTTTTCAGAAAGGCGCGCATCATCGCGAGCTGCTGCGCGAAGGCGCTTTCGTCGGGGCCCGAGCCCGCGCCTTCCTTGACCGCGATCCAGTCGCTCGACTCGGACGTCTGCAGCGTGCTGTAGCGCAGCACCGCGCCGTCCTTGCCGGTGGATTCGGCCATGCCCGCGCAGGAATACATCTTCGCGCCGCGCGCTTCCGGGCAGGGCATGGGTTTGATCTGCACCAGCCAGTCGGCGGGCGTGGCCTGGAACGGCCGGCCCACGGACGCCTTCAGCGCGGCCGCCTGGAGTTCGTCCCAGGCCTTGGCGGTCGCGGAACCGTCGCCCACCTTGGCGATCGCGATCACTTCGATTTCGTCGGCCGCGCGCAGGCCGCCCGCCAGGAGCACCACGGCGAGCGCCACGCTCGCCCATCGATACGCGTTCATGAATCCCTTCTCCTTTATAGAGTACGCTGGAGGTTCGAGGACCGGCACCGTCCGGCCTTCAAAAAGAGGGAGCCGGAAGGCCCGCGGGTGTGACGGATCAAATCGAACGCTTTCGTAACACGCGCCGTGCACCGATGTTATCTCGTACGATAGGGTTCTTAAAGAAGTCGCCGCCAAGGTTTCGGACTGCACCAAGCGCCCACTGGATTCTCATCGGCTCCAAAGCTATAACACCCCCTGTTATGGCCCACGACCCGCTCGACCGCTTCCTCGGCCCCGCCAAGCCCCCGATCCTTTCGGAGCCCCCCGAGGACAGCACGTTCCGCATGCCCTCCACGGCGCTCTTTCTGGGCCTCATCCCCATCTTCAGCGGCCAGGCCCGCCGCGGCGACCTCGCGGCCGAACTGCTCACCGACGGCCGCCCCAAGATGGACCGCAAGGGCCGTCTGCGTTCGACGCAGATCAGCACCTACATCGTCTACAGCGGACGCGAAAGCGAGGCGCGCACCAGCGTCAGCCTCTTCCAGGACGACCCGCTCTGGCGCGAAGGCGAACTCTCCGGCCTGATCAAGCGCCAGTTCGGGCCCTCGGGCCTCAAGCACCTCCTCGGCATCTTCATCGCCGCCGAAGAAAACGGCGCGAGCCGCGACAACGGCCTGCCGGGCTCGTTCGTCTTCGACGTGAACCGGCATCTCGACATCCTGGGCTACAAGCGCAGCAACCGCGTGAACGGGAAGGCCTACCACACCACGAAGCACCTGAACGAGGCCCGCGAGATCATCGGCTTGCTCTGTTCGCTCACCATCGTCCAGGAAATCCGCCTGGGCACGCGCCGCGGCACGACGGTCAAGGTCCGCCTGCTGCTCGACGAAGCCAGCGCCGAAACCTGGGAAGAACCCGCGACGGATATGGAACGCCTGCGCGCGCGCATCACCACCAACGAACGCTTCATCCTGCGCATCAACCCGCAGCTCTTCAGCCTCGCCGCCGAAGGCACGCGCGCGCAGCAGAACTTCTACACGCACCAGCTCAAGAAACTCTCGCGCGAGAACGCCCACCAGCAGGCCCTGACCCTGACGCTGGGCGTGCACCTGCCGATCAAGTTTCGCATGAGCGGCTGCATGCCGCTGAAGTATTCCGCGCGCAGCTTCCTGCGCATGGCCGGGATCGCCGACGAGGAATACACGAACTACGAGATGCTCGAGAAGATCGAGAAGACGCTCTGCTACATGGTCGAACAGGGCTACGTCTCCTCCTTCGAAACCGCCCGATACCGCTACGCGCCCGACGAAAGCCGCGCGCCCGCGGGCCTGGCGCCGGCGCTGCGCAAACCCTTCATGACGCGCCTGGCCCCGCCCGGCGGCCACGCCGACCCGCTCGAAGAAATGTGGACCGTCGAAGCCCCGGAATTCCTGCGTTCGATCCTGGCGAACACGCTCGCCAAGCGCGTCCAGCAGGGCCTGCCCGCGAGCACCGACGCAGCCTCCGCCGGCCCCGACGCGAAGGCCGTCGCGAAGGACAACCCCAACCAATCGTTCCTCCCCGGCTTCGAACCCGGCGGCCCGCCGCCCACCGCCGCCGAGACGCTCAAACAGACCCGCACCAAACTGGGCCTCAGCCAGGGCCAGCTCGCCCGCCGCTTGGGCGTCACCCAAGCCGCCATCAGCATGGCCGAAGCCGGCAAGCGCCCCCAAATGGCCGAACGCCTCCTCGACGCCGCCCGGCGCCTGCAACCCGCCGACTAACGCCGCGCCGCGCCGACCATCCATTTTCAATAGCAAACGCCGCGCGCGGAAATTCCAAACAGCAAGAGCCAAGAACCAAACAAACGAAAAACCGCAAAACAGAAAACAACAAGGGGTCAGGGATCAGGGGTCAGAGGACACGGAACAGAGGACAGGGAACAGCCGCGGCGCGCGAGCGCGCGCCGTTGCAGTGCATGTAGGACAGGCGTCCCGCCTGTCCGCATCGAAGGAGGGAAGGCCGGTGCTTGTAGATTCGAGCTGTCCGCAGGTGCCATGCTGCGAAGCAAATGCGAAGCGGCGTGCGGCCCGCGTCCGTATGTGGGACAGGCGTCCCGCCTGTCCGCATCGAAGGAGGGCGGAGTGGTGCTTGTAGATTCGACCGGGTCGTTGGGTGCCACACCACGAAGTGGTGTGCCGCTCGCGCTCCGCGCGGAAACTGCAAACAGCAAAGAACCAAGAACCAAACAAGCAACAAGGGGTCAGGGAACAGGGGTCAGAGGACAGGGAACGGGAACGTCCGCGGCGCGCGAGCGCGCGCCGTTGCAGTGAATGTGGGACAGGCGTCCCGCCTGTCCGCAACGGAGGAGGGAAGGCCGGTGCTTGTAGATTCGACCGGGTAGTTGGGTGCCACACCGCCAAGCGGTGTGCCGTGCCGCCGCATCCGTTCACCCAGCGCAATTTGAAGTGCAGACAGGTCTGCACACCCCGAGCCCAGTACCTCAAGAGGAAAGGAGCGTGCCCGGCGCCCCCTGCGCGAGCCCGCGGAGCGGGCGAAAGTAGGTAGCCCAGGGCGTGAGCCCTGGGAGTGAATGCCCAAAGGCAAGGAGCCCCAAAAGGGGCGACAGAAGACAGCACCGAAGGTCTGAACCACAATCCGCGCAGCGTTCACAAAAAGTCACGACCCGCACACCATTTCATGGTGTGGCACCCAACTACGCGGATGAATCTACAAGCACCGCGCCTGCATCCTCCGTTGCAGACAGGCGGGACGCCTGTCCCACATTCACCTCAACGGCGCGCGCTCGCGCGCCGCGGCCCTACCGCGCGCAGCGCGGCCTTGCCGTTTGCAGTTTTCCGTTTGTTTGGTTCTTGGTTCTTTGCAGTTTGTAGTTTCCGCGCGCCGCGGTCGTTCCCTGACCTCTGCCCCCTGTTCCCTGACCCCTTGTTGATTGTTTGGTTCTTGGTTCTTGCCGTTTGGCGTTTTTGCGCGAGCGGCACACCCCAAAGTGGTGTTCGGGCCGTTGCGCAAGATCCCACCCAGCGCAGCTTGTGGTGCAGACCTCCAGGTCTGCACACCCCGGGCCCCGTACTTCAAGAGGAAGCGAGCGTGCCCGGCTCCTCGTGCGCGAGCCCGCGGAGCGGGCGAAAGTAGGTAGCCCAGGGCGTGAGCCCTGGGACCTCAGCGCCCAAGAAAGGAAGAGCCCCGGGAGGGGCGACAGAGACCTGTACCGCCGTCGCAGGGACTCCGAAGGAACGGAACGCACGCCGCTTCGCATGCGCTCCGCAGCATGGCACCCACGAACAATTCGAATCTACAAGCACCGCTCTTCCCTCCTTCGGTGCAGACAGGCGGGACGCCTGTCCCACATACACCTCAACGGCGCGCGCTTGCGCGCCGCGGTCGTTCCCTGACCTCTGCCCCCTGTTCCCTGACCCCTTGTTGTTTGTTTGGTTCTTGGAACTTGCTGTTTGGAGTTTTCGCGCGAGCAGCAGTTTCCGTGCGCCGCGGCCGTCCCCTGGCCTCTGTCCTCTGTCCTCTGCCCCCTCGGTCTTGTGCCGTTTGGAGTTTCCGCGCAGCGGCCGCGGCCGGTATTCTGGCGGGCATGGGTGCGCGCGCGTATGTGCTGATCTTTCTGGGTGGGTGGGGCGCGGGCGTGCTGCTCGAATGGTTGCTGCATTGGATCATGCACCGCTTCGCGCTCGGCTTTCACCTCCACCATCACCGCGAATTCTTTCACGTCGAACCGCGCCGCGTGGCGCTGAACACCATCGATCCGCGCATGGACATCTGGTTTTTTCTCGGCGCGCTGGCGCTGGCCAGCCCGCTCATGTTCTGGCTCGGCTGGCCCCCCGTGCTGCTCTTCTGGGCCGGGACCTTCTGGCAGGTCGTCGTCGTCTACGAACTCTGCCACGCCCTGATGCATCACGACGCCTGGGCGCCGGCGTTCCTGACGGGGTCGCGCGCGTACCGCTGGTGGAAGGGCTGCCACTTCGAGCACCACTTTCATGCGCCGGCGAAGAACTTCTCCGTCACCTGCCCGTGGCTGGACTGGCTCTTGGGGACCTACGCGCCGCCGCGTCCGGAATACCTGCCGCTGCCTCATCCGAAGCTGAAGCCCGAGGGCGACGGATTTACGGTGGCTTCTGGCAGCCCGGATTAGGTAGCCGTCGAGCACGACGACAGACGACAACGTCTACGCAAACTGAAAACGGCAAACGGCAACATCCAAACAAACAACAAACGGAAAACGGCACGGCACACCACTTCGTGGTGTGGCACCCAACGACCCGGTTGAATCTACAAGCACCGCACCTGCTTCCTGCGATGCAGACAGACGGGACGCCTGTCCCACATACACCTAAACGGCGCGCGCTCGCGCGCCGCGGTTGTTCCCTGACCCCTGAATCCTGATCCCTGACCCCTTGTTGTTGTTTGGTTCTTGGTTCTTTGCCGTTTGGAGTTTCCGCGCACGCGGGCACACCACTTCGTGGTGTGACACCCAACGACCCGGTTGAATCTACAAGCACCGCGCCTGCCTCCTTCGGTGCGGACAGGCGGGACGCCTGTCCCACATCACAGCAACGGCGCGCGCTCGCGCGCCGCAGCCCACCGCGCGCAGCGCGGCCTTGTCGTTTGCCGTTTTCGGTTTTCCGTTTGTTTGGTTCTTGGTTCTTTGCTGTTTGCAGTTTGGAGTTTCCGGTTGGATCTTCCGCGCGAAGCGCGGCTGGCATGAATGTTGCGCAGGGTCTTGGCGTCTGGATGAATGCAGGTCCACCGGAGCATGCCTTGAGGGAGGCGCGCCATGGAAGAGCAGAAAAAGCCGAGCGATCGCTGGACGGCCCCATTCGGGCAAGACTCGGGTACGCTTGAACTTACACCGCCACCGGAAAGCCGGCCGGGGGGCTTGCTCGAGGCGGGGACGCCGATGGACACCGTGGTGAAGGCTCACCGCCAAATCCCAAAGCACGGACTGTCCATGACGCAGGAATTTCCGGTCCACTTCCGCGAAGAGAACCTGCTGCAGGACCCGCTGCTGGCGGTGGCGCAGCGAGCCTCGTTCCTCGGGCGCATCCGGCCGGTCGTCGGCGATCTGCCGCTCCTGGCGCTGCTCGGCCGCGGCGGGATGGGCTCGGTCTACTACGCGTTTCACCCGCGCCTGAAGATGGAAGTCGCCGTGAAGGTGCTCAGCGCCGAACTGGCCGAGAAACACCCGGACCTCGTCCGCCGCTTCCAGCTCGAAGCGCAGCTCGCGGCACGCGTCAAGTCGCCGCACTTGGCCAGCGTGATCGACGTGAACCAGAAAGACGGCCTGCATTACCTGGTGATGGAATACATCCACGGGACCTCGGCCGACGAATACGTGCGCAGCCGCAACGGCGCGATCGGCGAGGCCGAAGTCCTGGAACTCTGCGCGGCCGCCTGCGAAGGCCTGGCGGCGGCGCACGCGGCGGGGGTGATCCACCGCGACGTGAAGCCGGGGAACATCCTGCTGCCGTACCAGCCGGGCACCCGGACGCCGCGCTTCGACCAGGCGAAGATTTCGGACCTGGGGATCGCGCGGGTGGACGACCAGGAACAGGGGCAGACGCGCACGTCCACGCCGCTGGGGTCGCCCGGGTACATGTCGCCCGAACAGGTGATGCATTCGAGCCGCGCGACGGCCGCCAGCGACGTCTTCGGGCTCGGCGCGACCCTGTACGCGCTGCTCTCCGGCGGGCGCGCGCCCTTCACGCGCGGGACGTACGCGGCCTCGCTGATCGCGTCGGTGAAGGAAACCTGCACGCCGCTGCGCGAACTGCGCCCGCGCGTGACGCCCGCGACCGAAGCGATGGTGGCGCGCTGCCTTTCCAAGAGCGCCGGGCAGCGCTACCCCGACGCGCGCGCGCTGCTGCGCGAAATCCAGGCCTGCCGCGCGGCGCTCTCGCGCTCGCTCTCCGAACAGGCCGAACTCGCCAGCCACATCGCGCACGAAGCCCGGCGCCCGCAGGCTCCGTCCGCGGACGCCGCGGCCCCCGGCGGCACGCTGACGGTGCTGACCGTGGAAGACAACGAGACCGAACAGTTCGTGATGAAGTTCATGTTCCAGAAGCTGCCGTGGAAGGTGGACCTGCACAGCGCGACCAGCGCCGCCGAAGGCCTGAAGCTGCTCGAGACGCTGCGCCCGGACGTGATCCTGACCGACATCTGCATGCCCGAGATGGACGGGTACGAGTTCGTCGAACGCGTGCGCGAGATTCCCGAGCTGGAACTGACGCCGGTGATTATGAAGTCGAGCATCACCGAGGACGTGGGCAAGAAGCGCAGCCTCTTCATCGGCGCCGACGCGTACCTGCAGAAACCGGTCTCGTACGAGATGCTGGAGAAGACGATCGGGCGGATGGCGAAGCGGGGAAAGCAGCCGCGGTGATCGCCCGCGCTACGGCCGCAAGGCCTTCAAGCTGCGGAAACTCCAAACAGCAACAACAAGGGGTCAGGATTCAGGGGTCAGGGGTCAGGGAACGGCCGCGGCGCGCGGAAACTGCAAACAGCAAAGAACCAAGAACCAAACAAACGGAAAACTGAAAACGGCAAACAACAAGGCCGCGCTGCGCGCGGTAGGGTTGCGGCGCGCGAGCGCGCGCCGTTGAGGTGTATGTAGGACAGGCGTCCCGCCTGTCTGGCCGAAGGAGGGAACCTCGGTGCTTGTAGATTCGAGCCGTTCG
>JAHCJK010000252.1 GCA_026184295.1 Planctomycetota bacterium
CATCGATTCGGCGCGCCCCGTGCGCGCGCCCGCCGCCGCGAGCACCCCCTGGTCGCCGGCCGGCGCCGGGTGCGCGGCGGCCTCCGGCCCGTGGCGAATCTTGTCGTTGAGCACGTAGACCCAGACCATGGCCAGCAGCGCGTAGATGACCGCGAAGAGCACGATCGAGATCACGATGTGTTCGGCCGCGACCGCCTTCGAGAAAGCCTCGTCGGTGCGCAGCAGGCCGTACACGATCCACGGCTGCCGGCCGACTTCCGCGGCGACCCAGCCGGACTGGTTGGCGATCACCGGGGCCAGCACGGAGACGACGGTGAGCTTCAGCAGCCAACGCTTCTTGAAAAGCGTCCCGCGCCAGAGCAGGAAGAGCGACCCGAAGGCCAGCGCGAACATGTACACGCCCAGCGCGATCATCAGGTGGTACGCCTGGAAGGTGATCTGCACCGGCGGACGGTCGCGCTTTTCGAACGCGTCGAGCCCCGTCACCGGGGCGTCGAAGTCCTTGTGCATCAGGAAACTCAGCCCGCCCGGCACGGCGAGCCCATGCACTTTCTCGCGCTCCACGTCCACGATCCCGAAGACGTACAGGTCCGCGGGGCCCGTCTTGAAGTGCCCTTCCAGCGCCGCGAGCTTGGCCGGCTGCGTCTCGCCGACCTTGTGCGCCTGAAGGTCGCCGGAGACGAAGATCGCGAGCGTCGTCGCGCAGGCGAAGAACAGCGCGATCTTGAACATCCGCTCCGCGTAGGCCTGGAAGCGCTGCTTGAGCAGGTAATACGCGGAGACGCTCATCACGAAGAACGCGCCCATCACGAACGCGCCCAGGATCACGTGGACCAGCCGGTGCATGCTCGACGGGTTGAAGACCATTTCCCAGAAGTCGGTCACTTCCGCGCGCGCGGTCAGCCCTTCGCCCACGATGTGGTAGCCCGCGGGCGTCTGCTGCCAGGAGTTCGCGACCACGATCCAGACGGCGCTGAAGATCGAGCCGAGCGAGACCATCACCGTCGAGAAGAAGTGCATGCGCGGCGAGACGCGGTCCCAGCCGAAGACCAGCACCGCCAGGAAGCCGCTTTCGAGGAAGAAGGCGAAGACGCCTTCGGCCGCCAGCGCCGAACCGAAGATGTCGCCGACGAAGCGCGAGTACGTCGCCCAGTTGGTCCCGAACTGGAACTCCATCACGATCCCGCTCGCCACGCCCATCGCGAAGTTCACCGCGAAGATGCGCGTCCAGAAGCGCGTGATCGTCTCGTACGCCTTGTCGCCCGTCTTCAGGTACATGCCTTCGAAAAAGACGAGCAGCGCGCCCAGCCCGATGGAGAGGGGCGGAAAGAGGTAGTGGAACATGATGGTGAGCGCAAACTGCAGCCGCGCCAGCGTGGCCGTATCCATACGCGCCAAATCTCCGCTTCCAGCCTGCTCCCAACCCATCTCAGGCAAACGCCAGGCCAGTATCGAAGAGTGGCGAATAGGCGATGCTCTTTAGCGGGATGCGTGGATGGCGTTGATCTTCGGAAAAATTATGCCCGCGGGCCGCGAGGCGTTCCACCGCCGTCAGCCCAGGTCCTTGAGCAGGTCGGCGATGGCCGCCTTGTAGCGCGGTTCGAGATCGGGCGTGGAAGGTCCGGCCTGCGGTTCGTAGCCGCCTTCGGCAAACATCTGCGCGGTCGGCAGGTACCCCCAAAGCCCCTGCGCGTACCCCGCGATCGCGACGAAGTGTTCGGGCGCGCAGGCCTGCGCGAAGAGCTGGTACGCGACGACGGTCTCGGCGGGAAACGCCAGGACGTGCGTGCCGGGTCCCAGGTCCAGACGGGCCAGTTCCACGCGACGCCAACGCTTCCAATCTTCGAGCATCTCCAGCATGTGCAGCGGAAAGTGGGCAGCCCCGGAGGTCTCCGCGGCGCGCAGACGCTTTTCCATCTTCGCGCGCGAGATCCTCGCGCGATCGAGAGGCAGGTCGAAGGCCGCGCGCGAAACCTTTAGGCTTCCCAGCGGGACCTCGCGCAAGGCCGAGAGATTTTTCGCCAGCGCGGCGCCCAGGCGCGCGCCGAGCACGCGCAGGTTTTTCGTTTTGGACGCGAAGGTGTGCTTGCCGAAGGTGATGTCGCCCGCGCATCCGGTGAAGTATATCTGCGCGGCTCCGGGGCAGGCCTGTCGGGCATGCGCCAGCGCTACGCCGGGGATATCCGCACTTGCCATCTCGCGCCCGTACGCGCCCATCGGGTGCGTCGCGTAGTAATGCAGCGCGGCCGCCACGCGCCCGCGTGTATCCAGGAAAGCGACGGTGCGCACCAGCGGGTCGATCAGGCCCACCGGTTCGCGCTGAAGATTCGGATTCGAGGTCATGCTCCAGCGCATGGCGAAAAGCTTGCCGTCGCGCCCGACCAGGCGGCGGTTCGAGGCCAGCCCCGCCGCGCGCCCTTCGGCCGTGGCGAGCTTCGCGATGCGGGTCCAGGGCCCGCGCGCGGCCTTGCGCACGGCGGATGCGACCCGTGCGACAAGTTCACGCGTGAACGAGGGCGAGAGCTGCGGACTCTTGGGACATTCGGGGGCACGGCGGAACCGGTACCGCGAAGGCGGGATCAGGCTGTCGTGCTGATGCACGCAATGCAGGAGGACGTTCTTCGCCGGGCACTTCGCGGCGGCGGCGATGGCCCTGCGCCAGACGTCGTAGACGTCGCCGTACAGCCCGATGATCTCGGCCGCGGCCAGGACCACGCGCGTGCGCCCGCCGTCGAGCAGCACGCCGCGCGCATAGATGCGCGAGTCGGCTCGGCGGTTGATGCCGTAAGCGAGCGCTTCGCCCGGCGGCGGGGTCAGGTCGGCTTCGAACGCAGCGAGCTTGAGGCCGTTCATCGCGCGTCCAGGGGGACGAGTTTGAGCGCGTTGCCGTGCGTGATGCGGTCCCAGGCGTCCTTCGGCAGGTCCTGCGCCTTCAGGAATTCCATCAGGCGGTGGTCGAAGTTGTCGCGCCCGAAGAGCAGCCGGTCTTGGAATTCGATCAGGAAGTTGCGCCCCTGGCCCTCGGGCGGCCGGCTGATCGCCGTCAGCCCCGACCCGGCGCTCAGGTCGGCGTAGAGGTTCTTGTACTTGCGCAGGAGTTCCGGGACGCGCCCGCCGGGCGTCACCTCGCCCTTGGGGTACGCGGACTCGGCCGTGTAGCCGTCGCCTGAAATATGACGCCAGAAGCCCGGCGCGTGCCCGACAAAGACCGTGTCCGGGCAGAGCTTCAACACCGTTTCGAGGCGGTCGATGTCCACGCAGTACCAGTAGTCGCGCTGCGGCGGCGCGGGGCGCTGCTTCTGCGGGATGTCGATGTGAAAGACGACGGGCAGGCCCAGTTCGCCGCATTTGCGGAACATGCAGACGGCGTCGGGGTCGTCGAAGAGGATGCGCAGCTTCAGTTCGCCGTAAACGCGCACGCGATGCATCTTCACCGCGGCCTCGAGGCGTTCGATCGCGTCGGGGCGGCGCGGGTCGGGCGCGTACCCGGCGACGAAGCGGTTGGGGAAGCGCTCGCACGCGCGCACGACGTCCTCGAACGGCATGCCGATTCGGCGCGGATCGAAGGACTTGAAGTAGACCGGGTCGTACTCGCCCTCGGGCACCTCCCAGGTCAGCAGCCAGGAGACGTCGATCCCGGCGGCGTCCATGTTCTTCACCACGCCGGCGGCGTCGGTGCCGAGCCAGTTCGTGTGCTGGTGCGAATCGATGAGCATGCGGGCTCCTTGGACCAGGGCGGAATACGGCCAGTCTTCTACGCCGAGAGCCTTCCTTCAAGTGCCGCGCGCGCCACCTTGGCCAGCGCCGCCACGTACGCGCCGATCTCTTCCGGGCGGTGGTGCTTGAACCACGGGATGCCGAAGACGCGCGCGTTCGCGGCTTCGGCGCTCGGCAGCGAACCCGCCGGCATGCGCAGGTCGCGGTTCGCGTGCGCCAAATTGGTCGGCTTGCCCGCGTGGTAGACGTCGGCTTCGTGGAAGAGCGGATGCGCGTGCATCGGCTTGTTCGCGCCCGGCGTGCAGCGGAAGCCTTCGGCGTTCAGCGCGGCACAAAAGGCCTCGACCGTCGTGCCGTGAAAGGCCGCGGCGTCGTAGCGCGCGAGCGGGTTGTACCAGCCGCCCATGGTCAGCCCCGAATCCCTGGGCGGGCGGTGCGCGGTGATCCCCGGCAGGCCCAGCGCCTCCCATGCGTCCCAGAACGCGTTCATCGCGCGGTCGATCTCGGCCATGCGCCCGGCGTAGTGGCGCAGTTGCCCGCGGCCCAGCGCGGCGCTCATCTGGTTCAGCCGGTTCTTGAAGCCGCCGAGCGGAATCCCGGCGAAGCGCAGCAGCGCCGGGTCGGTGATGAACGGTTCCCCGCTGAAGTATTTCGTCCCCGCCGACATCCGTTCGTAATGCCCCCACGCGACGGCGCGTTCGAAGATCGCCCGGTCGTGGGTGATCAGCATGCCCGCTTCGCCCGCGGCCAGCGACTTCCCCGACATCAGGCTCATGCCGGCCACGTCGCCCAGCGTGCCCACCAACTTGCCGTGGTAGCGCGCACCGTGCGCGTGACTCACGTCTTCGATCACCTTAATGCCGCGCGGCCGCGCGATCGCCAGGATGCGGTCCATCTCGCACGGATACCCGGTGTAGTGCACGACCACGACCGCCTTCGTGCGCGGCGTGATGCGGCGTTCGAAGTCCGCGGGATCGATATTCAGGGTCACGGGATCGACGTCGCAGAACTGGAGGCTCGCCCCCAGGTTCAGCGCCTGCGTGGCACTCGCCCAGTAGGTGATGCTCGGGCAGATCACTTCGTCGCCCTGCCCCACTCCTACGGCGAAGAGCGCCGCGTGCAGCGCCGCCGTCCCGTTCGGGTGCGCGAGCGCGTGTTCGACGCCGAACCACGCGGCGAACTCCTTCTCGAAGGCCTGCGTGACGTCGGTGCCCGACATTGCGCCGCGCCGGAGCACGTCCAGCACCGCCGCCTCGTCCTCGGGCATGACGATGGGCCAGCGGAAGAGGTCCTCGGGAGGGCGTTCGATCGCCTTCGGCCCTCCGTGAATCGCGAGTGCGGCGGCAACGTCGGTAGCGATGGTCATGCATATTCTCCTAGGGAGCGTTCTAGTGTTGGACGCGCGGAACTACGCGCGTGCGGTTCCGGCGAAGTGCTCGGCGACCTTGCGGATGCCGACCAGGGTCTGCGCGAGGTCTTCCTCGCTGAACCATTCGCTGACGGGCAGCTTCACGCAGTCGGAGACGATCGCTTCGGCGGTGGGGCACAGGCCTTCTCGGTATTCGACGTGCGGCGCAAGGCTAAAGGGGAAGTCCGTGCCGCCGAAGCCCTGCCTCTTCGTAAAGAGGTCGTACAGGTAGGTCGCGCGGTCCACGTAGCCGTCGGAGGCGCTCACGCCTTCGGCGGCAAGCGCCTTCACGAACGCCGCGCGCGGGCCCAGAACCTTTTCGTCCATGCGGAAGAGGTAGAACCAATAGCTCCCGCGCCCGCCTTCGACGAAGCGCTGCGGCGTCAGGCCCGGCAGTCCGTGCAGGCCGGCGTGCAGGCGGTCGCCGTAGCTGCGGCGGCGAGCGACGATGCCGTCGAGTTTTTCCAACTGCGCGAGGCCCACGGCGGCGTGGAGTTCGCACATGCGGTAGTTGGGCGCGAGGAAGAAGGGGTTGCGCGCCGCGCCCGGCGAACGGTCGTAGCACTTGTCGGCGAAGAGTTCCGCGCGGTGGGCCAGGTCCCGGTCGTGCGTCAGAATCATGCCCGCGTCGCCGGCGCTGATGTGCTTGAAGTCGTTCATCGAAAAGCAGCCGATGTCGCCGATGGTCCCGCAGAGGCGGCGGCGGTATTCGGCGTGGTAGGCCTGCGCGCAGTCTTCGATCAGCCAGAGGTCGTGGTCGCGGGCGAGCGCGCCGAGCGCGTCCATCTCGCAGGGCGCGCCGGTCAGGTGCACGGCCACGATGGCGGCGGTGCGCGGCGAGATCTTTTCGGCGACGGAGCGCGGATCGAGCGTGTACGTATGCGGATCGAGGTCCGCGAAGACGGGAATCGCGCCGCAGAGCAGGATCGCGGCGCAGGTGCCGATGTCGGTGATCGAGGCCGTGATCACTTCGTCGCCGGGCGCGATCCGGCAGGCGCCCAGAGCCACGTGCAGCGCCGCCGTGCCGCTCGTGCAGGTGACGCAATGCGCGACCCCGTAGCGCGCCGCGAAGCGTTCGCGGAACTCCTTCGTCTTCTTCCCGCTCGCGTAGAAGAGCGTCTGCTGGTCGAGCGCTTCCGAAAGCTGCTGGAGTTCCTCCGCGACGAAGCGTTTGCCCGTCGCGTAGGGCGTCGGCTTGGCCTTGGGGCCGCCGTGAAGGGCCAGGGGTTCGAGCGCGGCGAGCGAAGCGGGCATGCGTGCATCCTCCGAAGGGGAAATCGTTCGGAGGGACCTTATGCAAGCCTTCGGCCATTCGTTCACGCACCAAGCATGATCCCATAAACACAAGTTGTAAAACAGATTGTATTGGCGAGGCCGACAAGGGGATCGGCCGATATGTCAAATTATTGACACACAAGCGACAGGCTTTGTCAGGCAAGTGTCATATTTTTGACATTCAGGCCGAGGCGGCGAAGACCGTGCCGTACCAGTCCCAGACCAGCTTCCCGACGGCGAAGATCAGAAAGATGTAGATCAGGCGCACGAACAGGACGGCGCTGACGCGTTTGTTCATCCACGAACCGAAGAGGACCCCCAGCGGGCCGAGGATCATCAGCCAGATGCCGTAGCGCGTGGTCTCCCACGTGATCCAGCCGATGAAAAGGTAGAACGGCAGCTTGAGCGTATTGAAGACGAAGAAGAAGCGCCCCGTCGTCCCGACGAAGACGCGCTTGTCCAGCTTCATCGGCAGAAAAAACATGGTAATGATCGTGCCCGCGGCGTGCGCGACCATCGTCGTCACGCCCGCGATGAACCCGATGGGGATGCTCGCGATCCACGGCGGATCCCAGGCCACGTCGCCCGCGGCTTTCTTCGGGAGCAACTGCATCACCACGAACACGGTGGCGATCAGGGCGATGAAGAGTTTCAGCCAGGCCTCCTGCATCTTCAGGTGCGACGGCGGCGCTTTGAGGTCGATGGTGCTGAGCAGGCAGGTGGTCGCAATGATGCCCATCAGCATGCCCGGGGCCAGGCGCGTGAACGCGCGCGGGCTCCATTCTTTCGGATACTGGCGGATGGTGGCCATGTCGCAGGCAATCAGCACCGGAAGCCAGAGCGCGACGACGAACGG
>JAHCJK010000253.1 GCA_026184295.1 Planctomycetota bacterium
CGGCGCGGGCGCAACGGCCTCGACGGTGACGTCCAACTGTTCGCCCGGCGGCGGTTGGCGGCGCTGGTACCATTCGCCCAGGAGCGCGGCCCCAAGCGCCAGGCCCGCGGCCACGCCAAGGCCCAGCGCAAGCCCCAAGGCGCGCGGGTGCGACCGCATCCAAGTCCGCAGCAGCGCCACGGGCGGATTCCTGTCGTTACGGGGTGCTTCCGAGGGTGCATGTCACGTTGGATAAACAACTAGGCACGGCTACGTCGGAACCGGCGGTACGGTTACTCCCCGCTCGCCACGACTTCCGGGGCGGGGGAGGCCTTGGGGGCGGAGACCGGGGCGAGGCGCGCGGAGACCTTCGCGCCCGCCGGGGCGGCCTTGGGCGTCTCGCTGTAGAAGCACTTCTCGGCGGCGCCGCTCAGGCAGTCGCGCGCGAACAGGATCATGTGGTGGCTCACCACCGCGCTGTGGATCACTTCTTCGATCTTCAGTTTCTTCAGGTTCGGCCAGGCCGTCTTCCAGAAGCGCTTGCGGTAGTCGCTGCGCATCCCCACGTGCCAGACGATGCGCGACATGATCGAGAGCCCGCGCAGAATGTTGCTCGCGTTGACCCGCGCCCTGGTCGGCGGGATCGGCTTGCGGTTCGGGTACGTGTGCTGAATCTGGTAATCGAAGCGTGCGTAGATCGCCTCGGGCTCGTAGGCTTCGCGCACCGTCTCCAGCCACATGTTCGAGACCGTCTCGTACGGGAGCTTGAACTCCACGTTCGATTCGCGCCCGGGAATGTTGACGATGCGGTTTTCCTTCTCCAGCCGCCGCCACAGGGGCGTCTTGGGCAGCGCGTGGAGCATGTTGATCGTCAGCATCGGGATGCTGGAGGCCTTGATGAAGCTCGAGACGCGCCGCCCGGTGTCGTCGGTGTCCGTGTCGAGCCCCATGATGATGCCGCTGACGACCTCGATGCCGTGGGCGTTCAGCTTGCGCACGCTGTCCAGGATCGGCTCGCGCATGTTCTGCGTCTTCTGGATGGCCGAAAGCGCGTCGTCTTCGGGCGTCTCGATGCCGCAGAAGCAGGTGCAGAAGTACGCCTCGCGCATCAGTTCCATGATCTTGGAGTTCTGCGCCAGGTTCAGGGTCGCTTCGCAGGCGAACTGCACCGGGTAGCCGCGTTCCTGCTGCCACTTGCCCAGGTGTTCGAGCAACTCGATGGCCGCCTTCTGGTTGGCGATGAAGTTGTCGTCCACGAAGTACACCGCGCCGGGGTTGCCCCGCGCGAGCATCGCGTCGAGTTCGTCGGTGACCTGCTGGGGCGTCTTGAGGCGCGGGTTGCGGCCGTAGAGTTCCGGAATGTCGCAGAACTCGCACTTGTACGGACACCCGCTGGAAAACTGCACGCTGGCCAGGAAGTAATCGGTGAGCTTGATCTGCCTGTACTCGGGCACGGGGAATTCGGTCAGCGGCAGACGGTTGCCGGTGATGTGGATCTCCTGGCGGGCGGGGCGTTCCACGGACTCGTCCAGGCGCTGCACGATCTTGTCGGTTGCGTCGCCCAGTTCGCCGCAGTGCAGGATGTCCACGTCCTTGTACCACTCGGGGCTGCTGCTCACCGAGGGCCCGCCGAGCACCGTCACCTTGCCGTGCGCGTGCGCCTTGGCGTTGATCTTGAGGATGTATTCGCGCTGGACGTGCATGCCGCTGACGAGCACCGCGTCGGCCCAGGCGTAGTCCTTATCCTTCGCGGGAGCCTTGTTTTCGTCGATGAAGCGGACCTCCCAGGACTTCGGGAAGTACGCGGCGATCACCAGCAGGCCCTGCGGCGGCATGAAGGCCTTGACCCCGCGCATGAGCGGGTAGGCGTGATGCATCGTGCCGAACGAACGCGTGTAGCGGGGAAATACGCACAGGATACGCCGGGTATTCTTCGGCTGATACGCCGAACGCCGATGGGTCGAGGCCTTCTCCGTCGTAGCAGCAGGCACGGCGCCAAGCATAGTGCTCGGGTCCCCAGAAAAGTGGTGCTGGTCCATCTACATTTTCGGCAAGGTAAAGAGTCTAGCGATAACGCTTTTTGGAATCTACTGAATCTCATCCTAAAACAAAGATTTAACACGGCGGCGCTTTGACATCAGGTTCCCAACGGCTAAACCGATATTTAACCTTGTGTTCGGCCAAATCCCGAGGTGCATGGCCAGGAGATTCGTTCGATGGGTTCCGCTGCCCGTAAGGTCCCGCTCTGCATCCCCGACATGGGCGACGACGAGATCGCCGCGGCCGCCGAGGTGATCCGGTCCGGCTGGCTGGCGCACGGCCCCAAGAACCACGATTTCGAAGAAGCCTTCTGCCACTTCCTGGGCGTCAAGCACGCGGTCTCGGTCAACAGTTGCGCCTCGGCGCTCTTCCTGGCCGTCCATGCTTCGGGGATCAAGGGCGAAGTGATCCTGCCCAGCTTTACCTTCGTCGCCAGCGCCAACGCGGTCGTCACCGGGGGCGCGCAGTGCGTCTTTGCCGACGTGGACTACGAGACCTGTAACCTCAATCCCGCCGCCGTCGAAGCCGCGATCACGCCGCGTACCGAAGCGATCATGGCCGTGCACTACGGCGGCCAGGTGGCCGACATGGAGGCCCTGGCGAAGATCGCGGCCCGGCACAAGCTGCTGCTGATCGAGGACTCCGCGGAAGCCATCGGGGCCACGCAGGGGGAAAAGAAGACCGGCGCCTGGGGGCTCGGCTGCTTCTCGTTCTATCCGACCAAGAACCTCAGCACCGGCGAAGGCGGGATGTTCACCACCGCCGACCAAGCACTGGCCGACAAGTGCCGCGCCATCGCCGGCCACGGCGTGGCCAGCAGTACGTGGGCCCGGGAAAAGAAGGAAAAGCCGTGGCTCCGCGCCGCGACCTACGCGGGCTTCAACTTCCGCATGTCGAACCTGAACGCGGCCCTGGGGGCCGTGCAGATGAAGAAGATCGAACCCATGAACGCCGCACGCCGGAAGCACGCGGCATCGTATAATCTTAAGCTAAACAAAGACTTGTTCGATCTGCCCGTAGAACGTCCGGGCTTTACCCACGTCTACCAGATGTACACGGTCAAGGCCAAGGGCTTCGACCGGACGTTGTTCCTGGCCAAGATGCGGGAGAAGGGGATCGGCGCGACCGTCCACTTCGACCCGGCCGTGCACACGCAGCCGTACTACGCGGAACTTGCGGCCTCGAAGGTCCCGCTGCCCGTCACCGACCGCCTTACCGCGAACATCCTGACGCTGCCGATCTACCCGCAGATGAGCGAAGACGACGTGGCGTACGTGGCCGAACATGCCAACGCCGCCGCCGCGGCATGCCGCACTTAGCCGGAGCCTATAACCCAAGCCAAGCCACCTAAGCGCCTGGGTACATAAGCTGGAGGTTCCTATGTCGCTTGAGATTAGAGTCGCTGTTCCGGACGACGCGCAAACCATCTTCGAATTGATCCGCGGCCTGGCCGAGTACGAGAAAGAGCCGCAGGCGGTCGAAGTGACGCCGGCGATCCTGCGCGCGCAGATGGAATCCGCCCAGCCTCCGTTCGAATGCCTGATCGCTTTCTGGGCCGGAACGCCGGTCGGCTTCGCGCTCTACTTTCAGAACTATTCGACCTGGAAGGGGAGGCCCGGCATGTATTTGGAGGACCTCTTCGTCCAGCCCAGCGCCCGCGGCCACGGCGTCGGCAAGGCCCTGCTGGTGCTCCTGGCCAAGATCTGCGCCGAACGCGGCTACGGGCGCTTCGAATGGGCGGTGCTCGATTGGAACGCGCCCGCCATCGGCTTCTACAAGAAACTCGGCGCGCGCCCAATGGACGAATGGACCGTCTTCCGCCTGACCGGCGAATCGCTGCACGACCTCGCCAAGGTCTCGGAAGCCCAATCCCCGCAGTCTAAATCCCCGTAGCGGCCAGCCGCCAGCTTCGCGATTATCCCCAAAACCATTCCGGCTCGCCAATCGTCCTGTTCACCGACCACTGTTCACTGACCACTGTTCACTGACCACTGTTCACTGACCACTATTTCGGCCATTCGCAACGTCCGATAATCTACGTTATGTATCGTTGCCGCCTATGGAGACTTTGGCGGACCGGGGACGCTGGGACCCGAAAACCTTACTCCGGGTCTTCCGCGCCGGGTTCAGGCAGGAAGAACGAACAGATCAGGTTGACCAGGTAGACGAAGAACGCGATGCCGGCGGCGGCGAACGCGGTCTTGGCCGGGCCGCTGCCGGGCATCCAGCCGGCCGTCGCCAGGGTCGTCGTGACCCAGGCGAAGCTCGTCCCGATCATGCGCCCGCCGATGTTGGCGGCGAAGCTTTCGCCCGTGCCGCGCAGATGCATCGGATAGACGCGCGGCAGATAGTTGCCCCAGAAACTGAACTGGCCGACGGTCAGGTACCCGGCCAGGAACATGCCCGGATACAACAGGTTCAGGTCCGAAGTCGCCAGGTAGCCGAAGACGACCGGCATCACCACCAGGCCCGGGATCAGGAAGAGCCGGATCAGCTTACGCCGGCTGACGATGTACACGGCCAGGACCGCCAACGCCACGCGGCCCATCAGCCCGCCGATCTCCTGGATCTTGGTCACGTCGGCCGCGATGCCCTGCGTCGTCTTCACCGTCGCGATCTTGACCGCTTTCTGGACCTCCGCCTCGGGCTTGCCTTCGGTGGCCTTCTTGGCGGCATCGGCGGCCGCGGCGACCCGTTCCTTCACCTGCGGCGCGCCCGGGATGATGTGCTGAATCTGCTGGATCGCGCCGAAGGCCGCGCCGTACGAGCACGCGAACATGATCGTCGTGATCAGCGTCGTCCGGCGGTATTCGGCGCTGAAGAGCGCCGCGAAGCTGGGCCGCTTGAGCGTCCCGGCTTCCTTCTTGGCCTGCCAGATCGGGCTCTCGGGCAGGAACGGCCGGATCACGATCAGCGGGATCGCCGGCAGCAGGCCGCTCATGAGCGTGTACCGCCACGGCGCGTGCTGGGCGTTCGCCGCGACCGAGCCCAGCATGCCCTGGAGAAAGCCCGGGACGTCGATGGCCGGCAGGCTTTGGCTGTAGCTGACCGCCAGCCCGTACGCCAGGGCGATCAGCAGCCCGCCGATCGAACTGAAGGCCTGGGTGTAGCCGAGGACCTTTTCGCGCTGCTTGGGATGCGGGAAGATTTCGGCGAGCCACGCGACGGCGGCGACGAATTCGACGCAGACGCCGATAAAGGTCGTGCAGCGCAGCACCAGCAGCATCTCGATGCTGGTCGAAAAGCCCGCCAGGAAGGCCGAGCCCGCGTAGAGCAGAATCGAGTAGGTCAGGATGCGGCGGCGGCCCAGGCGGTCGGTCAGGTAGCCGCCCAGGAGCCCGAAGATGCCCCCGGCGAAGGCCGGGACGTAAAAGAGGACGCCCACCCACCCCAGAAAGGCCTCGCGGGTCTTCGGATCGAGCGGACTTGCGCCGGTCAGTTCCTGGATGGCGGGTGGAAAGACGAGCGGCGCCATGAGGAGTTCGTAAATGTCGAAGGCGAAGCCGATCGCGGCCACGATGCAGACGAGCCATTGGACGCCGGTCAGTTTAGGCGCGGGTGCTTCGGACGATTCGGCCATGGCGGGCTCCCTGAAAGCCTGAAGGTTTTCTCGGACCTGCGGATAGTACGTCTACGTACACTTTTCGCAATCGGTATGCTCCCGAAAATCGCAACTTCCTACAAGGAATCTTTGACTTGCGCACAACGTGCAATTATTTTTGAAGAGATTTCGAGAACTCCGCGGCCCCTTCTCGCGCCAGCTTCTTGAAACGAGGGGCTTTTGATGCCGACGACGGCCATGATGATCGAGGCGCTTGTACAGCACCGGGCGAAAGACCCGAGCGGCTGTGCGATCCCCACCGATTATTTCTGGCAGCTCGTCGAGCGCTTCAAGGCCGATCTGGTCAACCAGGCGTTTGCGATTCTCGGCAACGTGCCGGACGCCGAGGACGTCGCGCAGGCTTCGCTGTGCGAGTCGTTCGAGGGGCTGAACGCCCTCCGCGACCCGTACCAGTTGGGCAACTGGCTGCGCCAGATCAACCGACGCAACGCGCTGGACCTGCTGCGCCGCCGCAAGCGCGACCAGGCCGGGATTCAGCGCGCCCTCCAGGATCCCCTGCGCGACAGCTCCGCGACCGGAGGCTTTTCGCGGGTGGATCTGAAGGAGATCGTGGCGCGCGCCATCGACGCGCTGCCCACGGACCTGCGCGAGATCGTGGTGCTCCGCTACTGGGAACACCTCTCGTACCAGGACATCGCGTCGCGGCTCGCCTTGCCCGTAGGCACGGTCAAGAGCCAGCTCTTTCGGGCGGACGGCATGCTCGAACAGCGCCTGCGCAAGTACGTGGAAAGCGCGGCCCAGGGCCCCTCGTCCAGGAACGCCGATCCCGAGGCCCACGAGGAGCCCCAGTCATGAGCGCGCAACGCCCCAGCGGACGCCAGAACAAGGCCGTCTCCCCCGCCCCCGCGCTGCTGGTCAACCAGCAGAACGTCCAGGAACTCGCCCGCGCCTACAGCGACGGCGACCTGAACGCGCCGGAGATGCAGGAGGTCGAACGCCAGCTCGACGCGAATCCGGCCCTGCGCGAAGCTTTCGAGCGCCGCCGCAAGGTTCTGGCGGTGATGGCGCAGAGCGTCGGGGGCCTGCACGTCAGCCCCGATTTCGAACAGAAGGCTTCGCAGCGCCTGGCCAACCGCCAGCAGATGAAGGCCACGCGCCTGACCCAGGGCCTGGACTCGTCCGCGCAGGCGATCTCCGCGATCACGCTCGGCTCGGAAGAAGGCGACGAGGACGAACGGGCCGCGCCCGCGGGCTTCGCCGCCGGCCTGGCCGAACGCCTGGGCTCCGCGCCCTGGTGGATCATCTCCGGCGCCTTCCACGCCCTGCTGCTGCTGATGCTGACCCTGATCGGCATGGCGTTGATCCGCAGCGGCGAAAAGGAAGTCGTGATCGTCACCAACCTGGAGAAGCAGCGCCCGCCGGAAGAGATCAAGCAGGAGAAAATCCGCGACATCTTCACCAAGCCGGTGCCCATCGAGACCACCGAACCGGTGATCAACGAGGCCGCCGTCGTCACGCACGAGGAAGTCGAGGTCGCCGAACACCTCGAGACGGCCAACGAGTCCGACGCGGCCGAAGCCAAGGGCACGGACGGCATCACC
>JAHCJK010000254.1 GCA_026184295.1 Planctomycetota bacterium
GGCCGGCGCGGCCCGGTAACTCAGCGCTTCGCGCGCGACCAATAGCTCTGAAAGTTGCTCATGTTGTACAGCGGCGGGCGCTCGCGCTTGAGCAGCCTCGCGGGATCGGCCTCGGTGTCCGAGTGGTAAATCCAGATGCGCTCGTGGTCCCAGAGCATCAGTTCGTCCAGGCCGTCGCCGTCGAAATCCTGCGCCAAAGCGCACAGCCCCGGGCCGCCGTCGTCGGGCAGCGCAGCGACCAGGTCGCCGTCGCCGTCGATCAGCCCGCCGGCAAAGCCCTGCGCGGGGCGCATCCCGGAGAGCAGCATGCGTTCTTCGCCGCAGGCATCGAAGAGCACCGGCTGGAGCGTCGCGCCGACGACCGGGTAATCGCGCGTCCAGACGCGCTTGAAGGTCGCGTCGAAGAGCGAAGCGATGCCTCGGTTACCGTGAAAGAGCACCGTGGCAAGGCAGAGCCCGCCGCGGTCGGCGCGGAACTTGCCGATGGCAATGCGCTGGACGTGGCCCATCACGCGTTCGTGCAAGGCGTAGCCCGGCGTGAGCAGCAGCAGGCCGTCGTCGCCGCCGGCCATCACGATGCGGTCGGGCCCGGACGCCGCGTCGTCGAAAGGCCCGGCGTAGATCGCGTCCTGGTGGTCGCGCAGGCAGACGCGCCCGACGGTGCGGCCTTCGGCATCGACGTGGCGGTAGCCGGCCAGCACGTGGTCGCGCGCCTCGCCCTTGGGCCGGTACGGAATCGGAAAGTGCCCGCGCACGTTCGCGATGCGCCAGCGTTCCCGGAAGTCCGGGCCGAGCGCCACGGTCTGGTGGTAGTGCCCGCTCAGAATAACGTCGCGAGCCGAGCCGCGTCCGGCCAGATCGGCGAAGGAGATCGCGCACGCGGGCAGATGTTCGCCCTCGTCGTCGTAGCCGCCGCCCCAGTGGTTGATGTTCTGCTTGTAGACCTCGGGCAGCGGCGTCGGCTTCGGCACGGGCGCGGAATACTTCACCGCGCCGGTGCGCCCGTCGAGCGCCAGGAGCGTGTGGTCCATGACGCAGACGACCTCGTTGCGCCCGTCGCCGTCCAGGTCGTGAATCTGCACGGGCGCGTCGCCGCTGGTCTCGGGGGTGGGCGCCGCGGGTTTCTCGCCGCGTTCCCACAGCAGGCGGCCGTCGAAGTCCACGGCGGCCAGGTACGCCGCGCCGGGGTCGCGCCGCGGGTGCAGGCGCGGGAGGACGAAGTCGAGCCGCCCGTCGCCGTCGAGGTCGCCCAGGCGCACGCGCCGCGCCGCGCCGAAGCCCGGCGTCTCGATGCGCTTCCAGAGCTTCGGCTGCCCCGCGCCGGCGCGCTTCTTCGTCAGGATATGAAAGGTGGCCGCGGCCGCTTCGTCGAGCCGCCGCTTCTCGGCCTCGCCGCAGGTGACGGCGATCGGGCCGAACTCCGCGGGCTGCGCGGCGATGACGCCGATGCAGCCGTGCGCGTACTCGCCGTCTTCGGCGCGCAGTTCCACGCCGGCGACGGTGGCCGAGAGGCGGCGCCCTTCGGCGCGGGCTTCGATTTCGAAGGGCGCGCCGGGTGCGACGCGGGCGGGGCGGTCGTCGAGCACGTCCCAGTTGTTGGGGACGACGCGCCGCAGCAGCTTCGCGTGGCCGTCCACGTCGAGCACCGCCGCGTAAAAGCGCGTGCTGTCGAGGAAACGGAAGAGCAGGCCCACGGGCCCGCCCCAGCCGTCGCCGCTCTGCGGCAGCAGGCAGACTTCGGCGCGGACGCGGAGGTCGCGCCAGGCCATGTCTCCTTTGCCGAGCGTGACGTTGTCGCAGACGGTGGGGTTCGCGGTCGCGCGCAGGCGCTTGCCGCGCGGCGTCGCGACGCACGACCACGGATGCTTGCCGATCGACCAGTGGCCGACCTTGGACTGCCAGCCGTCCATGTTGTCGTCGGGGTGCGCGGGCTGCCCGTGCATCTCGCGGTACGGCCCGTCGATGAACTCCTTTACCAGGCCTTCGCGCAGGCCGGCAAAGTCGTCGTACAGCAGCGTATGTTCCATGAATCCCGGCTCCCGGTCCCGCCAGCAGCATAACGGCAGCGGGTCCGGCGAAAGGGAGGTATTTGGCGCGAGCGCGGCGGTGAAGCGGAAGAGACGCTATCCGCCGATGCGGCTCATGTTGGCGGCGGGAATCTCGTCCCAGGCCTTGTGGACCTCGGGCTTCAGGTGCGCGGCGCGGCGGAAGGCCGCGATCAGGTCGTCGCGCCGGCCGCCTCCGCGCAGGATCGATTTGATCTCCACGCCGCCGCCGTCGAGCAGGCAACTGCGCACTTCGCCCGTGCAGGTCAGGCGCAGGCGGTCGCAGAGCTTGCAGAACGGGGCGCTCATCGCGCTGATGAAGCCCAGCCGCCCGGCCGCGCCGCGAATCTTCCAGACTTCCGCGGGGCCCTTCATGCCGTCGCCGACTTCGAGCGGTTCGAGCGCGCCGAAGCGCGCGGCGATGCGCGCCTTGGTCGTCTCGTTGGGCACGAAGCCGAAGCCGCCCGAGCCCATCGCGCAGCCCTTGGCTTCCTCCAGCGGCATGTATTCGATAAAGCGCATCTCGACCGGCTGCTCGAGCGTCAGCGCGGCGAAGGCCTCGGCTTCCGCGTCGTTCAGCCCGCCGAGCACGACCATGTTCACCTTCACCGGCGCGAGTCCGGCGGCCTCGGCGGCGCGCAGCCCGGCCAGAACGTCGCCCAGGTTCCCGCGGCGCGCGATGGCGCGGAATTTTTCCGGGTCGAGCGTGTCGAGCGAGACGTTGATGCGCTTAAGGCCCGCGGCGGCGAGCTTGGGGGCGTACTCGCCCAGCATCACGCCGTTGGTCGTCATGGCCAGGTCGGTGATGCCCGGGACCCGGGCCAGCATGCCGGTCAGCGTCTCGATGCCCTTGCGGACGAGCGGTTCGCCGCCGGTGATGCGGATTTTGTACACGCCGCAGGCCGCGGCGGCCTGGACGACGGTGACGATCTCTTCGAAGCTGAGCAGTTCCTCGCGGGGCAGCCAGGGGACGCCTTCTTCGGGCATGCAGTAGACGCAGCGCAGGTTGCAGTGGTCGGTTACCGATACCCGCAGGTACGTAAATGTCCGGCCGTACGCATCCGCAATGCGTTCCTGGCCCGGAAGATACCCGTGGCGCAGCAGGTCGGTAAGGGACCCGTCGGGCATGCTTCCATGATAGAAGGGGCGGCGGTCTTGGCCAGATCGTTTCCGGATGGTTGAAAACGCGCGCAATTCAACTACTATCGGATTTCGTTGTCTTCTTCTCCTGTTGGGACCACCTCATGATTACCGTCACCGGGGAATACGCATTGCGCGCGATGGCCTACATGGCTCAGTTGAGCCCGGGCAAGTACGTCCTCGCCCGGGACATGGGCCGCGAACTGGGCATCCCGTCGAATTACCTCAGCAAGGTGCTGCAGTCGCTGGCGCGCCACGGCCTGCTGGAATCGCAGCGCGGGCGCAACGGCGGCTTCCGGCTCGAACGGTCGCCCAAAGAGATCACGATCTACGAGATACTCTCGTCGGTCGAATTCATGGGCCGCTACGAGACCTGCGTGCTGGGCCACAAGGAATGCCGCGACGAGGACGCCTGTCCGATCCACGACGCCTGGAAGGAAGCGCGCGGCAAGGTCCTGAACCTCTTCCACAAGACGCCGCTCTCGCGCCTCGTCGCATCGCAAGGCAAGCTGCTGGCGAAGCCGAAGGCGGGATGACGGCGAGAACGGCAGGGGTCAGGGATCAGGATTCAGGATTCAGGGAAGGAGCAGCGCGTTCGCGCTGCTTTTTTCTAAAAAAAGGCGGCGAAGCCGCTCCACCTCTGAATCCTGACCCCTGAATCCTGACCGTCAGAACTCCGTCCCGCGCACGAAGACGCGCTTCACGGCCAGGTTCCGGTCGAGCACCAGGATGTCGGCGCGTTTGCCGACGTCCAGGCTGCCGGTCTCGTGGGCGATGCCGGTGCGTTCGGCGGGGGTCAGGCTGCCCATGCGCACGGCCTCGGGCAGGGTGGCGGTCGTGTTCCGCTTCATGATGCGGACCATCGTGTCCATGCCGACGACGGTGCTCGCCAGGCCCGTGCCGTCGGGGTTGATGCCCACCTTTCCGTTGCTGACGAACCACGAGCCGTCCGTCTTGCAGCCGAAGCGGTAGCGCCCGGGCGGCATGTCCACGGCGCGGTTCGCGTCGGTGACCAGCAGCAGGCGTTCGGCGCCCTTCATGCGCAGGGCGTATTCGAGCAGTTCGGGCGAGAGGTGAATCCCGTCCGCGATCACCTCGGTGCTCATGCCTTCCGTAAAGAGCGTGAACTGTTCCATGCTCCCCTGCATCGGCTCGCGCAGGCGCAGCCGGATCGACGGCACGGAACTCATGGCGCACCAGAAGTGGTCCACGTGCCGCATTCCGGCGCGGTACGCGCGCGCCATCTCCGACCAGCTCGAATCCGAATGCCCGCAGGTGACCAGGTACCCGCGGCGCGCGGCCTCGCGGTAAAAGGCTTCGGCGCCCGGGAGTTCGGCCGCGCAGGTGGCGACCTTGATGATGCCGAGGTCGAAGTCCTTGCGGTACTCGGCGGGATCGGGGTCGCGGCGGCCGGACTTGAGGTGGCAGCCGACTTTTTCGGGCGCGAAGTACGGGCCGTAAAAGTGCACGCCGGCGGTGTACGCGCCGTCGCCGGGCTTCCAGTTCTTCTGGGCGGATTTGCAGGACTTCAGCATCGCGACGATCTGTTCGCGCGAACCCGTCGTCGTCGTCGGGAAGATGCTGGTGGTGCCGTGGCGCGCGTGCACGCGGTTGGCCGTCTTCACGGCCTCGACGGTGCCGTCCATGTAGTCCGCGCCGCCGCCGCCGTGCACGTGAATATCGATGTAGCCGGGCCCGATGTAGCCGCCCTTGGCGTCCACGGTCTCGGCGCCCTTGGGAACCTTGAGGTCCTCGCGCGCGCCGACGGCGCTGATGCGCCCGCCGCGGCAGACGACCGCGCCGTCTTCGATGGTGCGGTCGGGCAGGATCACGGTGCCGTGCAGAAAAACGAGCGGGCGCGCGGGCATGGAAGGCGTTCCTCGTGGGCTGGGTGTTCGGGAAAAACGCGATCATGCCACATCGCTGTGGGCGCCGCCAAGGATATTCGACCTGCGATGGATTCGGTCAGGCGTCAGCGGGCACGGCGGAGATTTCGAGATGCGTCTCGAGGTCCGCGCCTGGGCCGTCGCCGCGGTACGAACCGGTGATGGGCGCGGCGGCCGTGGGCGCCTGCCCCGTGGCCAGCACGATATGGCTCTGCGTCACCGCCAGGCCCACGGAGGGATCGAAGCCGCGCCAGCCGCCGCCGGGCAGAAAGACTTCGGCCCAGGCGTGCAGGTGGCGTTCGCCCTGCGGCGCGGCCTCGTGCACGCCGCTGACGAAGCGCGCGGCCAGGCCCTGCGCGCGGCAGGCATCCATGAAGAGCACGGCCAAGTCGCGGCAGGAGCCTTCGCCTTTTTCCAGGCATTCGGCCGGCGCGTACGGGAATCCGGTGGGGCGCACGACCGAGCGGAGCTGTTCGCGCAGGCGCGTCGCCAGCAGCGTCAGGAATGGAATGGTCTTGTTGCCGGCGTCGAGCGCGGCCTTGCCGGCCAGCCGGTTCACCGCCGGCGCTTCGGAAGCGCGCACGCGGTAGGGCGAAAGCAGCGGCATGGGCGTGCGGTTGTAGACCGAGCCGAGGTCCTCGGCTTCGGGTTCGAGCACGAAGTCGAAGGGATTCGTCCGGACCATCTCGACGCGGAAGCGCGTCTCGATGCGCAGGGTCTCGTGCGCGCCGGCAAACCATGCGCGGGACGAGGCGTTGCCTTCGGCGTCGAGCACGTCGGCGACGGCGGAAGGCTTCGGGTCGATGGAGAGTTCGTAGGTCAGCAGGCGCTGCGCGCCGTCGGAACGCGGGCGCAGGCGCAGCGTGTGCGGTTCGAGGAAGACGGGCGACGGGTAGCGGTAGAGGGTGAAGTGGCGGACGTCGAAACGCATGCGCGCTGCGCGGCCTCGTTGAGTGCAAGCCTGCCGAGGCTTGCGGGCTGCCTTACTGCTGCTGTTGCTGCTGCTGGTACATTCCCTGGGCCTGCGGGGTCAGTTCGGCGGCGTGGGGGCGGAGCATGAAGAAGCTTTCATGAATGCCGTCGCCGATGAGGTTAAGCCGGATCTGCAGTCCGTCAATGAATTCGTGCAGGCCCGCGCGGATGACTTCGCTCACGTGGGTAAAGGCGATCTCCGATCGCAGCTGTCCCAGGCGCTGTTCCGCGACGTTGCGGAAGGTGCCCTGCGGCGTGCCGGTGATGGCGTGGAGCGATTCGTCGGCGGCCTGCAGGCAGTAGTGCGCGGCGCGCGGGAATTCGCGGTCGAGCAGCAGGAAGTCCACGACCAGCGGCGGCAGGATGGTGTGGTGCTTCTTGCGGTACATTTCCAGCGCGCTGGTGGAACGCAGCACCGCCGACCACTGCGTCTCGTCGATGGGCGAGCCCACGTGGTCGGGCGACGGGAGCAGCAGGTAATACTTCACGTCCAGGATGCGCGAGGTCTTGTCGGCGCGTTCGAGCATGCGGCCGAGGTGGCTGAAGTGCCAGCCTTCGCCGCGCGACATCGTGGCGTCCATGATGCCCAGCAGCAGGTGGCTGTGGCGCTTCACGTTCTGGTAGAATTCCTGAGGGTCGTCGCGGGTCTTCGGGTCGGCCGCGGCGTTGCTGATTTCCAGGTAGAACGTGTTCAGCCCTTCCCAGATCTCGGTGGAGAGGTTTCCGCGGACGCTGCGGGCGTTTTCGCGCGCGGCGCGCACGCAGGAGCGGATGGAGCTGCCGTTCTTGAGGTCGAAGCTGAGGAATTCGAGGACGTTCTGCTTCGAGAAATTCTTGTAGCGCGAGGTGAACTCCTCGTCGTCGCCGGTGGTGACGACGAGCGGCTCCCACTGCTGCTGAGCGTCGGGGAGGTCGAGGATCAGGTTCTGGTTCACTTCGATGAAGCGCGCGACGTTCTCCGCGCGTTCCACGTAGCGGCTTAACCAGTACATCGAACTGGCGACGCGGCTGAGCATGGTCAGGATCCGTGGTTCGAGGCGAGCACCCAGGTGTCTTTGCTGCCGCCGCCCTGGGACGAGTTTACGACCAGCGAGCCCTTCTTCAGCGCCACGCGCGTCAGCCCGCCCGG
>JAHCJK010000255.1 GCA_026184295.1 Planctomycetota bacterium
CGGGCCGGCAGGGTGGGGTGGATGTTCAGGTCCGGCGGCGTGGCTGCGGCAGGCATGGCGGGGCTCCCAAGACTTATGCGATACTTATATGATGTGCTCTACCATAGCCCAAGGCGCGGCCCTGCCAAGCATTTTCCGCCGCGAAAATGCGCCTGATAAGCCGCCGGAAATTCGCGTCTCATCCGTGCGTTCTGGTTCGTCCTAAGCCTATGCGTCCGACCCGTCGAATGCGCGCCACGCTGGCCGCCCTGTTCCTGGCCCTGCTGCTGCATGCCTCGCTGGGCACGCCGGCGCGCGCGTGCGGCTTCCACGCCACGATTTTCTCGGGCGAATTCGCCACCGACTGGGCCAACCTCAAGAAAGGCAACGATCCGGGCATGGCGCAGATGGCCGTGCAGGAACTCCTGCGCATCCTCTGCTTCGTCGATCCGTACAACAGCGCGCCGGATTCTCCGTTCTGGATGCATTCGGAGGGCGGGCGGGGGCACGCGCGCGAGAGCGCCGTCGCGATCCTGCACGAACTCGGGTCCAAGGCCGCGCCCCTGGTGTGGGAGGCGCTGGCCAACGCGCTGCGCTTCCAGAACAAGGAGACCGCGCGCGCGATGCAAAACGTCCGCGCCGCGCAGGGCAGGGCCGCCTCGGCCCTCGGCGATCTCCGCGCGGAACTCGCCAAGGACCCCAACGCCGCCGGCCGCCTGCGCGCGCCGGACGAACAGGACCTGCTGCTGGCGCGGGCGTGGCAGATGCTCGTCACCGAACGGCAGCTTCACGAGGCGCATCGCCCGCCCGGCGCGCCGCGCCCCGCCGGCCACCGGACCGTGCCCGCGGACCGCGTGCCGAACCCGATGGAGCCATTCGGCCCGTGGAACTGGCCCTGCTCGCCCAGTTTCCCAACTCCGCCAGCGCGCGCGGCCTCGACGCGCAGCGCCGCTACGCGCTGGCCGTCAAGGACACGCAGTTGGCCATCCAGGCCTACAACCGGCTTCAGAACAACGCGAACATGCAGGCCGGCGACATGGTGCCCTGCGACGAGTACCTCAGCGATTTGCAGGCCGTGCTCCTCCGCATCGGACGGGACGCCCTCCCGGCGCTCCGCAAGGACCTGCGCAACATGAACCACGAGGTCGCGGCGATGGCGCAGAAGCTCGTGGGCATCATCGAAGCGCAGAAAGATCCCGCGCCCGCGCCGTTCGTGAAAGACCGCGGCAAGGACGCGCGGCGCATCGCCGAGGCCGCGCTGGCCTGCTGGGACCTGGCCGACCCCGGGCGCGGCTCCAAGGCGCCGGCCGCTGCGCTGGAGGACCTCAAGGCGCGCGGCCTCCAAGGCCTGGGCGACCTGATCGAGATTCTCGCCTCGCGTTCGATGCGATTGAAGAAGGAAGCTGCCTCGGCGCTGGAACTGCTCACCGGCGAGAAGTTCGGCGAGGACGTGGCCGCCTGGCGCGCGTGGCACGCGGAGGCGCTCGAGGCCGAAAAGCGCAAGCCGCTTCCGCCGGACCTGGCCGACGAGAACCTCTCCATCGGCCTCACGCCCAAGGCGAAATCGAATCCGCCCAAGCTGCTCAAGCTCCCCGAGCGGCCCCTGGAGGCGCCGCCGCCCGAGGACGAGCAGGAGCCGGCCCACGAAGAGCTGCTGAAGGGCGCGCTGCTGCCCGAGGGCTTGGAGCGGAAATCCGAGGCCGAGAAGTCCGCCGCGCGCGAGGAAGCCAAGTCCGATGCCGGCGGCGGCAAGAGCCGGATCGAGGACGAAGAGGCCGACCGGAAGCGCTACGACCCGTAGCGCCGCGGCTTCAGTGCGCGGCGCCCGCCGCGGCCAGCGCCTGCCCCTTTTCTTCTTTCACAACGCGCCCGTCTTCGAGCGTGACCACGCGGTCGGAAAGGTATCCGAGCTGGAGGTTGTGCGTGGTGACGATCACGGTCAGGCCTTCGTCGCGCACGAGGCTGCGGAAGAGGTCGAAGATCTGTTCGCCGTTGGCCTTGTCCAGGTTGCCGGTCGGTTCGTCGGCGATCAGCACCTTCGGCTTCGCAATCAGCGCGCGCGCGACGGCCACGCGCTGCATCTGCCCGCCGGAGAGTTCCCTGGGCAGATGCCCGCTGCGCCCTTCCAGTCCCACGCGCGCCAGCACCGCGGTGGTGGCGGCGCGGTCCACGGGGCGGCGCAGGAAGACGAGCGGCAGCTCGACGTTTTCCGCGACCGTGAGCGTCGGGAGCAGGTGGAATTTCTGGAAGACGAAGCCGAGCGTCCCGCGGCGCACGTCCACGAGTTCGTCTTCGCCCAGGCCCGCGACGGATTTGCCCGCGATGGTCAGCGTGCCCTCGGTGGGCGCGTCGAGGCAGGAGAGCAGGTTGATCAGGGTCGTCTTGCCGCTGCCCGACGGGCCCAGCACCGAGACCATCTCGCCTTCGCGGATGTCCAGGTCCACGCCGTCGAGCGCCTTCACGGTCTCGCTGCCGCGGCGGTAATGGCGCTTCAGCCCGCGCGCGGAGATCACCACCGGCCGGTTGTTCTCGTCGGACATGTCATTCGCCCTCCCGGATGGCTTCGACGGGGCGCATCGAGGACGCGCGCCACGCCGGATACAGGCCCGCGAAGAAGCCCAGCACGATCGCGCCGAGCATCGCGTAGCCGATCACCTGCGGCGTGATGTAGACGATGGAGCCGCTGACGCCGAGGTCGATCAGCGCCTTGATCGCGGCCTCCACGCCGCTGCTGCCCACGACCGCGAGGATGCAGCCGAAGATCCCGCCCGCCGCGCAGATCGCGAGCGTCTCGTACCAGATGAGCGTGAAGATGTCGCCGCGGTAGGCGCCGATGGCTTTCATGATGCCGATCTCGCCCGTGCGCTCGTAGACGCTCATCAGGATCGTGTTGATCACGCCGATCACCGCCACGATCACCGCGATGGCCGCGACCGCGGCGACCATCGTCTGCGCCGTGCCGACCAGGCTGACGAGCGTGGTCTTGACCTGCTGCAGCCCGACCACCTGGACTTCGGGCAGCTTCAGCCAGCGCGCTTCGAACTCGCGCATCTTCGCGCCCGAGAATTCCTTCAGCTTGATGCCGATGATGGTCAGTTCGCCCATGCGCCCGAAGGCCTCCTGCGCCGGCAGGATGGGCATGAAGACCGTGCCGTCGTCCTGCGTGCCGGTGCGGTCGAGCACGCCGACGACCTTGTATTCGCGCATGACCGGCTCGGTCTTGCCGTTCGGCACGATGGACGCGTAGAAGGTGTCGCCGACCTTGCGCTGCTCGTACTCGGCGGCCTCGTACCCCAGCACCACTTCCTTGGTCGCGTCCTGCGCGAACCAGTGCCCGCCGTCGTAGCCCTTGCCGGTCTTGAAGGACAGCCACGGCTTCATGACCTTGAAACTCTCGACGTCGATGCCGCTGACGATCGAGAAGGATTTGTTGCCTTCGTCCTCGTCGCGGATGCTGCTGCCTTCCTTCTGCGCGATGCCGACGAAGATGGGCGTGATCGACGCGATGTCGGGATCGCTCTTCACCTTCGCGTAGATGTCCTCGGGCAGGTACAGCAGGCCCGTCCCGCCCTTCAGCATCATCGTCGCGGCCTCGTACGGGCAGCCTTTGGACATGATCATGACCTGGAAGCCGAGCTTCTCGATGCTCTGGTCGATCGCGCGGGCGTAGCCGAGGTTGAAGCCGCTCAGCGAGACCGCGACGGCCACCGCGAGCGAGACGCCCGCGACGGTCAGCGCCGACCGCACCGGCCGCCGAAGCAGGTTCTTCATGGCCAGGATGAGATAACGCATGGCGTATGCCCTTTATCCTAGTGGGCCTTCGGGGTCGCGGGAGCGCCGGCCTTGGCGGCGCGGTCCAGTTCCCCGATGAAGTGCGCGGGATCCTTCTTGAAGCTGCTCACGCAGCCTTTGCAGCAGAATTTGACGGTGCGCCCTTCGTGCTGGTATTCGACGGGGTCGCCCATGGAGCCGAGCTTCTCGCCGCCGACGATGCAGAAGTCCACGGGGTACCCGTCGTCCATCGGCTTGGAGGCGCGCTCGGCCTGCGCGAGCGTCTCGTCGGGCGGCTTGGGCGCGGCGTTCTTCCCGAATTCCACGCCCGTGCCGACGAAGATGTACGTCGGACCCTGCGGGACGATGCGCCCTTCGACGACGGCCTCGTGCCCGATCTTCTGCGGCAGCCCGGGCACCGTGTCGCCCAGTTCGACGCGCAGGTCGCGGCCGTCGGCCGTCTTGAAGTAAAACCAGCAGCCGCTGACCGGGCATTGGCGCAGGACCGTGCCCGCGATCGAGACCGGCATGCCTTTGAAGTGCTCGGGCTGCTCGATCAGTTCCTTCAGTTCGGCGCGCGGCGCGCCTTTGAACGGTTCCCCGTAATGCTTGGTTTGCGTCAGCTTCCACGCCGCGAAGGCCCCGATGGCCAGCAGCGTGACGCCGCAGAGGATGAGGATGTTGCGCATGGCGGTGCTCCTTCCGTTCCGGCTATTCGGACTTGGCTTCGGATTTCGGTTCGGTCTTGGCTTCGGCCTCGCCGGTCTTGGCCTCGGCGTTGAACTTGGCGATCGATTCCTGCGCGCGCTGGTAGAAGGGCTCCGCCTTCTGCTCGAAGACGAAGAGGTCGAGCAGAATCAGGTTCTTGCGGATGCCGCGCAGGGAGGCCTCGTAGTCGGGCTTGCCCTTCTCGTCCAGGTTGGCGGGCGGCTGGAGGTTGCCGAGCTTGTCTTTCTCGCTCTTCGGGTCGGCGACCTTGTAGTAGTCGTGCTTGTACAGGTCGGCCAGGGTCACGCCGTTGAACTGCGCGAGGAACTCCTTGCTCTTCAGTTGCTTCGCGGCGGGGCTCTCGATCCGCTGGAAGAACGCGCGCTTGATCTCGCCCGTCGTGGGATCGGCCGAGACGAAGACCTGGATCACGCCGCCCTTGCCCGGCACGTTCACGCCGTGGACGATGCCGATCACCGTCTCGCCCTTGAAGACCGTGTACACGGTGTACGGCGTCTCGTAGGTCTCGTAGACGGGGTCGAGGTCGCTTCCGAGGCGCACTTTCAAGTTCTTGAAATGCTTCTCGCCTTCCTTGATCTTGCCGAACTCGCGCGCGTCTTCCTTGTAGCTGGTCATCTCCGGGAAGAGGTACTTCAAATCCTGCGCGGGATTGCTGAGCGTGCAGCCGATGGCGCCCCAGGCCTGCTGCGCCAGCAGCAGAAGCCCGAAGACGGCGGAAAGCAGCAGCTTGTTCATGGCGTTTCTCCTTACCAATAACGGTAGTATTGAACGGTCAGCTTCGTATCGAGCTTGCGCTTCTGGTGGTACTCGGTCTCGCGTTCGACGTTGACCTTGATCCAGTGCAGGTTCGTGTTGCCCAGGTCGTTGCGGAAATACCACGTGAATTCGCCGATCACCGACGCATCGGTCTTGCTGGACGCGGGCGCGTGCGCGCCGCCCAACGACGGAGCGCCCAGGATCATGTTCTGGAAGAAGCGGCGGTACTGGACGTCGAAGCCGAACTTGCGCGAGCGGTTCAGGTAGCCCAGTTGGTGCAGTTGCGTGAAGACCTCGTCGTTCTCGTCCTTTCCAAGGCTCAATTCGTTGGTGAAGACCAGCGAACCCGTCGGCACCGTGCGCGTGTAGCGGAAGTCGAGCCCGAGCCGCAGCGTGTCCACGATCTTGTTGCCCTCGCTGTCGCGTTCGACGGATGCGCTGTGCTCCAGCGCGTGCCAGCTCAGGCGTTCGCCGTACAGGAACGCGAGGCCGGCCTCGACGCCGTGCTCGATGCTGTACTTGTTCGCGAGGCTGACGCGCGTGCCCACCAGGCCCTTCTGGCCTTTAAAGCTCAGGTCGTATCCGGCGCCGAGCAGGTAATAGAAGTCGTAGTTCAAGTCCTGGTTCAGCGAGCCCCACAGGCCCGCGTACCAGTCGCGCTCGAAGCCGAAGTTCCGGTCGTTGCTCAATTGCAGCAGCGATCCGTGCGTGTCCGTCTGCAGGTTCAGCCCGAACGGCAGGTAGAAGCGCCCGAGCCTGAAGTTGAAGCGCCCGACGTGGTCGCCCTTGGCGTCGCCCAGGACGGGGTTGAGAACGTTGTAAAAATCCCAGTACAGGTTGTGGTACTCAAAAAAGAATCCGTCGCGCTCGCGCCCTTCGGCGTCGAAAGGCGTGTCGAGAAAGTTGTCGCGCCGCACGAGCCGCCCCTGAACGTTGAACGAGGCCACCGTGGCGCTTCTGGTCGAGAACTTCTTGAGGATCTCGAAGCCCACGGACTGCCGGCTGTAAAAGTCGCGCGGCTTGGCGGCGTGGTCGCTCCACGTCACCGCTCCGTAGACTTCCTTCTTGATGGTGAAGTTGTCTTCGAAGAAGCCTTTGCTCTCGATGGGGCGGTTCTTCACCGGCGTCTCGTTGGGCTTCTTCTCGGCCGGCTTGGCGCCTTCGAGGTCGGCGAAGGGGTCGTCGCTCTTGGGCCGTTCAAGGTCCGCGAAGGGGTCCTCGGCCGCGGCGAGCGTGCCTACGGCGATGAGGAGTCCCAGACTGAGCAAAGCGCAGGGTGTTCGCATAGGTCGCCTTCCCACAACGGATTCCGGTTTTGGCAGTGCGTGAACGCACAGTACCGCCGCGCGCAGGACATGCGCGGGCTGACGGATTCGGGTGTGGGAAGGCTAGACGTTGAGGCGGACGTGGAGGGGGAGTAGATCGTCGGACGATGCGGGTGGCCCGGTGTTTTTGTGTGCGTCATGCACATCCCGTGCCTGCGCCAGCCGCGCGACGTACGTCGGGGGCAGGGGCAGGACGGCTTGCGCGAGCGGGTTCGGCGCATCGTCCGCCGAGATCTGGCTGATAGGCTGCGCCGGCGCGTGGCGCAGCGTCTTTACGTCGGGGTTGCAGCACGCGTCGGGGCTTACCATCGTGGTGCCCGAGGCCATGCCGCCGCAGCGTTCTTCCACGGAGAGCAGATACCCGTGCTGATCCAGGCAGCAGGCGTGGTACTTGACCACCTGCATGGGGACCAGCAGGTTGGCCGCGAGGGCCAGGACTGCCGTGAACCTGAGCGCGACGTTTCGCA
>JAHCJK010000256.1 GCA_026184295.1 Planctomycetota bacterium
GCCGCGCGAGGTCGAAGCCGCCCGGGCGGCGCGCGCGTCCGAACCGGACAGCGGCGTCGTCGGACCGCGGCGCAAGCCCGGCGCGCCCGAGGGCGCCAAGGTGGTGGACAAACTCGTGATCGACCGGCCCGGCGTCTACGAGAACCTGATCGTGGACGGCGGCTTCAAGGCGGCCACACTCGTGCGGATTCGCTGCGACCACGTGGTGCTGCGCAACTGCACGATCCGCAACGGCACGCGCAACGGCATCGAAGTCTACGCCAAGGACGTGACCCTCGAAGGCTGCCTGGTCCACCACATGCTCGCCGGGACCTACAAGGACCAGTACGACGCGCACGGCATCACCGGTTGCCCGACCGACCTGACCATCCGCGACTGCGAAGTCCACCACGTGAGCGGCGACAGCGTGCAGTTCGATCCCAGCCGAAATGCGTGGACGAACGTGACCATCGAGCACTGCGAGTTCTGGACGGGGCCGCTGGAGGCCGACGCGGCAGGCTTCAAGAAAGGCGAGCGCCCGGGCGAGAACGCGCTCGACACCAAGCAGAGCCCCAAGAACCCGCGCTCGGAGATCGCGGTCCGCCGCACCTACGCGCACGGCTTCGGGAACGGGCAGATCTCGCTGCAGGCCGCGCTGAACATCAAGGACCACGTCCACGCCGTGATCGAAGACTGCATCCTGGCGCAGAACGACATCTGCTTCCGCCTGCGCGGCGTCACCAAGTTCGGCGGCGCGACCGTCCAGATCACGCATTGCGCGTGCTACGCGTCCAAGCTGGCCGTGCGCGCGGAGGACAAGGTCCAGGACCTGCGTCTGAACGCGATGGCCTACGCCCCCGACGTAAAGCGCAAGCTGGAACTCGTGGACGGCGGCGCCCCCGGCATGCAGAAAGGCACCGAACTCCCCGCGCCGCCCTTAGCGGTCGCGCTGAAAACCTGGGCCCTGAATAAATAATCGTTTGCCGTGCATGGCGTCTTAGCGTCTTTGCGCGAAATTCCTCCGTGCCGTGCTCCGCGCCCTCCGCGTCTCCGCGGTGCTTGAATTCTTATACGCGAGCGGGCCGCCCGATCTCCACGTCCGGCACGCCGGTCGAGACGTTCGCTTCGACGAAGCGCGCGTCGTCCCACCACGGTCCGGCCAGGCGCGCGAAGTTCTGCGTCTCGAGGCGCAGCTCGCAGGGCGTCTGCGGCCAGGGCGCGTGCCAGATGCGAAAGCGCCGCGCCACGCCCTTGCGCATCGTGTAGGCGCTGTAACGCTCCATCAGGAATTCCGTGCGCGACCCGGGCTCGGAAGGTGCGAAGCGCGCGCCCTCGGGCCAGCGCGCGCCGAACGCCAGTTCCATGCGCGCGGCGCGGCGCAGGCCCAGGGAGACCCGGCCTTCGTACCGCGCGCCCTCGGCGTCGAAGTCGTACGCGAGCCGCCCGAAGCGGTACGGCAGGCCGTACAGGCGCGTGCCCACGGCCACGGCGAGCAGGTTCGGGATGCATTCCGCGAGGAAGAAGATGCCCGGTTCGCCCGCGTGACGGACGTACGTGCGCACGTTCAGGAATCCGTGGCGCGCCAGCGGGGCGCTCAGCGCTTCCAGCACGCGGCCGGCCGCGCCGCTCACCGCCGGGCGCAGCCGCACCTGCTCGAAGGCCACGAGGCTGACCCAGGCGGTGCCGTCGCGCAGGTCGAGGTCCAGTTCATCCGGCACGAACGGGCGCAGGCGTTCGGCGGGCACGGCGAAGTGGATCATCAGCGCGCGCATCCATCCGGCAAGGAAGACCGCCCCGCATTCGCCCGCGTCGAAACGCCGCCGCGCGGCCTCGCTGGGCGCGAGGGCACGGCGCGGTTCCAGCAGCGCGGCGTCAAACACGGGGACCCCTCCTCCGGTGAACGGCGCTAGGCCGTCCAGACGAACGCGCGCGTCGCGTGGGCGACCTCGCACTCGGCCAGCGCATGGAATCCGGTTTCCTCGCCAAAGGCAAGACATTCTTCGCGCGAACGCAGGCGCGCGACGTTCAGGCCGAAGGCGAAGCGGTTCCACGCGCCGCGCAGATGTTCGATCAGCACGAACGCCCCGCCGGGCTTCAACGTCCGCTTCAGTTCGGCGAAGAGGCGCAGGCGCGCGGCGGCGTCGGGGAGTTCGGCCAGCGGGTATTGCGCAAGCGCCGTGTCGCGGGAGCCGTCCGCCGCGGGCACCGTCAGGTTTCCGCGCGGTGTCAGCAGGGCGCGCAGGTCCAGAGCGAGCAAGTCCGCGTTGGGAAAGAGCGCCGGGAGCACCGGATCGGGCTCGTGGATGCTGTCGCGCAGGAGCATCCACTTGCGCGGGAAGGCCGGCAGCAGCCGCGGGAGCCACGCCCAGTCGATGGGATTCTTCATGACAGTCTCCTCCTTAAAAGGTCACGCCCGGTTCAGTTTCTTTTCGTGCAGCGCGGTCTTGCGCATGCGCGAGAAGACGTAGATGTTCGTGCAGTGGACGATGCCGAGGATCACCAGGACGAGGCCGATCTTGAGGCTGAGCACTTCGAAGACCTGCTGAAGGTCCACCGGACGGTCGCCGAATTGCAGCGCGATGGAAACGTAGCCGATGTTGAGCAGGTAGAAGCCCACCAGCAGCAGGTGGTTGACCGAATCGGCCAGCGCTTCGTTCCCATGGAAGGTGTCCACGAGGAAGATGCGCCCGTTCCTGTACAGCGTGTACCCGACCCAGACGGTCAGCAGGATGCTCGCCGTCAGGTAGATCACGTACCCCCAGATCGTAAACATGGTTCCCCTCCTTTAGGTATGAGCCTGGAAGCTTCGCCGGCACCCGCGCCGGCAACTCCGCCCCAGCGCCCGCAGCATCAGCGCGCCCCAGAGCAGCAGCGCGAGGCTGAGTGTCAGATACGTCAGGCCGATCGAGTGCTCGCACATGGCGAATCCTTTCGCGGCGAAGTTCACGCGGCCAGCGCCGCGAAGCCGTAGACGACCGCGAAGTAGGCGAAGACAACGGTGAGCCCGTAGTAGCCGGCCTTCCGCCACGGCGTGTGGGCGATCGCGTCGGCTTTGAAGACGAACGCCTGCACGGCCAGGCGCGCGGTCCAGAAGAGCGCGATGAAACCGCAGATCGCGCGGGCCAGGGGCGAACCCGAGGCCAGTTCGGCCGGCAGCGCGAGCGAGACCGCGGCGAACGCGACGATCATCCCCACGATGTACGCGCCGTGCACCCAGACCAGGCGGCGCAGGAAATCGCCGAGCGGGCGCAGGTCCGCGCGCATGTCCAGCACCTTGGGCAGGCAGAGCCCCGCGGCCAGCGGGCTGAGATGCAGCAGGCCGCCGAGGGCGATCATCTGCGTCAGCGAGAGCGTCATGACGAGTCCTCCTCTTTAGAGCGCGCCCAGCGCGCGCATGAACGGGACGATGACCGCTTCCACGAAAGGCGGATGAAAGAGCGCGAAGACCGGCAGGGCCGTGACGCCGAGCGCGAAGCAGCGCCCGCGCCAGCCGTGGGCCAGCCCCAGCGCGCGCCCGGCGTGGGAGCGTTCGAAGAGCACGCCCGCGCCCTGCAGCGTGAAGTACGCCGTCGGCAGGCCGTAGCCGGCGCGCGCGGGCACCGAGATCACGAGTTCGTGGATCAGTCCGGAAAGGAGGAAGACGGACATCGTTGCGAGCGGCACGCCCACGCGGCGGCGCAGCGGCGCGAGCACATACGCATGGACGAGGTCGCGCATGGCCAGGTTCCAGCGCGCGCTCCAGAAGTCGCCCAGCGACCGCGCGAGCAGCGGGGCGCGCATGATCGGCGGCGCGGGGACGTGCGCCGACTGCCAGGCCAGGGCGAGCACATGAAAGAGGCCGAAGTGCAGGATCAGGATCGCGCCCGTCATGCCGAGCCACGCGGCCAGCGTCAGGTTGCGCGGTTCCACCGCGCGCGCGAGCACCCAGACGAAGACCGCGCCGAGCAGCGTCTTGAAGATCGCCGCGCGCCACGCGCGTTCTGAAACCGCCAGGTCCTCGCGGCCGGCCAGAAACGTCCGCGCGTTCATGCCCGGCCATGCGAAGAGGTACGCGAGGTGGCGTTCGGGCCAGGCGCGTACGCCCGCGTCGCAGGCCTTGCGCCAGGTCAGCCACTTGCAGCCGGCGTAAAGCGCGAAGGCGAGCAGCCACATGAAGGCCCACGGTGGCAGCGCGTGCGCGAGACTCGCCACGGCCATCGGGAGGATCAGCAGCGGCAGCCACGCCGCCGCCGAGCGCGCAAAGGCCGCGGGCGCGGAGCGGACGCCGGCGTCTGCCTCGCCGTGGGCGTCCGCCGCGCGGCCCCGCGGCCCTTGCGGGCGCGGCGGAAGTTCGCAGCGCAGGCCGCAGTGCTTCGAGATCGCGTAGCGGTTGCGGCGGAAGAACCCGTAGCCCGCGCGCATGAGGTGGTAGATGCCCGGCAGCGCGCCGAGCCACGCGAGCGGGCGCGCCCACGCGATCTTGCGGCCGACGAAGAGGTACACGTCCACGCCGCTGTGCACGCTGCCGTCCGCGGCGAGCAGGCGGAACTCGGAGAGCAGTTCGGTCTCGTCGCGCACGCCGATCTTTTCGGCCACGCCGGGCGTCTGAAGCGGCGCGACGCCGATGCCGTGCGCGCCGAGCAGCCCGATCCAGACGCGCACCCAGCCGGAACAGAGCCCGCACTGGCCGTCGTAGAGCACCACGTCGCGGATGGCAGTTTCTGCAATCATGTCAAACATTTCTGTACGCACAGAAATACCCTCCTAAAAAAGGAGCGGCCTACGAGGCCAGCCCCAGGAGTTTCTGAATCCGCCCGCCCATGCGCACGAACTTGATCGCCGCGTCGGTGGGCATGCGCCGGATCTGGTCGTACCAGCCGGCCATGGTTTCGAAGAAATCGAGCATCGCGGTCAGGCGTTCGCGGGTGTGGGTGTCCTCGGCCTTGCCCTGGGCGCTCTCGGCCACGCATTCGCGCAGCAGCGCCAGCGTGGGGTCGATCTCGCGGCGCTTGCGTTCGTCCAGCACGACGCGGAAGAGTTCCCAGACGTCCTTCATGGACTCGAAGTGGTCGCGGCGGTCGCCCATCACGTGCACGACTTTGACGATGCCCCAGCCCTGGAGTTCCTTGATGCTGGTGCTGACGTTGGAGCGCGCGACCGAGAGCGTCTCGGCGATCTCTTCGGCGTGCATCGGCTTGGGCCAGAGAAACAGGAGCGCGTGAATCTGCGCCACGGTGCGGTTGACGCCCCATTTGGTGCCCATCTCGCCCCAGTGGAGGATGAACTTTTCTTGGACGGGGGTGAGCGCGGCCATGGTTTTCTTCTCCTATTTCTGTCTATACTGAAATTACTGTATGACGGCGTGTTTGTCAAATGGGAAGGCGCAGGACCCCGTTGGGCGTAGCTCGGACCCAAGTCGTGCCGATGGTGGGCGTTGTGCGATTGAAAATGGCCTTCATTCCCCGCTTATTCCAGTTGCCAAATCCATGTCCCCACTAGAATAAGGGGTACTCTGCCGCCTGAAACAGGAGACCTTCTCGACCATGGGTATGGTTTCTAAAGCCGTGCTTATCGTTGCGCCATGTCTTTGCCTGCTCGCGGGTTGCCAGACCCCCGAGCGCAAATCGGCGCTCGACCGCATGGACAAGCTCCAGGCCGAAAACAGCGCGCTCAAGGCTTCGGCGCAGACCAGCACGACCCAGGCGCAGCTCGACGCGGCCAAGCAGCGCCAGGAAGACATGAAGGTGATCGAAGCGCTCAACGCGCGCATCGACGAGCTTTCCAAGCAGATCGAGACCTTGAAGTCGGCCCCGCGCGGCGAGGCGCCGCAGCCCAAGGAACCCGCCGAAGCGCCCAAGCCCGATCCGAAGGTCCAGGCCGAACTCGAACGCGTGAAGGCCGAATCCGCCGCGCGCTTGAAGAAGATGGAGGAGGATCTCGCGAAGGCCCAGGCCCAGGCCGAGGCCGCCAAACTGGCCGCGCAGGCCATCGATCAGCGCGCGAAGGAAGGCAACAAAGAAGCCGACTGGAAGGGCAGGAAGCTCCCGGTCGCAAAGTTCGTGGATGCCGGCGGCAAGCTGGTGGACCTGACGGCCTACACGGGCAAAAAGACGGTGCTGCTCGTCTTCATGAAGGGCTTTTACAGCCACGGCATCTGCGTCTACTGCACGCGGCAGACGGCCGAGTTGGCGCAGAACGCGAAGGCGATCAACGAGGCCGGCGGCGAAATCCTGGTCGTCTACCCCGGCGGCGAGGAACACATCAACGCGTTCGTGAAGAGCGTGAAGGAGTACGAAAAGTCCGACGATCCGCGCTTCGCGCTGCCGTTCAAGGTGCTGCTGGACGTCAACCAGGACGTGGTGCGCGCCCTGCGAATCGACGGCGACCTGGCCCACCCGACCTCGTTCGTGCTCGATAAGGACGGCGTCTGCCGCTTCCAGTACGTCGGGCGCAGCCTCTCCGACCGCCCCAAGGCCGCCGCGCTGCTCGAGGAAGTGAAGAAAGCCGAGGGCGCCAAGCCTTGAGCGATCCCACGATCGAGATCCCGCCCCCGGATCCGAAAGGTTCCGGCGCGGGCCGTTCGAAGGATTCGGGGCCGGCCGATCCGTCCGAACCCAGCGCGACCATCATGGTCCCGGGCGGGACGAGCGGCCTCGGCGCGATCAGCATGCCCGGGCTTTCGGGGCAGGACGAGGCCGTCCTGGCCGACGCGCTCAAGTCGCTGCCCAATTACGACATCGAGAAGAAGCTCGGCGAAGGCGGGATGGGCAGCGTGTACCGCGCCAGGCAGCGCACGCTCAACCGCACCGTCGCGGTCAAGGTGCTGCCGCAGCGGCTCTCCGCCGACAAGCGCTACACCGCGCGCCTGCTGCGCGAGGCCCAGGTGCTGGCGAAGATCAACCACGCCAACGTGATTGCCTGCTACGACGTGGGCGAGCACACCGGGCTGCTG
>JAHCJK010000257.1 GCA_026184295.1 Planctomycetota bacterium
CTAAATCCTAAATCCTGACCCCTGCTGTTATCGCTTCTTCGTAATCTTGAACCGCAGGCCGTTGCTGGCGGACGGGTTTCGGAGCCAGTCGGCGTAGGGGCGGTCGAGAATCTTCGCGCCGTCGAGCGTCAGGGCAAAGACGGGGGCCTGCGGGAGGGCCAGGGCGCATTCGCCCTTCGCGTCGGTCGTGCCGTGCACGGCCTCGCCCACGCCCTGCACGGAAATCCCGGCGCCGGCGACGGGCTTGCCCGCGGCATCCTGGACGACGCAGAGAACCTTGAGCGGTTCGCCGAGCGCGGAAATGGTGACGTCGGCGGTCTCGGTGTATTCGTGCGCGCGCATCTGCATCGAGCACCAGTACAGGAGCACGATCGTCAGGCTGCAGACGACCAGGCCCACCGCCACGACGATGCGGCGGGCGGGCGAGACGCGCGTCATCTCGTCGAGTTTGCTCATCCGGGGCGGCGTTACTTCTTTTTATGCACACCGTTGTTGTGCAGGTTCTGGCAGAGCTGCATGATGTTGCGCTTGGCCCAGATTTCCACCTGGCTCTCCGCGTTCTTCATCTGCTCCGCGATATCGGGGCGTTCCTCGGCCATGCGCGCGTACTGTTCCTTCTGCTGTTTGATGTTGTTGATCTGCCCCTGCATCATCTGCGCCATCTGTCCGCGGGTGCCGCCTTCCTTGCTGGCCTTGGCGATGGCCTCTTCGGCGCCGTGCTTCTTGCCCAGTTCGTCCATCAGGACCTCGATCGCCTTCTTGGCCTTTTCCCAATCCGCGTCGTCGATCTCCTTGATCGCCTGCGCGATGCGGGGGCCGGCGGTGAGTTCGGCGACGATGCGTTCGCAGCGCTGGCGGGTCTCGGCGTCTTCGGTCTTCTCGGCGGTATCCTTCAGCGTGGGAATGATCGAGGGTCCGATCTGGCGAAGCTGCGTCTCGGCGTCCTCCCGAATCTGGAACTCTTCCGACCCCAGGTTCTTGATCCATGCGGCGATGGCCTCCTGGCTGGGAGGGGCGGGTTTGGCCGCCTCTTCGGCGCACAATCCAGCCAGCGTGAAAACGAGCAGCGCCGCCACGGTGATCCGCATGGTCCTCGCCTCCTTTTACGTCCCTACATACCGGACGTTGCCAACCCGAATCTATTCCGAATGGAGTTGCAGGCCCTGACGCCTACTACTTTAACCGCAAGGGGTCGCAAGCGCGAGTTCCACCTGTGCGGATGGCGGTCATTTTTGACTGTACAGGAGGCGTCCGATCCTTCATTTTGGTCTTGGGTTTGCATTCAATATCTCATGAAGTTCTAATTTGGTTCGGCTACCTATGAAGCGCCAAACCAGGCCTTTGGGGAAGGTTTACAACATGGGCAAAAAGAAACAGCTCGCCGAACGATCCGTTGCCCAGGCATCCAAATCGCCGGTGGGTTCGGTGGTCTCGAAGCTGCGCGTCCGCCTCCCCAAGACTTCGGTAAAAACAGATAAAGAAGAAGACGTCGAGAAGCCGCGCAAGCGTCCGGCGAAGTCGAAGGCCGCGACGGAAGTCGGCAAGACCAAGCGCGCGAAGGCGCCCGCGTTGCGCCTTAAAAAACCGGCCCGCCCCGCCAAGCCGGGCAAGGCCGTCGCGCGGCTCAAGCCCAAGCCGGTCGCGCCCGCCGCGCCCGTGCCGGCCGCGCCGCCGGAACCCGCCGCGCCCGTTGACCAGCGCGGACCCGATCCGCTGCCCGCGTCGTTCATCGACCGCGGCGCGCCGATCCCCGACCGTTACGGCTACGACCGCCTGGTGGCGCTGGTGCGCGACCCGCAGTGGATCTTCGGCTACTGGGAACTGACCGGCGGCCTGATGGACCGCATCGTCTACGCGCGCGGCCACGCCCTCATCGACGCCAGCGCCTGGGTGCTGCGCCTGCACCGCATCGACGAAGAATGCGCCATCGACATGGAGATCGATCCGTCGATCGGAAACTGGTACATCCACGTCGGCAAGCCCGGCCGCTACCAGTTGGAACTGGGCCTGCTGACGCCCGAAGGCGAATGGATTTCGCTGCTGGCCAGCAACGAAATCGTCACGCCCGCCGAAGGACTTTCGGACCGCATCGACGAGGAATGGCGCCTGCGCCCCGAAGACGAAGAACGCCTGCGCCTGCTCCTGATGAAGGAACTGGGCCTGGAAGGCGAAGGCCTGGCCAAGAAGCGCGGCGGCAGCGACTTTGTCGGCGCCTCGCGGCTGCTTTCGAGCTGGAAGCTGGCGGGAAGCTGGCTGGGCGGCTCGTGGGGCGGTTCGGCCAGCGGGCGCCCGGTGGCGGGCTCGTGGGCCATGAGTTTCCAGGGCGCGTCGGGCCGGCCGAGTTCCGGCGGGTCGGGCGGCTTCATGAACGTCGGCTGGATCGTCGGAGCCGACGGCCGCCACGAACCGGTGCTCGTGCGCCCCAGCCGCGGCGGCGGGCCGAACTGGCACTTCCAGTCCAACCTGCCGGCGAAGAAAGGCCCGTCGAAGACCGACGCGGCGCACTTCAAGGTCAAGCTGCCGCGCCTGCTCCGCCGCGTCGAGCGCCCCAAGGCCACTTGGCCGCCGCGCACGGTCTTCACGCCGCCGATCAGCTCGCCCGGAAAGGCCGCGACCCGCGCGCAGACGCAGGGGTCGTCGGGCAAGAAGTAGGGTGAGACGTAAAACGTAAAACGTAAAACGTAACTCATACACTTCGAACGAATACAGGGGCGGCGAAAGCCGCCTCTTTTATTACGTTTTACGCATTACGTTTTACGAGTTACGTCTTACGCCCTGCGTTTTACGCCTTACGTTTTACTCTCGATCGCTACCGCACCACCACCCGCGTCAGCGAGAACGCCGGCAGCGTCAGCTTCAAACGTCCGCCTTCGATGCGCGCGCGGCTGCTCCGCGGGGTGACGGCCTCCTTGCGGTCGAAGCGGTTCGCGGCGTACATCGTCTCGCCGCTCAGCGTCAGCACTTCCGCGTCGCCCGACGCGGCCGCGCCGGCGAGTTCGACCTCGGCTTCCAGCGGGCCGCAGGCCGCGCCGAGGTGCGCGAGCAGCAGCACCAGCGAACCGTCCGCGGCGCGCGCGGCCAGCGCATCGGCCACCGGCACGCTCGCGTGGGGTGGAATCGTCCCGTAGGTCTTCTTCGTCGAGACCGTGTCGCACGCAACCTGCACCGGCAGCGGGCGCGCGTTCGCCAGCGGGACGCTCATCACGTGCGCGTAATGGACGGGGTCGGCCCAGACGCGCTCGCGCGACTTGCGCAGACCGCCGCCGTGGTTCACCGTCGCCGAATGCGTGAACATCTCGACGAAGCCGTTCAGCCGGACGAACTCGAAGAGCATCGCCGCGAAGTACACGGCCTCGCTGATCGTGGACGGCGCCGGCATCGTCTCGGGGCGCAGCGCGGCCTGCGGGTCCGCTTCCCCGCGGAAACGCGCGAAGAGCTGCAGTTCGGTGATCGCGAGCCGCGGGTTGACGCAGCCGCCGGCTTCCATCTTTTCGCGCAGGGTCCGGTAGGCGCCGGCCAGCACGCGGGGGAAGCCCATGAAGGCGTGGTAGAGTTCCACGGGGTCGGTCTTCGCGTCCACGGGCCCGCCGTTGAGCAGGTGGTCGGTGATGCAGCGCAGGTTCGCGCCGCCCGCGGCGATCAGGTCGCGGTTCCACTCCTTCTCGATGCCCGTCGGTTCGCCGCAGCCGAGCAGCAGGATCGAAGGGTCGGCGGCCTTCATCGCCTGGGCGAAGCGGACGTAGCGGTCGGCGTTGCCGCCGGGGGTCGTCCAGTTCACCTGCCAGCGCCCGTAGAGTTCGTTGCCGACCTCCCAGTATTTCACGCGGAAGGGTTCGGGATGGCCGTGGCCGGCGCGCAGCCGGCCCATGGGCGTCTCGGGACTGCCGTTGCAGTACTGAATCCAGGCCGCGGCGTCCTCGGGCGTGCCGTCGCCGCCGTTGACGCAGATGAGCGGCTCGCAGCCGATGGCGCGGCAGTAGGCGATGAATTCCGCGGTGCCGAAAAAGTTGTACTCGAGGCCTTCCCACGCGGGGTTCGGGCGGGTCGGCCGCGCATCGACGGGGCCCACGCCGTCGCGCCAGTCGTAGCCGGAGACGAAGTTCCCGCCCGGCCAGCGCAGGATCGGCAGCTTCGCGTCCTTTAAGTGCTGGATGATCTCCGGGTCGGCCCCGTTCACGTGGTCGCCGGGATAAAGGAGCACGCGCCCGAGCACCACGTTGGCCGGCGCGGCGGTGGTGAAGGAGACCCGGAAGAGCCCGCCGGGGTCGGCGGAGGCGGGGAGTTCGAAGACGCCGCTGTACGTCTGCCATGCGGGCGACAGCGACAGCACGGTCTGCGCGAGGACTTCGCCGGGGACGCCGTCCTTCATCGCCGCCAGCGTGAGGGTCGCGGCGACCGGCGCGAAGGCGCGCGCGACGACGCGATACGGGAATTTTTGGGTGCGATGAAGCGGAAGGTACGTGTGCTGCGCGACGCCCGCGCCGGTCTTGCGGGTCTCGATGCGCTGCGCGCGCCCGCCGTGCGGCCCGACATCGGGGCTGACGAGCACGTCCTCCTTCGCGCCCTCGCGCTGCCAGGGAAACGCGAGGCCGTCCAAGTGGGCCTCGATCACCGGTGCAGCGTCGGGCCAACTCATGCGCTGCGCGTGTGCACGAATGCGCTCGGCGATCTTCTTCTCGTCGTACTCCCACACCACGCCGCCGTCGATGTTGCTCTCGCCCGCGCCGAAACGGTAGCGCGCGAACGTGGGGTTGCGCAGAATCTGCGCCTCCATCCCGTGGTAGATGTTGCTTCCGAGATGCTCGCAGAACTTCCCGAGCAGAAACGGCTTGATCGGAATCGGCGCAGGCTGGGCCGCCTCGACCTTCACGTGCACTTGGTTGCCCGCGCGATGCACGTGCGTATGCAGCTTCGTGTCCATGGGTCTCTCCGGTTTTCAGGAATGGAATCCGCGCCGATAACTATATCGCGCACAGGAGTGGTCTCCACCACACATGCGCAAGCGCATACCGGTGGCGAATATGCGGATGAATATCCATCGGCTCGAATTTTTGACACAGGTGCAGCAGAAAATCCTTCGAATTCATAGGTGAAATTTGAATTATTGATCCTGCGAAAAGTATAATGAAATCACGTTGTGCGCAGCTCCCAAATTCAGCAAAAGAGGTGATGTCATGTGGCGCGCGCTAGGCGGTACCGGGCTGGTGGTTGGGGTTACGCTAAGTCTGGCCACCATGAGTGCGCCGGCGCCCTCCCCCGCTCCTGCGGGCGCTTCGACGCCCGCGAAAGGCACGCTGGCCACCGGCGATCCGGTCGCGATTCTGGTCCTCGACATGCCGCAGGTGCGCGTGCTGGACATCATGAACGTCTCCGGCGATCCCTCCTACGACACGGACGGGACGATTGTTTCGTACCAGTTCACCTTCATCAACCACACGAACCCGAACGGCGAACCGGAGGTCATCGACAGCGAATACCCCGAAGTCACCTACCAGCCGCAAACCTACGGGAACTACGAAGCCGTCCTTATCGTCACCGACAACCTGGGCAACCGGTCGGCTCCGGTCTCGAAGAACTTCCAGGTCATCCAGGTGACGTCCTCGGTCAGCCAGCTCACCCTCGGCGTGGGCGAAACGGCCAGCTTTACGGTGATCGTGCAGCCGCCGACGGCCATCGTCGGCTTCAGCATCCGCTCGACGTCCACGGCCACGTTCACTTCGCAGGCGTTCGCCGGCGGCCAGTACCTCATCACGATCACCGGCGTCTCCGAAGGCAACGCGGACTTCGTGGTCGGAAACACGCTCTTCGAGATCGTCAACATCAACGTCGCGGTCGGGATGTCCTCGCCGCCCGTGGCGATCGCCTTCACCACCACCGACTGCATCGCCGCCGGCCGCGCCGCCGTGCTGGACGGCACGGGCTCGTACGACACCGACAGCCTGGGGCCTTCGCCCGAGATCGTGCAGTACCTCTGGCGGCTGGAAAACCTGAGCGACCCGGCGCAGCCACCCATCATGGTAGACGCAGGAACGCTCGGGCTGACCTCGGTGATCCTGGATCTCCCCGGCGAATACGAAGCCACGCTGACGGTGCTCGACAACGAAGGCGAAGTCTCCGCGTCGGACTCGAGCGACTGCCACATCAGCATCACGGTCGTGAGCGTGACGTTCAACCCCGCCGCGGCGGTGCTCTATCCCGACGACCTGGTCCCGCTGGCCGCCTCCGTCACGCCCATCACGGCCGCCTCGAAGGTCACCTTCTCTTCGTCCAACGCCGCGGTCGCGACGGTCTCGCCCGCCACCACCGCGGTCACGCCCTCGCCCGTCACGGTCACCGGCGTGGCCCCCGGCAGCGCGACGGTGCTCGCCACCGTGACGAACAGCCTGGGCACCGAGACCTGCGGCAGCGCGCCCGTAACGGTAAACGCCTTCCCGACGCCGTCGTTCAGCGTCGATACGACCCAGTTTGAAGCCAACACCGCGGGCACCATCGTCGCCACGGTTTCGGGCCTGGCGCCCGGCGCCACCGCGATGCTCGTCTCCAGCGACGCGAACGTCTTCGGCTTCGGCGCCGCGGGCGCGTCCAGCACCGCCGTGGTCGGCGGCGCGAACACCCTGAGCGTGCGCGCGGGTTCCGCGGGCACCGCAGGGCTGACCCTGGTGGTAACGCGCGGCGCGCGCGTGTGGAACATCGGGGGCGTGCAGATGACGGTGACCGTGCCGCCGCCTCCTCCGCCGCCCCCGCCGCCGCCCCCGCCTCCGCCGCCCCCGCCGCCCCCGCCGCCTCCGCCGCCGCCCCCGCCGCCGCCGCCCCCGCCGCCGCCGCCGCCGCCGCCGGACGCCGACGCCGACGCGAGGCCCGGGCCGGC
>JAHCJK010000258.1 GCA_026184295.1 Planctomycetota bacterium
CTGCCCGCCGCTCGCGCCGCGCGCCCCGCCCGCGCGGGACTCTCGTGGCTCGAACGCGGGGCTCTCGCCGCGTCGCTGCTGTTGGCGGCCATTCTGGGCTGGCGCCTGCTTCCTCCGGCGCGCACCGCGGTGCATACGCCGGAAGAACACCGTTCGGACCGCAAGTCCACGCAGGTGGCCGAAGAGGATGCGGTCCCGCCTCAAGAGCACAAGACCGAGGAGCCCAAGCCGCCGGAGGCCAAGACGCCGGACACCGTCGCGCCCGACAAGATCAAAGGCGATCAATCCAAGCCGGAGCATGAGCAGCGCCAGCGGGAGGCCTACGGCCAGAAGCTGACGGATACCGTCCTCAGCTTCGAGTTCGTGGATACGCCGGCCGTGGAGGCCCTGGCCTACATGCAGGCCAAGACGGGGGTGCCCTTCCAGGTGGACTCGAAGGAATTCACCGAGGTGCCCATCACGCTCCGCGTGGAAAAGATGGAGGCCAAACTGGCGATGGGTTGGATCCTGCGCCTGATGAATGCGGATTTTGAACTGTCCGCGAAAGGCGTTCGCGTTTTCAAGCACGCACCGGTCGAACAGGTCTACGTGGACGTCACCTACGACCTTTCGGAGACGCTGGTGGATGGAAAGACGCCCAAGCAGGTCCTCGACCACGTCAAGACCATCGTCCGCCCGCATACCTGGAAGCCTGAAGGCAAGGCCGACGCGGTGCTGGAGGGCCACAAGGTCACGATCACGCAGACCGAAGAGTGCCACGGGTCGCTGAAGGGCGTCTTCAGTTCCTTGAGCGTGCCCGAGCGGATCATCCGGGGCATGACGCTGAAGGAATCGGACGTGGATTGGGCGCTGGCCCACCTCGCCTCGGAAGATGCGCTTCAGCAAAAGTGCGCGTACCGCGCGCTCGTGTACGCCCCCGATGAACTCCGCGCCCGCATCGCGAAGGCCGCGGCCGAGGCCGCCGAACCCGCGCACAAAACACTCCTGAGCGCCATCGCCAAGGAGCAGGCTTTGCTCGACGAAGCCAAGGCGTTCCTGGCCAGGCATCCCGACCCGGCCGGCCTCTTCGCCCGCCGTGCTCCGAAGGAGCGCGAGGCCGCGGTGAAAGCCTACGGCGGCAGCCAGGCCACCGAATCGGCCGTGGAAAACGCCCTGCATTGGCTCGCCCTGCATCAGGAAGCCGACGGACATTGGGACTGCAAGAAGTTTGGAGGCAAACAGGCCGACACCGCGCTGACGGGCCTCGCGCTGCTGGCCTTCCTCGGCCAGGGGCATTCCGTGAAGGAAGGCAAATACAAGGACTGCGTCAAACGCGCCGTCGCATGGCTGATCTCGATTCAGCGCCAGGACGGATCGCTGTACCAGGCAGGCGAGACCCACGGCGTCGGGTACCACCACGGAATCGCCGGGCTTGCCCTGGTGGAAGCGGCCGCCGGCGCGCAGGACCTGCCGGTGGCCATGGCCGCCCAGCGCGCGCTGGATTACTCCACCGGCGTGCACCAGCACCACGAAGGCGGCTGGCGCTACGCGCCCGGCAACGAAGGGGACCTGTGCATCACCACGTGGTTCGTCATGCAGTTGAAGGCGGCCAAGAGCGCCAACCTGAAGGTGCCGGACGCGTCGATCGCAAGCGCGCTTAACTTCGTCAAACACCGCGAACTCAAGCAGGACGGAAAGACCGTGGGCTTCGGGTACATGGCTCCGGACGACAAGCCCAGGACCTCCGCGATGGGCAGCCTCTGCCTGATGGCGCTGGGCGGCCGCACCTTTGAATTCACCGCGGACCTGGATCAGACCGTCCTGAAAGGCGGCCTGCCCGCGTGGACCCCCGGGGGCGGGAGCGTGGACCTGTACTATTGGTTCTACGGCTCCCAGTATTTCTTCCAGCGTTCCGCGCCGGTCGGCAGCGCATGGAAGACCTGGAACGAAGCGCTCAGCAAGGCCCTGGTGGAAAATCAGCGCAAGGGAGGCGACGAGGACGGTTCGTACGATCCCGTGGGCGCCTACGCCGACTACCTGGGCCGAGCGGGCCAGACCGCACTTGCGGCGCTCTGCCTGGAAACCTACTACCGCTACGCGAAGTTCGACGGGAAAGAAAAGGCCGCGCCTTAGCCTTCCAGCGCGAAGCCCTGCCGCTTCGCAAACGCGCGCAGCCACTGCGCGCATTCGGCGTAGCGCTTGCCGAGGTTCGGGATGCTGCCCAGGTCGATGCCGACGGGGCCGTCGTAGCCCTGCCGAACCAGTTCCTTGAAGACGCCCTCGAAGTCGATGTTGCCTTCGCCGGGAAAAAGGTGGCGGTTGTCGCTGCCGTCGTTGTCGGCCAGGTGCAGGCCCGCGATGCGCCCGTCGAGTTTGCGCGCGCTCAGCGGCAGGATTTCCTTCTGCGCGTTCAGGTGCGCGCAGTCGAAGTTGGCCTTCAGGTTCTCGCGGCCGGCGTGGTCCATCAGGCGCAGCAGGGAATCGGTGGAGCAGATCATCTCGCCCACGCGCGGTTCGATGATCAGCGTCAGGCCGAACTCCTTCGCGATGTCGGCGCACGTGGCGACGCTTTCCACCAGCGCGTCCCACTGCTTCGCCCAGGAGAAATCGTCCGGCATGCGGACCTTGTACTGCTCCTGGAACTTGATCTTGCCCACGTACGGCTGCGCGCCGACGAATTCGACCGGCGGCAGGTACGTGGCCACGTGCACCGTCCGCGCGCCGAAGTACGCGGCGCTTTCCGCGCCGAGCCGGAAGGCCGGGTAGGCGGCCTCGCGCACGGTCTTGTCCGTGCTGACCAGGTTGCGGAAGACGGGGCAGAAGTTCACGCAGGCCATCCCGCGGTCGTCCAGCGCCTGCTTGAAGCGCGCGCGCGACGCGTGCACGGCGCAGATGTGGTCCTCGCCAACGCCCTCGAGCTCGATGTATTTAAAGCCAAGTTCGCGCAGGTCGTCGATGGCCTTCAGGCCTTTCTCGATGCTGGGCGGGTAGCCGTAGGTATCGATCGTGTACAGGTAGCAGGCGGTGAGCAGCATGGCCGGGCCTCCGTGGCGTGTTCGGTTCGTCCCTTCGACGCCCGGACTATACCCGCCCTCTGCTATGCCGATCCGATGATTGACTTTGCCGTTTCGATGCTCGAGAATTTCGGCATGCAACGGTTCGACTTCAGCGTCGCGCGCGTCGCGGTGGCCGTGTACCAGGAAAAGGGCAGCCGCTTCCGCTTCCGCGGCGAAAAGCACGGCGGCCTCTTCGAGATCTTCTGCCTCGACCGGGGGCGCGCGTTCGTGCGCACCGGCGGGCGGCGCTTCCTGGCCTCCCCGGGCGACTGCTTCCTGTACCTGCCCGGCTCGTTCCACCAGCATCAGGCTACCAAGGGGCACGCGCCGCATTACATTACCGTCGCGTTCACCGCGCGAGGCGGGCGCGCGCTGCGCGGGCTCGGCGGGCGGCGCTTCGTCCTCCCCCCCGCCCTGCGCACGCTGCTCGCGCGCGTCGTCGCGGAAGACCCGCGGGCCGGCGCGCCCGGGGCCGAACCGATGCGCCGCGCGCTCCTGACCGAATTCCTCGTCGAATGGCTGCGCCTGGCCGCGCGCGAAGAAGCCTCCCCGGACGCGCTGGAACCGCGCGGGCTCGAGACCTACCGCGAGCGCGGCGGGCACGAGGCCGTGACCAAAGCCCTGCGCTTTGTGGAAGAACATCTGGCCGAAGACGTGAGCATGGAGGCGGCCGCGCGCGCCGCGGGGGTCTCGCCGCCTTATCTGCGGCAACTGATGCGCGAGCGTTCAGGGACGAATCTGCGTACGGAGCTCCAGCGCATGCGGGTGCGCCAGGCCAAGCACCTGCTCAGCCAGACCACCCGCAACGTGAAGGAAGTCGCCGCCTCGGTGGGATACTCGAACCTGCCGGCCTTCTCGCGCGCGTTCCGTTCGGTCGAAGGCGTGACGCCTTCGGCCTACGCGCGCACGGTCGCCGCGCGCGGGCCCACGCCGCTCCCGCGCGGCCGCTGACGCGGGCCGTTCAGCGCAGCGCGACGGGCATCTTCAGTCCGCGGAAGCTGACCACGACCATCTCGCGGCGAATCTCCTCGATGCGTACGGCGGCGTCCTCGCCGTTCAGCGCCAGCGTCTCGCCGGCGCTCACGACCTTGCCGTTCACCACCGCGTTCGCGCGCGTCTCGCCGACCATGATCCCGCTCACCAGCAGGTTCAGGCGCTGGAAGGCCGCCTCGGCCTCCTGGCGTTCGGCCTGGCGCTGCGCGGCCTCGCGGATGCGCAGCAGGTCCTCGCGCATCCACGCCACGCCCTGGATTCGCCCCCAGGCATCCAATGCTTCGGGATGTTCGACCTCGCCTAGCGCCTTCAGGCTCTCGTTGCAGCGTTCAAGGGCCTCGCGCGCCTTGCCCTCGGCGAGGAGCGCGCGCGCCGCATCGGCGGCGTTCGAAGCGCCGTCCATCCGCGCAAGGTCGCGCTGCCGCCACGCCTTGTCCTTCGGCGCGTCCGCGTCACGGGGAGCGCGCTGCAAGACGAACGGATCGGACAGGTTCTCCGGGACTTGGAACTTCGGCTCGTCGTCCTCGTCCTGCGCGGCCAGGGTCCACGAAGCAAGCGCCACCACGAACGCGCACCAAGCGATTCCACGCATGCCGAGGTCCTCCCGGGTTTCGTGTGAGCTGCGCACGGCCACGCCTCAACCTACCTCACGCGAATTGCGCGAAGCAAGAAACGGCGTGCAAAATGGCGAAATCACCGGTGCAGCGGCGCTGCACGTGAAGGTCAGGCGGGCTTGGGCGGGTTGTTTTTCGCGCGGCGGTTGCGGAGCTTCTGCTTCGCGTACTCGATCATGAGGTCGAATTCCTCGAAGCGCAGCAGCTTGCAGCCGAGCAGGAAGACGATTCCCGCCGCCAGGCCCGGCAGCGCGAGTTCCGGGCCGGACTGAAGCAGCGCGCGCATCGTCGAACTCTTCTTCTTCGGCTTCCCTCCGTCCTTCTTTGCGGGCTCCGCGGCATCGGTCTTGGCCTCGGCCGGGGCCTCGGTCTTCGCGCTCGATTTCTCTTCGAGGGCAGGTTCCGTCTTCGACGGCTCGGGCGCGCGGGTCTTCTCTTCCTCGCGCGGGGCTTCCTCGCCGGCGGAGGCCTTCGCGTCCGGGAGCGCGCGTTCGACGGCGCGCAGCGTGCCCAGCGCGGCGCCGGCGCACGCGGCCGTCAACAGGATCGCGCGGACGCTGAAGGAGATCATCGGGCCCAGCGGCATCAGCGGCAGGCCGGTCATCTTGAGCACCGCGATCAGCGCGAGCGCCTTGAGCACGCGCGAGACGGTGAAGCCGAGCGCCACCAGCATCAGCGCGTCCTCGCCCTTCAACTGGTAGTGCACGATCCCGACCCAGCTCACCACCATGCTGAGCGCCGAGAAGAAGATGCCGATGACCGTCACCGAGACGACGCGCCGCGAACTGAAGTACGCCTGCATCAGGATCGTCTCGAGCGCGTAGAACGGGAGCACGGCGCTGTAGATCGCGTTCACCCGCCCGGCCAGGGCGACCTCTTCGGCGCCCATCTTGCCGCCGGTCTGGTAAAGCGTCTGCGCCATCGGAACCGACAGGACCACGATCACGGCCGAGACGGGAAGGAAGATCATCAGCATGATGCGCGACGCGCGCGTCAGGAAGGCGCCCATCTGCGCGCGGTCGTCGCGGTCCACGAGTTCGCAGAGGAACGGGAAGAGCGCCAGGGAGAGCGGATACGGGACGAGGAAGCCGACCGCGTTGTAGATCTTGCGCCCGAAGCTGTAGATGGAGAGCAGCCCGGTCTCGAGCGAGCTGATCACGTAGATGTTGTTGAAGTAATCGCGCATCTTGGCGAAGACGATGCCCGCCAGCAGCGGCGCCACCAGGAGCAGGAACTTGCGCAGGTGCGGGTCCTTGAGGTCCAGGGTGAAGCGGAACTTGGAGAGGTGCCCGCGCAGCGCGTACAGGTGCACGGCGATCTTGGTCACGCCCGCGGCCAGGACGCCGGCGATCAGCGCGTCGGCCTTCAGGCCCATGCGGTGCCCGATCACGATGCCGGCCACGAGGGCCAGCTTGAGCATCGCGTCGGCGAAGGCGGGCCAGAAGAATTTCTTGTAGCCGTTCAGGACCATGTACGTCAGCGAGCCGATCGAGAGGCCCAGCAGCGACGGGGCCATCAGCCGCAGGAAGTGCGTAGAAAGCTCCGCGCGCGAGATGCCGCCCGCGCCGGCATCGGCGTCGGACTTGAAGCGCGAGAAGAGCCGCACGGCGTCGTCGGGAAAGAGCATCAGGGCCGCGATGGCGGCCATCAGAATCGCCGTCTGGAGCAGCAGCAGCACGGAGGTGAAGCGCCACGCGGCGGCTTCGCTGTCCTTTTCGCGCGCGCTCATGAAGACCGGCAGAAAGGCCGGGCCGAGCGATTCTTCTCCGATCAGGAAGACCGACCAGAGAATGCCTTCGAAGACGAAGACGAACGCGTCGCTTTCGGCGCCGTAGTGGTAGTGCCCGATGAAGCTCCACTGCACCAGGCCCATCGCGCGGGCGAGCAGGTGCGCGACCATGATCGCGGCCGTCGCCTTGACCACGCGTTCGCCGATGGAGCGCGAGGCTTCGGATGGTCCGGAGGCTTTTCCGGAGGGCTCGTCCGGCGCGCCGGACGGTTGGGAAGCGGTGGTGCTGGAGTCGCTCAAGGATGGACCGTGCCCCGAAGTGCGTCCCCGACGGAACTGCCGTGCCTGCTACCCCGCGTTGCGCCGCTTGAGCTTCAACTCCGGATCGCTGGCCCGCAGGTACAGCGGGCCCAGCGCGTGAATCTCGGCCGCCGACGCCAGCCCCTGCCCCACCTCGAGTTTCTTCCAGGCGTATTCGGCC
>JAHCJK010000259.1 GCA_026184295.1 Planctomycetota bacterium
AATTCGGAGAAGACGAGCCGGGTCAAGTCTCTGGTCGCGATGGCGGTGGGCGGCATGGTGATGGGTGCTACGCTGGGCTGCGGCGATGGCAAGCCGCCCGCGAAGCCCACCGCGCCCAGCACCCCCACGACCGAGAAGACCGGCGAGAAGAGCGCCTGCGGCGGGAAGTCCGGCTGCGGCGGAAAGTCGGGTTGCGGCGGCAAGACCGGTTCGGAAGCGGCCTGCGGCGGCAAGAGCGGCTGCGGCGGCAAGAGCGGCGAACATGCGTGCGCGGCCAAGAGCGGCGAGGCCAAGACCGAAGCGAAGACCTAGCGGCACGTCAGCCCCGGTCCGCGGCGCGCGCCGCGGGCCGGGCGCTGCTTATCCTTCCCGCGCGCGCCTACAGCCCCGCAACCGCCTTATCCAGCGATTCTTCGTCCACGTCGCCGTGGCTGGCGTGCCAGAGCACCTTGCCGCCCGGCGCGATAAGCAGCGCCTGAGGCGACTCGTGCCGCACGCCGGTGTCGTCGGCGATCTTGCGCGCGACCGGGCGCTGATTCACCACGTCCACCAGCGCCAGGTTCAGCTTGGCAAGGACGCCCTGGTCGAGCGCCGCGAGCCACGCGTTGAACGTGCTTTCCACGTGATGGCTCGTCGGGCAGATGGGGCTCTTCTTGAAGATCAGCAGCGGCTTGCCGCCGGCCTGCTGGGCCTTCCAGAGCGACTCCCATTGCGGCAGGTCCTTCAGCGCGGGCATCTCGGGCATGCGGGGCATCTCCTCCGGTCGATCGTCCGTGCGCAGTCTACCGCGCCGTGGCGCGGGCGAAAGTCCCGCCGCCCGGCGGCCGTCCCGGCAAAAAAACCTCCCCCGTGCGGGGGAGGTTCGATCTCACGGCGCGCAGGCGCGCGGACTACTTGGAAGCGGCCTTCTTCCAGCCGTCCAGGCAGGTGTCGGGATTGGAAGTCACGTCGCCGCGCCCGTTCTCGCTGAGCGTCGTGCCGTCCGGGGCGAGGATGACCAGCTTGGGGATGCCGGTGACCTTGTACTTCTTCATCAAAGCGTTGCCTTCTTCGGCGCGCCACTTCACCGCCGGCCACTGCATCTTGGCCTCGGCCATGTAGCCCTGCTGTTCCTTCTCGGTGTGGTCAGAACTGACGAAGACGACCTCGAATTCTTTGGCGTTCTTGTCGCGGAATTCCACGAGCTTGGGCGTGAAGACCTTGCACGGCGGACACCAGTGCGCCGAGAAGTAGATCCCGACGATCTTGCCCTTCAACTGGTCCACCGTCACCGCGTTGCCCTTGGCATCCACCAGGCCCTTGGGGAGGTTCTCCTTCCAGAACGCGAGTTCGTCCTTGTCGGCCGACCAGGCCGAACCCATCAACGCCGCCAGCACCACGGCCAACGCCAGAATACGCATCGCACGCTCCTTTCAAGATGGGGTATCGAGGGACCTTCCCACGGATAGGACGTCCGCTCCCTGGCCCTGGACTTACAGAATACCCGGGATTCCTTTTGCGGCTAAGCCTTTCCTTCGTCCTGGAAGGCGTTATCATCGGCCTGCACGTAATCCGTAACCTCTTGCGCCTCCAGAAGAAAGTATGGCATGGACGCCTCCGCGCCCGCGAAAAAGCCCAAGGCCGCGCCGCCGGAACCGCCCTACGTTCCGCCGCCAAACCGCTTCAAGGAAGCGCTCACCGCACCCGACGCCTTCGCCGTCAGCTTCGAACTCGTCCCCGGGCGCGGCCCGCGCGGCAAGAACGTCGAATGGGTCATCGACTTCGCCCACAAGGTCCAGAAGCACCCAGGCCTGATCGACTGCGTCTCCCTGACCGACAACGTCGGCGGAAACGTGCGCATCAGCCCCGACGTACTGGGCCACGAACTGGCCGAGATGGGCATCGACGCGATGATCCATTTCTCGTGCAAGGACAAGAACCGCAACTTCGTCGTCTCGCGCGCCTTCCAGCTCGAACGCCTGGGCATCCGCAACATCCTCTGCCTGACCGGCGACGCGCCGCTGGAAGGCTACAAGGGCCAGGCCAAGCCGACCTTCGACCTCGACAGCGTGGTGCTCTCGCAGCTCCTGCGGGACCTCAACGAAGGCCTGCCGGACAAGCGCAGCCCCGGCGGGCGCACGCCGCGGACGCACTTCTACAACGGCGCGGTGGTCAGTCCCTTCAAGCGCCGCGAAGCCGAGCTGATGACGCAGTACTACAAGCTGCACCGCAAGGTCCGCTTCGGCGCCGAATTCGTCGTCTCGCAACTCGGGTACGACAGCCGCAAGGTGGACGAACTGATCCGCTACATGCGCGGCCAGCCGGACCTGAAGCAGGTCCCGCTGATGGGCAACGTGTACGTGCTGAGCAGGCCCGTCGCCGCCGCGATGCACAAGAACCTCGTCCCCGGCTGCGTGGTGACGAAGCAGCTCCTAGGGCGCTGCGAAGACTGGGCGCAGGCGAAGGACAAGGGCAAGCGCCGCTTCCTCGAATTCGCCGCGCAGCAGCTCGCGATCCTGCGCGGGCTCGGCTACCAGGGCGCGCACATCGGCGGCTTCAACGTCGGCTTCGACGACGTGAAGTACCTGATCGAAGTGAGCCGCGACCTGGAGGAAGACTGGCGCACGTTCGCGCGCGAAATCCAGTTCGCGCAGGAAGGCGAGTTCTACTACTTCGAACGCGACGCGGAGTCGGCGCTCAATACCGATACCCCGGTCAACCGCGCGGCCCTCGGCGCCGGCGGCCTGCATCTGAACTTCCGGATCACGGACTTTCTGCATCACTCGGTCTTCGAACCGGGGACGAAGACGTTCGAGGCCGCGCAGGGGCTGGCGAAGGAACTCGACCAATCCCCGCTGCTGCGGCGCCTCGTCGAAGTGGGCGAGAAGTACGCCAAGCAGGTGACCAACGACTGCCGCGAATGCGGGGACTGCTCGCTCCCGGACCTCGCGTTCCTCTGCCCGGAAAGCCAGTGCGGGAAGTTCCTGCGCAACGGCCCGTGCGGCGGGACGGCCCAAGGCCAGTGCGAAGTCCATCCCGAGATCGAATGCATTTACGTGCGCGCCTACGAACGCCTGAAGGCCGTGGGGCGCGAAGAATGGCTGCGCGACATGCCGCTGATCACGCGCGACTGGGCGCTGGACCATTCAAGCTCGTGGCTGAACTACTTCCTCGGCCGCGACCACCAGCACGTCAAGACCCCCTGGCCGCAGGCCGAAGGCGGCGCGGAAGCGCAGCCGAGCGGCGCGCACTAGATGGACGTCAAGGCTTCGCGCTACGGCGCGTCCACGTGCCATTCGCCGCCGCCGCGGACGGGTTCGATCTTCGTGTCCATCTCCGGGGCCTTGCCGGCCTTGATGAGCGCGAACTGCGCGCGCAGCCACGCGAGCACCTCGGCCCGCTGTTTCGCGCGCACGTCGTCCGGCGCGAGGGACTGGTAGGCGCGCTCCTTGCGCCATTCATCGACCGCGGCGGCCATGTGGTCGGCCTTCGTGTGGTCTCGACTGACCTCCTTGCCTTCCCATTCGCCGTAACTCGTGCCCGAATCCTTCTGGTTCTCGAACTCCTTCGCGATAAAGGCCATCGCCTCGTCGCGGCCCGCCAGCAGCAGGGCCTTCAGGATGTGCTGGTGGTCCGATTCGCTTCCCGAGAACCGCTCCTGCTTCAAGATCCCTGCGGCCAGGCCGAGGGCCGCTTCGCGCTTGGTGGCCAGCAGCGGCTGGACGGCAAACGGATAGAATTCCAGTTCCTTGTCGCCCGGCAGCGCCTTTTGAAGCACGTCCATGCCCTCCTCCTTCGCCGGGTCGCCGTGCTTGAGCAGGATCAGCGCGGCCCAGAAGGCCGTCGGCACGTCGGCATCCTTCAGCCACCTGCGCGCGTGCGGCGCGCCCTCGGGCAGGTTCAGCATGTAGACATATTTCACCAGGCTGACGCGGTGTTCGGCCCAGGCCTCGGCGCGCTTGGCGAGCAGCGGCAGGGCCTTGGCGTTGCGCTCTTCGACCAGTTCGCCCGCCGCGTTGTCCACCGTGCGCCAGTCCTCCGCGTGTTCAAGCGTCTCCAGCAGCAACTGCTCGCGCGACTTGTCCGTGTTTTCCCGGCACCAGGCCAGAATCTTCTGGAGGTGTTCCTTTTTCCCCTCCTCTCCAAGCGAATAATACGTGCGCAGGTCGGCCAGATCCCGCTTGGCGGCCTCGTTGACCAGCGTGCCCACGGCCCAGTTGGCCTGATGCAGCGTGCGCGACGGATGGAAGTCCCGCCAGTAGCTGAAGGTCGGCATGTAATGCTCGTCGCCGAGGAACGGGACGAGATCGGCCAAGTCCTTGACCTCCAGCTTCATCCGCTCCAGTTCCACGTACGGATTGACGGCCGCTTCCTCCGCGGCCTCCGCCCGCAGGTTGCGCGCCTTCACGGTCTGTTCCTGCTCGTACGACACGCCGCCCGGCTGTGAGTACTGGAAGCAGTTCAACAGCCGCAGGCGCTCGGCCAGGAACCTGATCTGCGCAGGGCGGTCGAGTTTCTTCTTCATCTCCTCCCACTCGGCCGGCCTGGGGAGCACGAAGGTCTTGAAGTCTTCGCCGCGCTTTTCCAGTTGCGCCGCGAGGCGCTGGGCGCGTTCCTGGTACTGGTATTCGTCGAAGAGCGGCTTGGCGAGGTGGCGTGCCAGGGCCAGCGCGCCTTCGTAGTCGCGCTCGTAGGAAAACAGTTCGAGCATCTGCTGGTGGTAATGGTGGCCCAGGTAGTCGCGCGCGACCCAGCGCAACCAGCGGTCGTCGGCCATCGCGTCGATGCGCGGGAAGAGCATCGCGGCGGCGAGCGCCTTGTTGCCGCGCTGGTACGCCCACGCGGCGATCGTCGCCTCCTGCATGCTCAGGTACTTCGGCTCGAACTGGCGCGTCAACCCGCCGCGCCGCGAGAGCGCTTCGCCGGCCTCGCGGTCGTCCTTCTCCTTCTTCCGGATTTCGAGCAACTCCTGGGCGGCGGCCTCCAGGGAGGCCGGCGCCAGCTCGATGCCATCGACCGGCAGCACCAGTTCCGTCACGTAAACGCTCATGACGGTGGCCTGCTTCTCGGTCTTCTTCAGGAGCCAGCCCTGGAACGGCGGGAGCGCGTGGCCTTCCTCAGGCTTCTTCATCTTGACGGTGTAGAAGGCGGCGTCGGCGGGGAGCGGCGTGGCGACCATCGCGTACATATCCTTGAGCTGCCGGTCGAGCCAGGGCGTGAAGGCCTCCTCGGGCTTGTACGCGGGCAAATCCTTCAGGCCCAGTTTCCCGGCGGAGGCCACCGCCGCTTCACGTACCCTGGTGCGATAGTGGGTGCAGAGGCGCAGGAGATCGGGCGCGAGGTCTTTCAGGCCCCGGCGACCGGCCTCCTCGACCGCGCCCTTCGCGACGTCTTCGTTGGGATGCGGCTGCTTGAGCAGGTCCTTGAGCAACTCGGCGATGCCGGCGGCCTCGGTCTTCTTGAGCACCGCCATGCCCGCCGCCTGGTTCTCGGCGAGGAACTCGGACTCGAGCAGCCAGCGCACGGCGCTCAGCGCGGCCGCGCCGGAGGCCTTCTCTTCAAAAGCCTTGGCCAGCGTCTTGCGGAACTCCCGCGCGGCGGACTCCGAGCCGCCCCCCCAGAAAGGGGTCTTCTTCCATTCCGCGCGCCCGTTGCTCTCGTCGGCAAAACTCTGTTTGAAGAGCGCATGGAGATACGAGCCGGCCGCCTCGGCCTTGGCGGGGTCCTTCAATTGCTCCAGGGCCGCGGCGAAGGCGGGCTCCTGCTTCGGATCGGCGTAGTAGGCGGCCAGATCGTCGAAGGCGCGGCGGCCTTCGGCCGTGGACACCTCGGGCTTGAAGGGCTCCTCCGCGCCCAGGATCGGCAGAATACCTGCGAGCAGACCGGCCAGCAGCCAGGGCTTCATCGAACGCCTCCTTTTCGAGATCGCCGACCGTTTCGAATAGGATGTCAGGTTGGACGATTCGGCGGCCATTTCCAGTATTCTTCCGTTTCAAATCTTTCGTAAATCGACACGCAAGGCCTTGCGCCCACGCCGGTTTGAACGCCGAGACCGGCGCGCCAAAAGGCCCGTACATCTCGTACACCATCCCGCACGCCCGGCCATTTTCTCGTATATTGTGAAGCATCGCACCTTCCGGCGGGCACGTACTCGTGGAAGGAGCACTTATGCCGGCGGGGACACTGATGGCGCACGAGACCTCCCAGGTGGCGGTGGACGACGCGGAACTTCTGCGCCGCTACGCGGCTTCGGGCGACCGTGAGGCCATGAACGAACTGCTCGCACGGCATCTCGACGTCGCGTTCCGCACGGCGCTGCGCTGTTCGAAGCACGCGGCCGACGCCGAAGACGCCGTCCAGATGGCCTGCGTCGAACTCCTGCGCCGCGCGGGCGCTTACCGCGGCGAGGGCACGGTGAGGGCCTACTTTATGGGATTCGTCGTCTCGTTTTGCCGCCACAAGCAGCGCGAAGAGGCCCGCCGGTCGGCACGCGAAGCCGCGGCCGCCGCGCCGCAAGAGACCTCCGCCGGTCCGGCCGCGGCCGAAGCCCGCGAACAGCGCGCGCTGGTGCTGCGGGCGCTGACCGGCCTGCCCGAACACTACCGGCTGCCGGTCTTCCTGCATCTGGTCGAAGGTTTCACGCACGGCGAAGTGGCGGGCTCGCTGAGCCTCCCGGAAAAGACCGTGCGCACGCAGATCGGCCGGGGGCTCGACGCGCTGCGGCGCGCGCTCACGGCCTCGGGCGTCACCGCGGCGGCGCTGCCGCCGCTGCTGGCCTCGCTGCCCCAGGAAGCCGCGCCCGCGGCGCTCTTCGCGGCGGCAACGGCGCTGGTGGCCAAGGGCGTGGCGGGCACGG
>JAHCJK010000026.1 GCA_026184295.1 Planctomycetota bacterium
ATTCTTCATTCCTCTCTCCTTTCAGCTCTCTCCTGGCGAAGCACACGCGTCGCCTCACTGGTGTTGAATCACTAATAGCATTCGAAGTGCCATAACCATCGCATAATGTAGCTATAAATAAGCCATTGCTTTGAAAGGACTTAAGCAATCTCATGTGCAATTTCTCGGACGCTTGGTATGAATTGCCCTTGTTCCTACCAATATTTGGCAATGACGAGTGACAAACCTTGTCAATCGCCTGACAGGAAGGGTCACCCCGGAAGTTATTACAATATGTTACTGCACGAGTTCTGGAGGCGAACTAATATCTTTTTCGTTCGATAATTGCACTGATTTCCAACAATGGCGGGTACCTATTTGCCATTTACCTTCACGAAGAGTTTGAGCGATACTATGCCCTATGAAAGGCCTGATCAAACGAGCGTTATTTGGGAGTGCGCCCAAGCCTTTCAAGGTACTAACAGGCATTGGTCGTGGGACAGTGTTTTATTTAGACCCATCATGTGAGTCTCAGCGAATCTTAGGAATTGCGGAACGAGAGGTGATGTCTAGGTTCAAAGCTTTATTGGCAGGTGTGCAACTGTTTTGCGACATCGGATGCAGCGATGGAATGTATTCGATTCTCGCCGCAAAGCTTAATTCAAGATGCGGGATAGTTGCATGTGACCCTGGAGCAGGGTTCCAAGAAAAGTTCTTCAGGAATTGGAATCTGAATACTCTTGATGCGGAGCGCGTAAGATTCTTGCCTTCCTTTGTGGGATCGGAATTGTCGCTGGATGATCTGGTTGGTGGAAAACGCGCCTTTGTAAAAATCGATGTGGAAGGTTACGAGGCAAATGTACTTCGGACTGGCTCATTGTTACTCCATCGTGGCTGTAGTTTGCTAATTGAAACTCATTCGATGGAGGTTGAGTTGGAAACACTAAGAATTCTCGAAGAGCATAAATTCGCCTGCAAAGTAATCCGGCAGGCTTGGTGGCGCTTTTTGATTCCAGAGCAGAGGCCAACAGCACATAATAGGTGGATTTCAGCGCACAAGCCCTGATGGGCCGTGTTGAAATCGAAGGATAAATAACTTTAGTATCTCCGTCCCCGTAGCTCAAACGGATAGAGCAGCGGATTTCTAATCCGCAGGTTGGGGGTTCGATTCCCTCCGGGGACGCCAACGCCAGCGCTTTCATGCATCGCACCCATTCGAATGCGTCCGCTCCCGTCTTCCTCGTCTGGTTCCGACAGGACTTGCGCCTAGCGGACCACCTGGCGCTGGACGCGGCGCGCCGGGCCGGGGGCGCGGTGGTGCCGGTGTACGTCTGGGCTCCGGACGAAGAAAAGCCGTGGGCGCCGGGCGGCGCTTCGCGCTGGTGGCTGCACCAATCTCTGAAGGCCCTTGCGGCGCAGTGCGCGGCCAAGGGTTCGCCGCTGGTCTTGCGGGTGGCCGGGAAGGGCGGGGCGCTGGCCGAATTGCGCGCGGTGGCGAAGGCCTGCGGCGCGCGCGGCGTCTACTGGAACCGCCGATACGAGCCCGCGGCCATCGCCCGCGATGCGGCTGTGAAGAAGGCCTTGCGCGCGGACGGGCTGGACGCCGAGAGCTTCAACGGGGTGCTGCTTTGGGAACCGTGGGAAGTTCAGAACCTTAGCGGCAAGCCGTTTCAGGTCTTCACGCCCTTCTGGAAAAATGTCCTTAACCGAGCGGCGCCCGCGGAACCGCTGCCCGCGCCGAAGAGACTCCTCCCGCCGCCGGCGCCCGTGCCCGGCGAACCGCTCGAACGCCTGGGCCTTGAGCCGTCCGTCGATTGGGCCGCCGGGATGCGCGCGGCCTGGACGCCGGGCGAACGCGGGGCACTCGCGGCGGTGAAGCGCTTCCTCGACGAGGCGCTCGCGGAGTACGACCACGGGCGCGATCTGCCGGCGCAGGCGGGGACATCGCGGCTCTCACCGCATCTGCACTTCGGCGAAGTGGGCCCGCGCCAGGTCTGGCATGCGGTCCGCGAACGCGGGCTCAGCGGGGCCAGCGCCGGGCTGCGCGGCGAAGAGACGTACCTGCGCGAGATCGGCTGGCGCGAGTTCGCGCACCATCTGCTCTTTCATTTCCCCCACACCGATCGCCAGCCGCTGCGCGCGGAGTTCGCGCGCTTTCCGTGGAAGAAGGATCGCAAGGCCCTGCGCGCATGGCAGCGCGGGCGCACCGGTTACCCCATCGTGGACGCCGGCCTGCGGGAACTCTGGGCGACCGGCTGGATGCACAACCGCGTCCGGATGCTGGCGGCCTCGTTCCTCGTCAAAGACCTGCGCATTCCATGGCAGGACGGCGCCGCGTGGTTCTGGGACACGCTCGTGGATGCCGACCTGGCCAACAACACGCTGGGCTGGCAGTGGGTCGCGGGCTGCGGAGCCGATGCGGCGCCGTACTTCCGCATCTTCAATCCCGTGACGCAGGGCGAAAAGTTTGATGCCCGGGGCGCGTACGTGCGGCGCTGGGTGCCGGAATTGTCCGCGCTTCCTGACGATTTTATCCACAAGCCGTGGGAGGCCCCGCCGCTGGCGCTTGCCGAGGCCGGTGTGCGCCTGGGAGAAACCTATCCGAAGCCCTGCGTGGACCACGCCGAGGCGCGGGAAGCAGCGCTTGAGGCTTTCGCCTCGCTGAAAAACCGCTAAGATCGCCACGCTCCAAAAGGTCCAGCGATTCCGACGCGCCCGCATCCGCGAGGAGGTGTTTGCATGAAGGCCCTTACGCTTTGCGCACTGTTGGCCACGGCGTGTTCGCTGCCGGCGTGGGAGATTCAGTGCTATCCGGACGCGGTGCGCGCCGACGCGCAGGGGAAGCCGATCGAGGCCGACCGGCCCGAGAAGCGCACGACGGCCTTCTTCGCCTACGAACCCAACGAACGCCGCGTGCGGCTGCGCTGCGGGCGCGGCGGGTACGCGTCGTTCCATCTGGTGGTTCAGGACGAACGCGGCGGGCCGTTTCGCGTCACGGTGGACGAGTTTTCGCGCGTGGACGTGGAGCTTTACCGCGAGTTCTACAACGTCGATGGCCGCACCGGGATCGCCTATCCGGACGCGCTGATTCCCATCCGCGCCGGCGAGACGCTCGACCTGCCCGCCAAGGACAACGGCCTGAAAGACCAGACCGCGCAGGGCATCTGGGTGGACGTGTGGGTGCCCACCGCGCTGCGGCAGAACGCGCACCTGACGCTCTCGGTCTGGAACAAGTCCGTGCGGCTGCCGGTCGAAGTGGACCTGATCGTCGAAGACGTCGTCTACCCCGCGGCCGACGCCGTGACCGCGGACCACAATGCGTACGGCATCGGATTTATCGGCGGCTCGCACCCGCGCATCGTCAAGCAGGTCGAACGCGACTTCTGGGTCAGCGATCCCTGCTTCCGACTCATCCAGTCGTACCATCGCATGTTCTACGAGCACCGCGGGACGTTCCACCAGCTCGGCTACAACCATTCGGGCGGGGTGCACCCGGCCTTCGCGCCCGAACTGGAAGGCGACGGCGCCGCGCGGCGCGTGAAGTCGTGGGACGCCTTCGACCGCCACTACGGCCCGCTGCTGGACGGCAACGCCTTTGCCGGCACGCGGCGCGGCCCTCGGCCCGTGGAAGGCATCTACCTGCCGATCAATCCTGAATGGCCCGCGCGCTTCTTCCAGTGGGGCACGCCGGCGTACGAGGCCGAGTTCGTCAACGTGGTCTCGGAGATGGAACAGCACTTTCGCGAACAGGGCTGGACGGGCACGGGCTTCGAGATGTTCTTCAACCACAAGAAGCGCTACAAGGGCTTCTCGTGGGACGGCGACGAGACGCGCTTTCCGGAAGACGACGCGTACTTCAGGTTGTACGCAGGGATGCTGACCAAGGCCGTTCCGCCCGGGTCGCCGGTGAAGTTCCGCTTCCGCCACGACGCGTCCTGGCGCATGCGCAGCCAGGTGGACACCCTTAAGGGCGCGGTGAATCACTGGGTCTTCGCGGGTTTCGTGAACATCTATCCGGAACTGCCGAAGAAGGTCCAGAAGCGCGGCGACACCGCGTGGATCTACGGCGGGACGAGCGGGATCTACGGGCCCGCCGCGGCCATCGCCGAGATGCCCTACCACGCCTGGCTGACGGGGATGGACGGCTACACCCGCTGGCTGACCGTCGATGGGCGCGCCGACGTCCCCGCCAAGGACTACTCGGGCGACACCTGCATGGTCTATTCGGGCGAAGCCTTCGGCATCGACGGCCCGATCCCCAGCATCCGCCTCAAGCTGGAACGCAACGCGCTCCAGGACGTCGCGCTGCTGAAGGCCGCCGAACGCCAGGCCACGGCCGACTACGAACGCGGCGAGGTCGTGCGCGAACGCGTCGCCGGCATCTTCGGCCTGCGCCTGGAGGAACTCTACCGCCCCGATTCGGAGCTGAAGAAACAGCAGCCGTGGGAATGGAGCAACGCGAGCTTTGCCGGGAACACCGGCGCGGGGCTCTTCGCGAAGGCTTCTCCCGACAGCGATCTGCTCGACCGGCTGCGCCACTACGCCTTCGACGCGTACGCGACCTGGCACGTCAAGGCGGAAGGCACGCCCGCCTATGCGCTGCACGGCCCGCCGCCGCCCATGCGCGACTACAAGCCGGCCGCCGCCGCGGTGACGCAGCCCGAGGCGCCTCCGCCCGACCGCGCCGCCTTTATCGCCGACCTGAAGAAGTACGGCGCGGCCTGCGTGCGGGAAGTCTCCGCCGCCGACTGCCTGAAGATCGTGCCCGAGAAGTACGTCCCGCTCCTGTTCCGCAAGGACCCGCGCGATCCCTGGGCCGATTCGGACAATTACAACGTGGACCCGGCGGCCTTCGACAAGGTCAAGCGCATGCTGGCGCTGATCGCCGCCGGCGCGCCGTACAAACTCGACTGCAACCTGTGGCTGGTGCTGACGCGCGAGCCGCTGGTCGTCCACGCGGCGATCCGCCAGGTGAACGGGCGCTCGGTCCATTACCAGTGGGGCGCGCTGCACAACAAGCCGGAAGGCGAGCAGGCCCAGGTGCTCGAGACGGGGCAGGTGGCCGTGGCCGCGCGCGAGGGCAACGGCCCGAGTTCGGTGCTGGTTCCGATTCTGCACGAGAAGAAGGTCGTGGGCTGGTTCGAAGTCTGCGCGAACTTCAGCGAGTACGCCAAGTCCGTGCCGGCCAAGTAGCGCGGTTTACAAAACCTGCGGCGGCGCGGGGCCTTTTATTAGGCGCGAAAAGGCGTTGCATTGTCCTGGGATATCGCCCAAAGTACGCCGCGTTTAATTTCATAACGATCACTGGCCTGGGAGGGAGCACCGTGGCCGATGAGCAGACCGGCGCGCCGCCCGACGGCGAGCACGGCGCCGAGCGCAACGCGCGCATCGGCCTGATCCTCTTCTTCGTCTACCTGGCCTTGTACGGCGGGTTCATGGCGCTGAGCGTCCTGAAGCGTTCCGTGCTGGCCGAAGCGGTCGCGGGCGTGAACGTCGCGATCCTGTACGGCGTGGGCCTGATCGTGGCCGCGCTGGCCCTTGCGCTCGTGTACATGGTCCTTTGCCGGGAACCCGGGGACAAGGGGCCCGGCGCGTGAATTACGAGAGTTCCAGAATCGCCGTCGTCATCTTCTTCGCCTTCGTCGGAAGCGTGCTGGGGCTCAGTTTCTACCTCGGCAAGCGCGCCAAGTCCGCGCAGGGGTACTTCGCGGCCCACGGTCAGATCCACTGGTTCGTGAACGGCGTGGCCTTCGCCGGCGACTACCTCTCGGCGGCCTCGTTCCTCGGCATCTGCGGGATGATCGCGACGTCGGGCTACGACGGGTTTCTTTATTCGATCGGCTTCCTGGCCGGCTGGATCGTGGCGCTTTTCGTCATCGCCGAGCCGCTGAAGAGCCTGGGCAAGTACACCTTCGCCGACGCGCTCGACAGCCGCTTCCATTCGCGCGGGATCAAGCTCGCCGCGGGCATCAGCGCGCTGGTGGTGAGCATCTTCTACCTGATCCCGCAGATGAGCGGCGCGGGCTCGCTGATCACGCCGCTGCTGGGCTTCGACCACACCGTGGGCGTGCTGCTGGTGGGCGTGACGGTGACGCTGATCGTGGTCACGGCGGGCATGGTGAGCACCACGTGGGTGCAGTTCATCAAGGGCTCGATGCTCGTCTTCTTCTGCGCGATCCTGACTCTGATGATCCTGAACCGCGGCTACCGGACCGATCCGGGCACGCCGGAGATGCCGTTCCACGTCTTCCAGGTGCGCGCGGAGGGCGAGGTCGCCGCGCAGGAAGGCTGGACGCGCCTGCCCGAAGAGGGCGCCTGGAAGGGCCAGCCGTACGTGCGCATGAAGGAAGAGAAGACCGGCCGCATCACCACCTGGAAACGCGTGGACGAGAAGTTCGTAGGGCAGGTGCAGGCCGAGGCGCCCCCCGCGGGCGTGCCGATGCTGGCCGAGGCGCAGACGATCTTCATCGACAAGGACAAGAAGAAGTTCGTGAACGGCCTTCCGCAGGGCAAGGACGCGGACCTGTACCCCGTCGGCCACATCGCGCGGCTGCCCGGAGGCAAGACCGAGACGGGGCCGCTGGGTCCGGCGGAGTTCTTCAGCACGCTCGACGCGAGCACCGTGATCCTGTGGAGCAAGCAGACGATCGAGGACGAGTCGGGCAAGACCGCGGTCTACGTCCAGAATCCCACGCCCGGCCACGAGCTGCTCCTGCCGGGCGGCGGCAAGTTCAAGGGCCTGCGCGAGGAAGGCTTTACCTGGGCGAAGGTGGATTTCCTCTCGCTGATGCTGGCGCTCTTCTGCGGCACGGCCTCGCTGCCGCACATCCTGATCCGCTACTACACGGTCAAGGACCGCGCCGCGGCGCGCAAGAGCACCATCGTGGGCATCGGGAGCATCGGGTTCTTTTACATCCTGACGGTCTTCCTGGGCCTGGGGGCGATGACGAGCGGGACGCTGGACTTCACCGACTACAACATGTCCGCGCCGCTGCTGGCCAAGCGCTTCGGCGAACTGCCCTTCGCGATCATCTCCGCGATCGCCTTCACGACGGTGCTCGGCACGGTCAGCGGGCTGATCATGGCGGCCAGCGGCGCGGTGGCCCACGACATCATGGCCAATTACATGGGCATCCAGATGAACGACACCGAGAAGGTCCGCGCGGGCAAGGCCGTGGCGGTGGTGGTCGGCATCGTGGCGATGGCGCTGGGGATCGTCTTCAAGAGCTTCAACGTCGGGTTCCTGGTCGGCTGGGCCTTCAACATCGCGGCGAGCGCCAACCTGCCCGCGCTGGTGATGCTCCTCTTCTGGAAGGGCACGACCAAGCAGGGCATCACCGTCTCCATTCTGGTGGGGATGATCTCTTCGCTGGCGTGGGTGATGGTGAGCGCCGAGACGTTCGAGGGCGTGTACGGTTACACGAAGGCCGAGGCGGCCAAGGCGACGCTGGTGCCCTTCGGGCAGCCGGGCATCGTCACGATCCCGCTCGGCTTTCTCGTGCTGATCGTGGTCTCGCTGCTGACCCGCAAGACCGGCACCGCCGCGGCGATCAAGGCGCGCATGGACGCCGGCGCCACGGGCGCCTGAACCGTCAGAGCATCGTCGCTTCGAGGAAGAGGCGCTGGCTTTCCTGCTCGTCCGCGCGCTGGCGGATGGCTTCGAATTCCACCAGGTCGAGGTAGATGCGCTGGCGCTGCGGGCCGCGCGGGATGCGCGGGAGCAGCGAGGCCGCCGCGACCTTGGTGCGCAGGTCCATCGCGCGCACGGGCTTGGAAAGAAAATCGATCGCGCCCGCGTCCATCGCCGCGCGCGTCTGGTGGTCCTCGCGGCAGGCGCTGAGCATCAGGATCGGGATGAAGCTGAAGCGCGGGTCGGCCGAGATGCGCCGGCAGGCCTCGATGCCGTCCATGTCGGGCATCATCAGGTCGAGCAGCACGATGCCGATGTCCGGGTTCAAGAGCTTGAGCGCTTCCGTGCCGTTGGCCGCCGAGAGGACGGCATAGCCTTCGTCCGCCAGCAGATCCTTCAGGATATCCCGGTTGCTCTCTTCGTCGTCCACGACGAGCACCGCGGGCTTAAGCAGTTGCATGTCCATGATCGCCCTTCGCTCCAGAGGTCCCCCCAAAGCCTACGATTGGAATAAAGCACGCGTTGTGCCAATCCAGGGATCATGCGCAGGGTATGAGTATCTTCTTGTATTGAAATAGGTTGCGGGAATGGTCAAGAACGGGCATGCGCACAGGTTATTCGTATATCAGGACTCACGAAGGTTTATTTCGTTGGGAATTCCGGATTGGTGTAATTCGCACCAAGGGCGTCGGACGGGCTTCTGGCAAATCCTACTGGCCTGTTTCCAGCACGATGCCGTTCTCTTTGAGCACCTCGAAGGCCGACTTGGCCTTCTGGATCGCGCCCACCGTCTCCTCTTTGCAGGCCTCGATCTTCTTCCCCTTCCGTGCGATGCGTTCGAGCGCCTCCTGCATCTGGGTCTTCTCGTCGTCCTTCATCTTCTTCTCGTCGCAGGCCTTGCCGACGGCCTTCTTGGCGTCTTCCAAGTCGGCATGCCACTTGGCCTTCTCGTCGTCCGACTTCTTATCCCAGCCGGGCGGATACTCGTCCTTCCAGCCGGTCTTTTTGCCCTTGTCCCAGCCGCCCGGTTCGTCCTTGGCCTTATCGGCGTGACCTTTGCCGTGCTCGCCCTTGGCGGCGTCCTTACCTTCTTTGCCTTCTTTACCTTCCTTGCCGTCCTTGCCTTCTTCGTCCTTCTTCTCTTTGTCCTTGCCTTTGCCCTTGCCGTGTTCGGCCGCGCGGACCGGCGACGCGCCTGCAACCGCAAGCCCCGCCGCAAGAAGGATCGCCAGCAGCCACGTAGACGTCTTCATCGAAAGTCCTCCTCGCCAACCGAAGCGGTTGGACGCGCGGGCAGCACGCACGGCAGACGGCCGAGAGCCTAACGAGGCAGGAAGCGGGTTGTTTGATGGAAAAAGTTCAGCGCGCCAGCGCCAGGCTGCTTACATCCAACACCTTGACGCCCTGAACATTGGGATAACCGCCCAGGCGACCGACGGCGCTCACGCGCGCGCCCAGCAGGGTGGCGGCCTCGCCGGCGGGGCCTTCCTTCAGGTGCCACAGGCTGCCGTCGTCGGCACGGACGGCAAAGGCGCAGCCTTGGACGGGACCGGGAACGGCTTCCAGTACGCCCTCGATGCTGGCGATCCCGGTCGCGTGGACCGGACCGACCTGGGAACTCGGCGCGCCGGGCAGCCGTACGCTCGCGGGCGCTTCCGCGCGCGGCCGCGGCAGGTACGGCGCGCGGGTCGCTCGCGGCTTCCAGACGAACGGCCGCGCGGGCGGCTCGGGCGCGGAAACGGGCTCGGCCGCAGGCGCGGGCTTCGGCGCGGGAAGGTCCACGACCTCCGCGGGCGCGACGGCGATGCGCTGCGGATCGTCCTGAAGGTCCTTCAGCAGGCCCATGATGAGGCCGCCCTCGCGTTCGGCGGGGGCGGAAGGAGGGGCCTCGGAGGTCTCGTCGTTGGGCGCTCGGCGCGCGCCCGGCGGCAAGATGACACGCTTGGGCGGAGGCAGTTCGTCGCCCCACAGGTCCTCTTCGGGCGGCTTGGCCGGAAGCACGGCGCGGGTGGCGGTGGCTTCGGCGGGGCGTTCGGCCGGGGCGGACGCGGGCGTATCGGCGCGCGCGGCCGTGACGGCGGTTTCGGCTTGATGTGCGGCCGGGGCCGGCGCGGCGGCGTGTTCTTCCGGAGCTTTCAGAGCTTCCGGAGCTTCAGGAACTGCGGGGGCTTCGGGCGCGGGCGCATCGACGATGACCGGTTCCACGACCACGGGCGGAACGACGGGCACGGCGCGAGTCTCTTGGGCGATCAGGTCCAGAATCGGCGGGGCGTTGCGCTCGGTCGCGCGCGCTTCGGCGTCCGAAGGCATGCGGATGCCGGGGGCTTCCACGAGTTCCATCGCGGGCAGCGCAGGAACGGGCGCGGCGGCGACGTGCACTTCTTCCGTGGGCTTGGCAGCCGGTTCGGGCTGCGCTTCGGAGACCACCGGCGCGGCGGGGGCCGCGGGTTCGTCGATCTCGGCGGGTTCCGAGGGCGAAGCCGGCGCCGCGGGCGTGGCCGCGGGTTCGTTGGGTTCGGGCGCGGGCATTGCGTCCGCAGCGTGCGCCGGGGCGCGAACGCCCAGGAGCAGGTAGCGCCCGTAGATGTAGGCCTTGGCGCCCTGCGGCGCTTTGATCTTGTACCAGTCGCCGGAGGACCCGAGGACCGTCAGCACGTCGCCCTTGCGGGCTTCGCCCAGGATGGTGGCGTTCAGGTTCCCGGCGGTGCGGATGCGCACGTTGTTGCCGGTCACGCGCCCTTCGGCATCGACGAAATCCCGCGCGACCCAGGCCACGGCGGCTTCGGGCCAATCGACTTCGATCCAGTTGCCGACCTTGGCCACGGCGCGCAGGTAATCGCCGCTGCGCATCGTCGCCACGATCATGTACTGCGTGCCGGCGCCGCCGCGCAGGTTCACCATCTGCCCCGAGACCTGGCCCCACTGCGGCGTCTCGAAGACTTCGCGGGGTTCCGTGGAAGCGCGCGGCCGCGTGTTCGCGGGCTCGGCGCGCACGATGGGGCGGGGGTTGCGTTCGTTGCTGGCCAGTTGCAGTTCGCCTTCGGCCGAATACGCGAGGAACGGCGAGACGATCAGCGCGCTCAGGCCCATGGCGATGGGAAAGCGGTAGCGGAGCGGCAAGGTCATGGCTGCGTGCGCCTCCAAAGGAACGGTGCCGTGCATCTTTTGCGTATCGGCCATAAATAGGAGCGTATTGACCGAAAAAGCGCCGCCCGTTAGGGATTGCGCCGGGTCGCCGCGTTCTCGACCTGCGCGCGCCCGAAGCCGCGCTAACATCGCCGCATGCGCTACCGAACCTTCCTCTTCGACCTCGACGGAACCCTGGTCGATTCGCTCCAGGACATCGCCTCGGGCGTCAACGCCGCCCGGGCCGGCCTGGGCCTCGAACCGCTCGCCACCGAGACCGTGCGCGGCTTCGTCGGCGACGGCGTCACCAAGCTGATCGAACGCGCGGTCCCCGAGGCCGCCCTGCGCGCGCGCGCCGCGGAGCTGTTCCGCGCCTACTACGGCGCGCACCTGACCGACGCGACGCGGCCTTACGACGGAATCGTGGAGGTGCTCGAGGCGATCCGCGCCCACGGCGGGCGCGCGGCGGTGGTCACCAACAAGCCGCACGCCTTCGCCGTGCCGATTCTGGAAGGCCTGGGGCTCGCGGGGTACTTCGGCGCGGTGCTGGGCGGGGACAGCACGCCGGAGAAGAAGCCTTCGCCGCAGCCGTTCCAGGTCGCGCTCGAGCAACTGGGCCGGCCGCGGGACGGTTCGGGCGAGACGCTGGTGGTGGGCGACGGGCGCAACGACATCCTGGGCGCGAAAGCCGCCGGACTGCCGTCGTGCGCGGTCTGCTGGGGCTTCGGGAGCGAGGACGAATTGCGCGCGCTGGGCGCGGACTACGCCGCGCGGCGCCCGTCCGAGCTGCTCGAACGGGTGGCCGCGCGCTAGCGGTTACTTCTCGCCGATGCAGTACAGGTTCTGTTCGCCGCGCAGGTAAAAGCGCCCGCCGTCGAAGACCGGCCCCGTCTGGAAGAATTCGTCCGGGTCGTAGTTGTAGATGCGTTCGACGCAGTGGGCGATGCGGTTGCGCGCGAGTTCCTTGTAGGCCGCGCCGGGTTCGAAGACCACGCCCGTGCCCTGGTTGTCGAAGGCGAAGAGGTGCTTGCCGCCCAGCGCCAGGCTGGCGACGCAGCCGACATGGTCGTAGTCGCCGGCCCAGTCGAAGCGGGTCGGCTGGACGTAGACTTCCCTGGGCGGCATCGCGGAATACGCCCAGATCTTGCCGTCGTTGCGCATCCCGTACAGCATGCCGTCGTGGAGCACGGGCGACGAATAGAACGAGACGTCGCCGGTCTCCCACTTGTCCGCGCCGGCCTTGGCCAGCGTCAGGCCTTCCCTGGCTTCGGCGGGCATGGGCATGCGCGCCATCTCGAAGTTCGCGGCCAGGTAGACGGCGTCGCCTTTCTGGAAGGGCGTGGAGCGGACGTTGGCGCCGAAGTTGATGTGCATCTGCGCCAGCACCTTGCCGTCGCGCACGCGCACGACCGCCGAGTTGAAGAAGACCATGTTCTCCCCGCCGATCCGGCAGAGGCAGGGGCTGGAACTGTAGCTCGCGCCGGTGCCGTAGCCGTGCCAGATATCGACGCCGATCTGCTGACGCAGGTCGGAGGACGTCCACGCGACCTTGCCGGTCTCGGCGTCGAACGCGCGCAGCACCGAGCCGCGCAGCACGATCAGCTTGCCTTCGCAGAGCACCGGGATGTTGTTGTGAAAGGCCCCGGCGTCGCCCATGTCGGTGATGAGCTGCGCCCACTTCAGATTTCCTTCCAGATCGTACGCGCCGACGATGCCGAAGCCGTTCAGGCAGACGTAGACCTGCTTGCCGTCGCTGAGCGGCGTGGGGCAGGCGAAGCCGATGCCGCCGACGTGGCTGGAGGGATGGAACGGATAGCGCGGCTTCGGGCCCAGCTTGGCCAGGTATTCCTGGAATTTCTGCTGCATCTTGGCCTTGTCGTCCGCCTTGGTGTCCGCGGCGTTGATGCGCGCCTCGATCGGTTCGACGACCTGGTAGAGCGGGTTGACCTCGCGCGGGCACTTCATCGCCGCCAGGACCGCGCGGATGTCCTTCACGGCCTTCTCCTTCGCCTCCGGCGCGGCCTGGCCGTCCTTCAGGACCGCCTGGAGCTTGCGGATTTCGGCGAAGTCCGGGTTGGCGTTCTTCTCCTGCTCGTCCACGGCCTTGAGCAGCCCGTTCATCTTCTTGCGCAGTTCGACGCGCGCGCCCATGTCGGCGGTCTTCTTCAGGGTCTCGTTGAGCGCTTCGAGTTCCTTGAACTGCGGGTATTTCGCGCGGTCTTCGGCCGGCGTCGCGTCCACGAAGGTCGTGCGGCGGCTCCACAGGATCTTCCCGTCGGCCTTGTCGAGGCAGATCAGTTCGTCGGGTTCGGCCATGACGAAGAGTTTTTCGCCGACGAGGATCGGCATCGCGTTGCTCCAGTTGGGCAGCTTGGCGACCCAGACGACGTTCTTCTTTTCGTACGTGACGTCGGGCGCTTCGACGACGTGCAGGATCATCCCGCCGCCGGTCTTGATCAGGACGCGGTTCCAGCCCTGTTCGAGTTCCACGGGGACCTTCTGGCCCGCCTGGCCGAACATCAGGAGTTCGCCGTTCCAGTGTTCGCCCGCGGCGTAGCAGACGTAGTTCAGGCCCGGGGTGTTGGTGGTGCGCTTGGGGTTGTTGAGCACTTCCTTTCCGTTCACCCAGATCTTCGCGCCCGCGAAGTTGTCCACGTAGAACGCGACGCGCCCCTTCGTCTTCGCGTGCAGGTAGGCGTGCGCGTACACGATGCCGTTGGGCTTCTCGCGCGCCAGGCGGTCGAAGCTCATCGCGTTGACGGCGACGCCGGCGTCCTTGTTCGCGAAGACCTGCTTCGTCCAGGCCAGGTCGCCGGCTTTTTCGCCCTCGCTGGGCGCGGCCGCGGCCTCGTCGGAGAGGAAGGCTTCGTCGAGCGCCTTGCCGGCGTCCTTGGGCGCGAAGGGCCCGAGGACCAGCCATTCCATGATCTCGCGGCTCTTCACGTCGGCGGCGCTGGCGCCGGGGTCGTTGGGCGCGGGGCGGTTGAGCTGGTAGCGCAGGCCCCACGAGGGACTCTTGGGCCAGTAGCCCCACTCGGTCACCGGGGTCGCGCCGGGGTAGCGGCCGGTCCAGTCGCCGCGCCAGCCGGTGGGCCGGGCGGGGGAGGGAACCTGTCCGGGCGTTCCGAGGGGCAGCGCGTCCTTTCCGCCGGAGGGAGAACCTTCGGCGGCCGTCGCGGACCAAGCCGAAGCGCAGATCATGCAAGCCAGCAGCAGGCGCATCGTCGTCATGGAAGGGACTCCTGTACCTCGCGTGCCGGTGCCCGGCGGTTGCCTTCCTATGGTTCGGCGCCTGAGGGTGTTTCGCAGAAATAACGCGGAATCCGCGGATTCGTAAACATTCCGGCCGGTTTGCCCATAAAAAAGCACGCCCGGGAAAAGGTCCCGGGCGTGCGCTGGTGCAATCGAGCCTTCGAACGGCGTTTGGCTAGACGGTGATGCCGAGCTTGCCGGGGCAGAAGACGTTGTTCGGGTCGAGCCCGCGCTTGATCTGCGCCAGGGTCTTCATGCCCGCGGCGCCGAACTGGTCCTTCATGTACGGCGCGAGGCGCATGCCGACGCCGTGGTGGTCGTTGATCACCGCGCCGGCCGCGAGCGCCGCCTTGGTGGCGTCGTGGACGATCTTGTCGTGCAGCGCCAGCGCTTCTTCGTAGTTCGACGGCCCCGTCGGAATCTTGAAGCGCGGGTAGATCATGCTGCCCCATTCGTACCAGTGGCTGAAGTGCGTGTTGAGCGAGAGGTTCCACTTGGGATCGACGGCTTCCTTCATCGCCTTGGTCACCTTGTAGTACGCGTCGGCGATGTGCGAGAAATCCGCGACGACGTCCATCGTGCACCAGATGGACGGCAGTTCGGGCGCGAAGGGCGGGTAGTAAAAGACGTAGCGCTTCTCCCACCAGGTCTCGGCGGGCTTGGCGCCCAGGTCTTTGCCGCCCATGTCCTTGCAGATCTTGAAGCATTCCAGCGCTTCGGCATCGACGAGCGAAGGCAGGTCGCCGTCGCACATCAGCACCATCGCGGGATCCTTGAGGCCCGACTGGACGGCGCGTTCCAGGCTGTGCTGGGTGGCGTTGGCGTCGTACAGGCGCAGGACGGCGGGCTTGAGCCCGTTGGTCATGATGCGGCGGCCGGCCTCGATGCCGTCTTCCAGCTTGGCGAAGGTGAAGGTGCCGAACGCGCGGCGCGCCTGGAGCTTGCGCAGGCGCACGGTGACGGCGGTGATGATGCCGAGCGTCCCTTCGCTGCCGATCAGGAGCTGCGTCAGCTCCGGCCCGACCGCGTGGCGCGGGACCGAGGGCGTGCGCAGGATCTCGCCCGTGGGCGTGACCACTTCGACGCTCAGGACGTGTTCTTCGATCTTGCCGTACTTCGTCGAGAGCACGCCGCTGCCGCGCGCGGCCAGGCAGCCGCCGACGGTGGCCCATTCGGTGCTGGCCGGGTAGTGCGTGAAGCAGAGCCCGCGTTCATTGAGCCAGGCCTCGAACTCCTTGCAGATGTAGCCGCCTTCGACCGTGCAGGTGAGCGAGTGTTCGTCGAGGTGGCGGATCTTGTTCATGCCGCGCAGGTTGAGCAGGATGCCGCCCTTGTCGGCGTTGGCCGCGCCCTGCACGCCCGAACCGCCGCCGAAGGGCGTGACCGGCACCTTCAGGTCGTTGGCGAGCCGGACGATGGCCGCGACCTGTTCGGTGGTCGTGGGGCTGGCGACGGCGTCCTGGCGGCTGAGCTGCCGGTTCTGCGCCGCGGCGGAGATCGAGAGCCAGCTCTGGTCGCCGGTGTACTTCTTGCGGCCGAGGGCGCGGTCGAGCACGTTTTCGGGCCCGACGATCTTGCCCAGCGCGGCGACGAGCTTGGTCACCTGGGTGTCGTTCAGCGTTTCGGTGGACATGGGTTCTCCTCATGCCGAAGGTCCCCCCTCGGCGGATCCGGTTCCTGCATGCCTGCTTGGCGCCGGCGGCATCTCCGCCGGCGGATTGCGGCTACACCGTCATGGTCTTGCCGACGGTCCAGTCGCGGTTGGTGACGTTCAGCTTCACCTGTTCGAGGTCGTGCACGGCGTCGATCAGGTGGTTGGCGAAGCGGTTGAAGGCGATCTCGCCCTTTTCGGACGTGCCGCGGTGCGGGTTGCCCATCACGCCGCTGTCGGTGAATTCGGCGTGTTCGAACGGGAAGTTGAAGTACTGGTAGCCCTGGTATTCCGCGTCGGGCATGCCGTCCTTCTTCTCCCAGGCCTTGCCGAGCCACTTCGGCGAATGCGCCTTGTCCTTCTTCGCGCGGTCGAGCCGCACGAGGCTGTGGTTGTGGCAGAGGCACTGGCTGGTCTCGAGTTCCCCCGCGTGCCAGCCGGGCGTCTCCTCGGGCGGGCCTTCCAGGATGTCCTTGAGCATGCCGATGTAGCGTTCGGCGTAGGGCTTGTAGTAGACGATCATCGCGCCGGTCTCGTTGCGCAGGCGGCGCAGCACGGGATCGACCACCTTCACGTTGCTGCCGTGCCCGTTGACGAAGACCAGGCGGTTGAAGCCCTGGTGGATCAGGCTGCGGCCCAGGTCGTAGAGCAGGTTCAGGTAGGTCTCGACGCGCAGCGTGATCGTGCCCGCGCCTTCGCCCGGTCCGCGCAGGTGCTGCGGGCTGTAGCCGAGCCAGAGCGGCGGCGTGTACATGATGCCGGCGCGTTCGCCCGCGCGGCGCGCGACTTCCAGCGAGGTGATCGTGTCGCAGAAGAGCGGCAGGTGCGGGCCGTGCTGTTCGAGCGAGGCCTTGGGTATCAGGATCGTGTCGGAGTGCTTCAGGTACTCCTTCACGTCCACGTAGCTGAGGTCGCCCAGGCAGAAGCTGGGAAAGTTCAGGTTCTTCGCGCTGCGCGCCGGCGCGTGCGCTTCGTCCTGGTAGATCACCTGGCGCGAGGCCGGAATCCCGGCCGAGGCGTCGCGCCCGACGATCTTGGGGTTCTCGTCGCCGTTCCCGTTCGTGCCCGCCTTGTGCAGGTAGGCGGTGTTCTTCACCGCGCCCGCGACCCGGTTCACCTTCTTCGCTGTCTTCGGCATCTTGCGGCTCCCTTGTTTCTGGTCGTTGCTAAAAAAGGCCTTCGGCCTCCGCGAGCACTTCCTTCGCGAAGGCTTCGTCGTTGATGTGCGCATCCACTTCGCGGTACGCGATCTCCTTCGAGAGCGCGCCCTTCAGTTCGTCGCGGAATTCCGCGTCCAGCTTCGGGTCCCAGAATTCGCCCTTGGGGTGGTTGGGGATCGAGAGCCCCTGCGCGGGGACCACCACGGAGACCCTGCCCTTCGAGGCGTTCAGTTTCTTCGCCATCGCGCGCGCGACCGAGAGCTGTTCGTCGCGGTTCAGGCGCACGAGGGTGAATTCGGGGTTGTGGTAGTGGCTCGGGCGCCCGCGCAGCTTTTCCGGGATGTCTTCCTTGCGCCCGCAGACGGCAAAGTCCACGCAGCCCGGAACGATCAGTTGCGGCATGCCCAGGCGCCCCGCGGTTTCCATGCGGTGCGGCCCGCCGGGGTGGAAGCCGCCCGCCGCTTCGCCCGCGAGTTCGCTGAGCGTGTAATCGATCACGCCGTGGAAGAGGCCGAGTTCGAAGAGTTCTTCCATCGCCGGGCCGCCGACTCCGTTGGCGTGAAAGAGCACCAGGTCGAAGCCCTGGGGCTCGAAGCGGTCCTTGATCCACATCAGCGGGCGCGTGGTGTTGCCGAGCATCGTCGCGGCGACCTGCTTTTTGCCCGAGGGCCGGCGCAGGCCGATCTTTTCGTAGCTCAGCGCCATCCCCGCGATCGCGGCCGAGGCGTTGTCGAAGGCCTGCATCGAGACGGTGTTCAGACCCAGGATGTCCACCACCGAGTGCATCACCAGGATGTCCTTGGTGCCGACGAACGGCCCGAAGGGCCGCCGGCCCGAGGCGATGGGGCTGACGACGAGCTTGGGGATGCCCAGGGGCAGGGCCTTCATCGCCGCCGTGGCCAGCACCGAACCTTCCGCGCCGCCCAAGGCGACGAGCCCGTGAATCTTCTTTTCGGCGTAGAGCGAGAGCGCGATGCTGCGCACGCCTTTCAGCATCTGTTCGACAGCCTTGCCGCGGCTGCCGGCGTTGCGCAGCGCGTCGAGGGTGCTCCCGGCCGCCTCGGCCACCTGGCGGCGCGTGATCTCCGGGACGATGCCGTCGGCTTCGCCCAATATTCCGCTGTCCATGACCAGCGTGGAGCAGCCCAGGTCCCGGATGCGCTCCGCGAGGTAGCGCGTCTCGGGGCCCTTCGTGTCCAGCGTGCCTATGACGAGGACGGTTGCCATGGCGTCAGCCCAGGTATTGCTCGCGGTACTTCTTCGCGAAGGCGCAGGACGAGGCCATCTGACCCACGTCCGTCAGCTTGAACTGGTTCAGCAGCGGGCCGCTGAATCCGATTTCCTTCAGGCCCTTGAAGAGCGCCGCGTAGTCGATCGTGTCGCCTTCGGTCCCGGGTTCGCCGCGGTGGCTGCCGGACAGGTGCACGTCGCCCAGGTGGTCCTTCATCGCCAGGATGGAAGCGTACGGTTCGGCCTTGTCGTTGTTCAAGTGGTACGTGTCGCAGGTCAGCTTCACCTTCGGCGCGTACTCGTTGAGGAACGCGAGGCCTTCGCGGTAATTGTCGATCGTGTGGTTCTTCTCGAATTCCAGCGTCACCGTCAGGCCCGCTTCCGCGGCGGCCGGCTGGATCACGCGCAGGTTCGCGGCGAGCGTCCTGATCGAGGCGTCCTTGGGCGGATTCCCGAGCAGGTTCGGCCAGATGCCCAGGTACTTCGCGTTCAGGCGCTTGCAGACCTTCAGGACCGGCTGCAGGTGCGCGAGCGCTTCGGCTTCCTTGCCGGGCGTGGCGACGATGTGCTTCCCGTAGTGGATCGTGGGCGTCGCGACCTTGTGCTGCGCGAGCGCCTTTTCCACCTCGAGCAACTGCGCGTCCTCGCCGCTCACGAAGCCTTCGTTGATGTACAGGTTCAGCGCCTCGTAGCCCGCCTTGCCGGCCATTTCGATGATCTGCAGCACGGGAAACTTGCCCTGCGTCCCCGCGTACGGATCGAAGCCGATCGCCGCTTTGCCCGCCATGCGTGTCTCCAGAAAAAGGGTGGGGAAGCGCGCGCCTATTTGGGCTCGCACTTCCGGATGTGCTTGATGCAGTTTTCGAAGTGCTTGCTGTACTCGGCGTCGCTCATCAGGTCGCTGCCGTGGTCGCGGATGAACTTCAGTTCCTCGGCCGTCGCGCTGGTGCCGGCGTCTTCCTTCTTCCCGGCCAGCGGGCTGCGGTCCATCGGGACGACGAACTCGGTGGTGAGGTAGCCGGTGTAGCCGACTTCCTTCAGCGTCGCGAGCAGCTTGCTCCAGTCCCAGGTGCCTTCGCCCGGGGCGCGGCGGTTGTTGTCCGCGATGTGGAAGTCGTTCAGGCGCTTGCCGACCTTGCGGATCGCCTCGTACGGGTCGCTCTCTTCGATGTTGATGTGGAACGCGTCGAGACAGACGCCGATGTCCTGCCCGATCTCGTTGGCAAGGCAGAGCGCCTGGTCGTGCTTGTTGAGGAAGTTGGTCTCGAAGCGGTTGAGCGGCTCGATGGCGATGCGGACCTTCTGCTTGCGCGCGTGGTCGGCGACGACCTTCAGGCTCTCGACGGCCCACTTCCATTCGGTCTCGGGATCGGCCATCGGCGCGATCTTGCCGACTTCGCTGGGCACGATGGTCATGATCTCGCCGCCCAGTTCCTTCACCATCGTGATGCAATCCTTCAGGTACTCGATGCTGCCGATGCGCAGGTACTTGTCCGCGTTGATCAGGTCGCGGCACTTCAGCATGATGCTCACCGAGCCCCAGCAGTTGATCTTGTATTTCTGCAGCAGCGCGCGGGTCTCGCGCGGCTCGTACTTCGCGGGTTCGCCCATGATCTCGATGCCTTCGTAGCCCAGGCGCTGGAGGCGGGCGAGGGTCACTTCGAGCGGTTCGGGGCGCATCCAGTTGTGGACGGCAAGACGGAAGGCCATGGATCGTCTCCTTCAAAGGTCCGGCGCGCGGCCGGCGCAGGTCTCAAATAGGGTCTCTCACCGCGCGGAATCATGCACCCGTGCGAGGGCCCTGGCAAGACAAAAATGTGATTATTTGTTATGTTGTGGGATGAAATGTGAAGGCTAAATGTGCGGAGCGGGCGTTGACTAAAAAATAGACAGATGTTAGTAGAGTGTGAAGAAAAGACCCGGGCCTCGCAACCAATGATCTGTTGGATCGCATCCTATCCAAGAAGTGGTAATTCCTTATTGCAGGGCAAGTTGTGGACCTATTTCCGTGTCCGGACCATCGACGAGTACATGCCGATGCCACCTACACCCGAGACGGTGGCCAAGGGGCAGGTTTTTCCATTCCCCTTCAGCGCCTATCAGGAAGTCGATCCGCCGGCCATGTCGGCCTGTCCCGAGTGGTACTACATTAAAACCCATCACCCGCCGCGGGAGCAGGAACAGCCGGCCATCCATATCGTGCGCGACGGCCGCGACGCATTGGTTTCGTATGCCTACATGGCCTTGGCGTCCAACGGCAAGACCACGCCCAAGCCCAAGGAATTTCGGAGCATGCTGGAGTGTCTGATTCTGGAGAAGCGTTCGCCCTTCAAGACGTGGAGCGAGAGCGTTGAGGCGTGGCTTGGGCGGCCGAACACGGTGCTGGTGCGATTCGAACGCCTCCTTGAGCACTCAAAGGAGGAATTGGAGCGCGTGGTCAGCGTTCTGGATGCAGGCTTGGAGTTCCGGGACGACGGCGAAGAGATGGAATTCTCGTATCTTCGCAGCAAGGCGCCCCATCACTACCGCCGCGGAATCGTAGGTTCCTGGAAGGACGAGATGCCCGCGGACCTGGAAGAACTCTTCTGGACGCACAACGGCGCGACGATGGAACGGCTGGGGTATCCGCGCTAAGCCCGCACGGCCTCGCGGCGCAGCTTCTTCAGAATCGCCTTCACGTCCTGCGGGCCTTCCTCGGTTACCAGCGTGTCGAAGTCTTCAAGCCGCCCGAGCTGATACGGCGCGAGGAAGTTCACCTTGCTCGTGTCGAGCGCCAGGACTTTGACCGACGCGCGGCCCATGAAGGCCTGCTTCACCGCCACGCCCTCGGGCGTCGAATCGTTGACCGTGCCTTCCTCCTGCATCCAGCCCGTCGCCGAGACCACCGCGTAGTCGAAGCGCAGGCCCTCGACGCTCTTGACCGAGAGCGGGCCGACCAGCGAGCCCGTCCGCGGGTGCGGTTCGCCGCCGGTCAGCGCGACGCGGAAGCCTGCGTTGCGCCGGTTCAGTTCCTGGAACATCGGGATGCCGTTGGTCAGGATGAAAAGGTGCGCGCCCTCCGCCGGCGGCTGCAGCGTGAATCCAAGCTGGAAGACCGTGGTGCTGGCATCGAGCGCCAGGGTGCGCGCTCCGCCGAGCAGTTTGGCCAGGTGCCGCGCGATCGCTTCCTTGGCCGGGGCGGCCGAGGGCGCGCGTTCGTCGAAGGAGCGCGCGACATTGGCCTGCGCGGCGTGCGGCAGGGCCACTGCTCCGCCGTGAACCTTGCGCAGCATGCCGGCGGCCGCCAGGGCGTCGAGGTCGCGGTGCACGGTCATGCGGCTGACGCGCAGGATCTCGCTCGCCTTCCCGACGGAAAGCGCCCCGTTCTTGGCCAGGGCGGCCAGGAGCTTGCGGCGTCGTTCTTCGGCGATCATGTTCGTCCTCGCGGCCTGAAAGGGGGTCGAAGCCCGCGCGGAGTGCTATCACAAAACAGAACATTTTGAAACAGCTAAAATCACAAATTGTCCCGTGACGTGCGCACCACGCGGCGTGCTACGCCCGTGCCGGGCGTTCGCGGCGGCAGAAGGCCGGGCTGCGTCCGGCGTGGCGCTTGTAGGCCGTCGAGAACGCGAAGACGTTCTCGTACCCGACCAGCGCGGCGATCTGTTTGAGCGGGAAGGCGGTGTTGCGCAGCAGCGCTTCCGCGCGGTCCATGCGCAGCCGCGCGACCCGGCGCATCGGCGCCTGCCCGAAGTGCCGCACGCAGTGGCGGTGGAACTGCACGGGCGAGAGATGCAGGGCGCGCGCGAGTTCCTCCACGCTCCACGGATGCGCGAGCCGCGCGTTCACGCGGTCCCAGAGTTCGTCCAGGCGGTGCCGGATCTCGCGTTCGCGCGGATGCGCGCCGGCCAGGAGTTCGCGGCGCAGCAGCGCGGCGGCGATCTCGGCGTAGTGCCGCACCAGCGCCGGCGCGTCGGGTTCGGCCCGCGCGGCCTGGGCCAGGATGCCTTCCAGCAGCGGATGCAGCGCCTGTTCCTGAAAGGTGGGCCGGACCTCCCAGGCGCCGGGCGCGAGCGCGCCCCAGGGTTCGGCCACGTCCATGTGGAACCAGAACATCGTCCAGCGCGCGCCGCCCAGCCTGTACCCGCAGGCGGTGTGCGCGGGCACGATCAGCAGCCGGCCCGCCGTCAGCGCTTCGGACCGCCGGCCGTCCCACGCGATGCCGCGGCCCGACAGGGTGTAGCAGAGGACGTGAAAGTCCGGGTCCAGCCGCATGATCTCGTAGCCGGTGCGCTGGTCGCTGATGCCCGACATGTGGATGCGCAGGTCGGCCAGCGGGCGGCAACCGGGGTGCTTGAGCGGCAGGAAGCGTTCGTGGCAGTCCTTGTGAATGAAGAAAGTTTCACGAATGTCTTTGAAAGTCGCGCCCATGTCCGCCGGACCTCCCGCGTGGTATATAGCTCGTGCGTGCGCCGATTCTACGCAGGAATACCCGGCCCGGCAAGAGACGGGGGACCCGGAACGACAGGCCGCACGCGAGGCCTGGGAGCCATCATACGAAAGGAATGCCAATGCCGCTCGAAACGACGCGCCTGCACCTGCACCGCGAGATGACCGTCGGACCCGTGGACCCGCGCGTCTTCGGCGGCTTTCTCGAACACATGGGTCGCGCCGTCTACGAGGGCGTCTACCACCCCGAGAGCCGCCACGCCGACGCGCACGGCTGCCGTTCGGACGTGCTCGGCGCGCTGGACCGCCTGCAGATGACCGCGATGCGCTACCCCGGCGGGAACTTCGCCAGCGGCTACCACTGGATCGACGGCGTCGGGCCCAAGGCGAAGCGCCCGAAGGTCCGCGAACTGGCCTGGCAGAGCCTCGAGCCGAACCAGTTCGGCACCGACGAGTACATCCGGCTCTGCCGCGCCATGCCCTGGACGCCGATGCTGACGGTCAACCTCGGCACCGGCACGCCCGAAGAGGCCCGCGACTGGGTCGAATACTGCAACGCGCCCGCGGGCACGCGCTTTTCGGACCTGCGCGCGGCCCACGGTTCGCCTGAGCCGCACGGAGTTAAGCTGTGGTGCCTGGGCAACGAGATGGACGGGCCCTGGCAACTCGGGCATGTCCCCGCCGACCAGTACGCGATCCGCGCGCAGCAGGCCGCGAAGATGATGAAGGACGTGGACAAGAGCATCGAACTCGTCGCGTGCGGTTCCTGCGGCATCGGCATGGACAGCTACATGAAGTGGGACCGGGCCGTGCTGGAATACCTCGGCGACGCGGCCGATTTCATCTCGCTGCACCGCTACGTCGGCAACCCGAAAAACGAGACGCTCGACTACCTGGCCGTCGGCGCGGGGATCGACCGGCAGATCGAGGAGATGGACGCGGCCTGCCGTTTTGTCCAGGCGCAGCGGAAGAGCAAGAAGCGCGCGTACCTCTGCTTCGACGAATGGAACGTCTGGTACAAGGACCAGCAGATGGACGGCGCGGGCAAGTTCGCGCCGCATCTGGTCGAAGAAGTCTACAACCTCGAGGACGCGCTGGTGGTCGCGGGCTTCCTGCACAGCTTCGTGCGCCACGCCGACGCGGTAAAGATCGCGAACCTGGCGCAGATCGTGAACGTGATCGCGCCGGTGCTGACGCGCGGCGACGAGATGCTCGTGCAGTCGATCTTTTATCCGTTCGAGATGATGAGCAAGCGGCGCAACGGCGTGAGTCTGCGCGCGGCCGTGCGCGGCCCGGCGTACGAGAGCAAGAGCCACGGGACGACGCCCTACGTCGAGGCCAGCGCGATCCTGGACGGCGCGCGCCTGCACGTCTTCCTCACCAACCGCCACCTGACGGAATCCGCCGAAGTCGCCGTCGAGGGCGCAGGCTTGTCCATCCGCGGCCTGGAATCCGCCGAGGTATTGACGGGCGGAGATGCGAAGGCGGCGAATTCGTACGATGCGCCTGAGACCGTGGTCGCGCGTACGTTCTCGAACGTAAGCGTGGCCGGCGGCGGCGCGAAAGCGGTGCTCCCGCCGCTCGCGTTCGCGGCGATCACGTTCGAGCTGGCGTGACGATTACTTTCGCTGCCCGTGCGGCGCGACGCGCTTGCGGAAGGCCCCGGGGCTTTCGCCCGTCACCTGCTTGAACTGCTTCGCGAAGGCGAACGGGTCGGGATAGCCGAGCGCGTAGGCGGCCTCCTTGATCGACCGGCCTTCCTCCACCAGCAGCACCTCCGCGTGTTCGATGCGCCGCTGGATGCGGTACTGGTGCGGGGCCAGGCCCACGCGTTCACGGAAGAGTTTCCGGAAGCGCTCGTAGCTCAGGTTCATCTCGCGCGCGATCGCGCGGACATCCAGTGGCTGGTCCAGGTTCGAACCCAGGCGGATGCGCGCGCTTTCGAGCGCCTCGCCGCCGCCGCCGCGCGGGCCCTGGCGGCGCGCGTCCAGGCGGTGGGCCTCGACGAGCAGTTCGTGCGCGCGCACCAGCGCCAGGCGGTGCGCGACGGGTTCGCGCCGACGCAGCAGGTCCAGAATCTCGTCGAAGCGCAGCAGCAGGCCGTGGTCGAGCCCCGGAAAGAGCAGCCGCGCGGCGGGATCGACCGCGCCCAATTCGCACAGTACCGCGTGGAAGCGCGGATTGACCGCGCAGTAGCATTCGGCCCAGCGCCCGTCGCCGCGGTGAACGATGGAGTGCGGGATGCCCTCCGGCATCTGGATCAGGTGCCCCGCGCGCACGGGAAAACTCTGCCCGTTCCAGTCCGTAAAAGTCCCTTCGCCGCGCAGGACGTACAGGAAGAGAAAGTGCGGGCGGATGCGGTTGACGTAGTACCCTTCGGCGGTGGGCTTGAGCGTGAAGCCGACGTTGACGACGCCCGCTTCCTTCAGTGGCACCGGCGCCTGCCGGGAGGCCTCGTGGCGCAGGTAGGGCTTGAGCACGGCGTCGGAGACGGCCACGGCAGGTTCCTCCCCAGAATGACCAATTATGACATAAGCATGCCCATTCCGGCAATGGTGTTTGGGGGCAGTGGGGCGAAACTTGGTACCGGGAAACCGGGGAGCCACCGACCATGTCCAAGCGTCCGAATATTCTGCTCATCACCAGCGACCAGCAGCACTGGAACACGCTCGGCTGCATCAACCCCAAGATCAAAACCCCGGCGCTCGACCGGTTGGCGCGCGAAGGCACGCGCTTCGACCGCGCCTACTGCAACAACCCCGTTTGCAGTCCTTCGCGCAGCACCATCATCACCGGGCAGTATCCGTCGTGGCACCATTGCTGGACCATCGGCGTCAAACTCCCCGAAGACGTTCCGACCGTCGGCGAGACCTTTACCCGGCACGGCTACGACACGACGCTGGTGGGCAAGGCGCACTTCCAGCCGCTGGTGAACACGCCGGGCAGCGAGTCGATCGAGTCGCAGCCGCTGATGCGGGATCTCGATTACTGGCGCAAGTTCCAGGGACCGTGGTACGGCTTCGGGCGCGTCGAGACCGCGCGCATGCACGGCGACGAGTCCCACGCGGGGCAGCACTACGGCATCTGGATGGAAGAGAAGGGGCTCAAGAACTGGCGCGACTTCTTCTGGCCCTGGCCGCACAGCAAGGAGATGAAGCGCCGCTACGGCGCGTGGGACCTGCCCGCCGAATACCACTACAGCACGTGGACGGCCGAGCGCACCATCGCCAACATCGAACGCAACGCGAACAGCGGCCAGCCGTTCTTCCTCTGGTCGAGCTTCCACGACCCGCACCCGCCGTATGTGGTGCCCGAACCCTGGGCGAGCATGTACAAGCCCGAGGACATGGATCCCGGCGCGCACACGCCCGGCGAGTTCGAGCACATGCCGCCGCACTTCCGCAAGACGCAGGAGAAGAACCCCGACTACTCGATGTACCAGGAGACGCGCCACGGCAACCACGGCTTCCACAGCCACCTGACCGACGAGGCCACGCTGCGGAAGAACATGGCGATCTACTACGGCATGACCAGCTTCATGGACCAGCAGATCGGCCGCGTGCTCGATTCGCTCGACCGCCTCGGCATCGCCGACAACACGGTCGTCGTCTTCAGCACCGACCACGGCCATTTCCTCGGGCAGCACGGCCTGACGGCCAAGGGCGCGTTCCACTACGAAGACCTGCTGCGCCTGCCGTTCCTGGTGCGCTGGCCGGGCCAGGTGCCTGCGGGCCGCACGAGTTCCGCGCTGCAGGCGCTGATTGACCTGCCGGAGACGTTCCTCAGCGCCGCGGGGATTCCGGTGCCGGGGCAGATGCAGGGCGTCAACCAGCTCGACGTGTGGCGCGGCGAAAAGGAATCGGCCCGCGACGGCGTGATCGTGGAATTCCGCCACCAGCCGACGAAGGTTCACCTGCGCACGTACGTCGGGCGGCGCTACAAGATGACGCTCTACCGCGACCACGACTACGGCGAACTCTTTGACCTGGAAGAAGACCCGGGCGAACTGCGCAACCGCTGGGACGACCCTGCTTTTGCGCGGGTCAAGGCGGAGGTCATGCATCGCTTCCTGAACGAAGAGATTCGCCGGGAACCGACCCGCATGCCGCGCGTGGCGGGGGCGTAGGCCGCGCAAGGTTAGCCGCGGCGAGCGCTTAAATCCGTACAGCGCGGCCGGCACCATTCGACGCCGGCGCGCATGGGGCAGACACGCATCGTGCAAGAACCGGCACGAAGGCTTCGGCCGATGCAAAATTCCATGCACCATCCTGCTGAAAGCAGGTGTACGTACTGGCGGGAAGCAGGCGCACGACTATCCTGTTTTCCTGCGTACCAACCATTACCCCTGGAGAGGATGAGCATCCATGGCCGAGAAGCTTGCGTGGGGACTGCTGGCAACGGGCAACATCGCCAAGGCGTTCGCGAAGGGGCTGGCGCATTCGAAGACCGGGAAACTGGTCGCGTGCGCGAGCCGCGATAAGGCGAAGTCGGAGAAATTCGGCGCGGAATTCGGCTGCCCCAAGTGCTACGGCAGCTACGAGGAACTGCTCGCCGACAAGGAAGTCCAGGCGGTCTACATCTCCACGCCGCATCCCATGCACGCCGAATGGGCGATCAAGACCGCCGAGGCGGGCAAGCACATCCTCTGCGAAAAGCCCATCGGCATGAACCACCCCGAAGCCATGGCCATCGTCGAGGCCGCGCGGCGCAACAACGTCTTCGTCATGGAAGCGTTCATGTACCGCTGCCACCCGCAGACGGCCAAACTGGTCGAACTCCTGAAGGAGAAGGTCATCGGCGAGGTGAAGTTCATCCACGCGACCTTCAGCTTCCAGTCGGGCTTCAACCCCGAAGGCCGGCTCTGGAAGAACGAACTCGGCGGCGGCGGCATCCTGGACGTCGGCTGCTATCCGGTCTCGATGGCGCGCCTGATCGCGGGCGTGGCCAAGGGCAAGCCCTTCGCCGAACCGATCGACGTCAAGGGCGTCGGCGTGCTCCACCCCGAGACGAAGATCGACGCGTACGCGGCCGCGGTGCTGAAGTTCCCCGGCGATATCCTGGCCACCGTCGCGACGGGGGTCGGCGCCAACCACGAAAACGGCGTGCGCGTCTTCGGGCACGACGGCTGGATATTCATCCCTTCGCCGTGGATTCCCGCGCGCGAAGGCGGCAAGGTGACCATCACCGTGAAGGGCAAGAACGACAAGGAGCCGCGCGAGATCGCCGTCGAGACCGGCGACTACCTGTACGGCCTGGAAGCCGACACGGTCGCGCAGTACCTCGAAGCGCGCGGCGCCGCGTCGCCCGCGATGAGCCCCGAGGACACGCTGGGCAACATGCTGGCGCTGGACCGCTGGCGCGAATCGATCGGGCTCGTGTACGAATGCGAGAAGCCCGAGAAGTTCGTGAAGCCGCTCCACGGCCGCCCGCTGGCCCGCAGGAAAGACGCGCCGATGAAGTACGGCACGGTCAAGGGCCTCGGCAAGCAGGTCTCGCGGCTGGTGATGGGCGTGGACAACCAGCGCACCTTCGCGCACGCGGCGGTGATGTTCGACGACTTCTTCGAACAGGGCGGCAACTGTTTCGACACCGCGTACATCTACGGCGGCGGCCACTCCGAACGGCTGCTCGGCCAGTGGATCCGCAGCCGCAACCTGCGCGAACAGGTCGTGCTGCTCGACAAGGGCGCGCACACGCCGCACTGCAACCCCAAGGCACTGACCAGCCAGTTGCTGGAAAGCCTGGACCGCACGCAGGCGGGGTACGTGGACATCTACATGATGCACCGCGACAACCCCGAAATTCCCGTCGCGGAATTCTGCGACGTGCTGAACGAACACGTCCGCGCCGGGCGCATCAAGGTCTTCGGCGGCTCGAACTGGTCGCTGGAACGCGTCGAAGCCTTCAATGCGTACGCGGTCTCCAAGGGCCTGCAAGGGATGTCGGCGGTCAGCAACAACTTCAGCCTCGCGCGGATGGTCGATCCGGTGTGGGGCGGGTGCATCGCGGCCAGCGATCCCAAGTCGCGGGCGTGGCTTGAAAAGCACCAGCTCGCGCTGATGCCGTGGTCGAGCCAGGCGCGCGGGTTCTTTACCGAACGCGCGGGCCCCGACAAGCGCGAGGACGGCGAACTCGTCCGCTGCTGGTACAGCGACGACAACTTCCAGCGCCGCGACCGCGCCTTCGAACTGGCGAAGAAGAAGGGCGTGCTCCCGATCAACATCGCGCTCGCCTACGTGCTCTGCCAGCCGTTCCCGACGTTCCCGCTCATCGGGCCGCGCATCCTCAACGAGACGACGACCTCGCTGCCCGGACTGGGCGTGGAACTGACGGCGCAGGAAGTGAAGTGGCTGAACCTGGAAGCGTAGCCTAAACCCAAACGATGCGACGAACGGCAGGCGCGGCCTCGGTTGCGCCTGCCGTTTTGTTTTGTACAAGCGATTCGGAGAACATTTAGAACCCGACCCGAGGCCGCATGTCGAAGCGCAGCGAGTGGACCTGGAAGACCGGCGACGCGGAGGTGGACGCGCGGCTGCACCTCAAGTACGAGCCCGGCAACTGGGGCGACGTGCTGAAGGGCGCGTGGCTGACGGTCGTCGCGGGCGCGCTGGCCACGCAGGCCGGCCGCCGTCCGCTCAAGTGCCTCGATCCGTTTGCCGGCGCGCCCTCGTACCCGCTGCTGCCGGCCTCCGCCGAACGCCTGGTGCGCCTGCCCGAGAACGAACACACGGCGGTGCTGCGCGCCTTCGCGGCGCGGAACGAATGGCCTTCGTGTGCCACGGTCTGCGCCGAGGTGCTTCGCAAGCACGGCGCGATCCCGCGCCTGGCGGTCTTCGACGAGAACGAACGCGCCCGCGGCCTGTGGGCGAAGCATCCGGACGCGCAAGTGCTGAGCCTCGCCAGCGGCTACGACGCGTTCGAGAAAGCCTTCCGCGGCAAGGTCGCGCCCGACCTGGTGCTCGTGGACAGCTACGACTTCTTCGACCGCTGGGGCAAGGTGCTCGACGCGCTGGCCGCGCTCGGGCGCAAGGTTCCGGTGCTCGTCTACGTCTTCAACACCGCGCCGCGCGGCCCGGGCTTTCAGAGCCAGTACGACCGGCTGCGCAAGAAGCTGATTCAGACCGCCCAGGACCTCGGCCCGGTGCCGCTCGGCCGGCTGCCGTACGACAAGCACGAGAACCAGGCGCACCACGAGGTCTTCCTGCTCGCCCCGGCGGCGTTTACGCAAAGCGTCCAGGCCGAGTTAGCCCAGGCAAGCGCCGTGCTGGCCAGCCTCCACGCCGACGCCGGCGCGTACGAACTGCTCTCGTAAGGTACGCTGCCCAAGGAACGCTTGCGCAAGGTCCCTGTTGCTCTGCCGCGGGTCGCGACTAAAATACGAGCGCCTACAACCTGAGGTGCCGCATGCTGACCATCGTGGAAGCCGTGCAAGGGGACATCACCAAGCAGGACGTGGACGCGATCGTCAACGCGGCCAACAGCGCGCTGCTGGCCGGCGCGGGCGTCTGCGGCGCGATCCACAAGGCGGCCGGTCCGCAGTTGGAAGAAGAATGCCGGGCGCTCGGCGGATGTCCCACCGGCGAAGCGCGCATCACCAAGGGCTACAATCTGGTCGCGCGGAACGTGATCCACACCGTCGGGCCGGTCTGGCACGGCGGCACGCAAAACGAACCGACGCTGCTGCGCAACTGCTACGAGAACTCGCTGCGCCTGGCCACGGGGCACAAGCTGAAGTCGATCGCCTTTCCCGCGATCAGCACCGGCATCTTCGGTTATCCGTTTGAACTCGCGGCGCAGGCCGCCGCGGACACCGTGCGCGCGTTCGTGAAGCAGCCGAGCTCGCTCGAACTGGTGCGCTTCGTCTGCTTCAGCGAAAAGGACTACGAAGGCTACCGCGGCATCCTGGCTTCTCCGCGGGTCTAGGCACGCCGGTCTATTCCTCGCTCGGCGGCGGCCCGCCCATGGCGCTCAGGTCGCTCATCTTCACCTTGCTCGCGTCGAACTTCTTCGCCGACTCCAGCATCTTGTCCATCGTCTTGCCGAAGTCCGCGCGCGAGGCCTTCTGGCCCGGCTTGGCGGGCTTGTCCCAGCGCAGCGGATTGATCCGCGCGATCACGAACGTCTTCAGGTAGGGGCTCTTCAGCCCCGCGTCCTGGAGCTTTTTGACGGCGTCCTTGACGATCTCGTCGAGTTCCACCAGGCGTTCGGCGTTCTTGGCGTGCTCCTTGATCGACTTGGCCAGCGGAGCGGACGAGAACTCGAGGCAACGCTTCACCACCGGCATGTAGGCGCTGCCGCTGAAGCGCCCGTTCTTTTCGTAGCACTGCCCGATGGTCAGGTAGCCGGGCTCTTCGAACTCGAAGGCCCAGTCGCTCTCGGGGCGGCTGCCGACGGAGCTGTCCTCGATCAGGCCTCGGGCCATGCGCACGACTTCCAGCGACTTGTCCTTCAGGTTGTGCGCCTTCTCGGTGTTCAGCGCCAGAATGCGGTAGGCGACTTCCATGTCGGGCAGGATCAGCGCGACGATGGTCTTCGCGCCCAGGCGGCGCATCGCGTCGAGGCGGTGCATGCCGTTGGGCGTCCAGTAGCCCTGGCCGTCCTGCGCGCGCACGGCGATGACGGGATCGAGAAAGCGCCCGACCTTGGGGATCACGGCCTCCAGGCGTTTCGCGTGTGTCTCGCTCAGTTCGCGCTGATAAGGGGTGGGGGCCACCTTCTCGAGCGGCAGGGCGGCCATCGTCACCCATTTGCCGCCGAACGGATCGCGGTAGCTGGCCAGCACGACGCCGCCGTCCGCGGCCACCTGTTCGCACAGGGCCTTCACTTCCGCGGGCGCGGCGGAACCGGCGATCTCGGCCACGGCCAGGCCGACGCTGCCTTGGGCGGGCTTCTTTTTGCGAGTGGCCATGCGATGCTCCTGAGGGCTATTTGAGGCCGAGCTGCTGCTTGTAGACGGGCCAGTCGCGCTTGAGCTGGATGAACTCGTTCAGGTCCTTGCAGCGCAGGAACGGATTGGTGCGTTTTTCGAGGCCCATGGTGGAGACGGGGCGGATGCCGTAATCGTGCCCGGGCCAGATGGTCACGGGGTCGGGGATTTCGCGCAGCACGCGCTGCAGGCTGTTCCATTCGATGCGCGCGTCGGCGTCGGTCTTGGTGCCGCCCACCTTGCCGACGAAGATCAGGTCGCCGGTGATCAGAATCGCCGGATCGGGCATCGCCAGCACCAGGTGGTCCTCGCAGTGCCCCGGCGTGTGCAGCACGCGCAGCTTAAGGGCGCCGACGTTCAGCACGGAGCCGTCGCCCAGCTTCACGTCCGGCATCGCGGGCGAATCGGGATGCGCGGCGACGGGCGCGCCGGTCAGTTCCACGGCCTTGGCGTTGCCGTTGATGTGGTCGCTGTGCCCGTGGGTGTTGACGATGTGTTCCACCTTCAAGCCCTGCGCCGTGGCGCGTTCGACAAGCTGTTCGGGCGTGTAGGCCGGGTCGATCAGGATACAGACCTTGGCGTTGCGGTCGCCCAGCAGGTAACCGAAGTTGCGGTCGCCGCCGATGCGAATCTGTTCGAATACAAAATCCATCGAAGCCTCCTGGATTGGGCGGTTGCCAGCATCTTGCAGCGCGGCGCGCGCGCTTCAACAGCAGACCCGGAAGGCCGCCCGCGCCCTTGCGTCCGGGCGGGCAGGGCCTACGCTGGGTTCTTTCGCGAAATCAACCCCGAGGAGCCATCCATGTCGATGCGTGCGATTCTGGTCGGGCTGGGCGGTCGGGCCAAGAGCTGGTTCGATGTGGCGAAGCAGTTTCCCGAGATCGAGTTCACGGGCTTTGTCGAGCCCTTCAAGCCCAACCAGGAACGCGCCGTGCAGCAGTGGGGCATCGCGAAGTCCCAGATTCACCCCAAGCTGGCCGACGCGATCTCGGCCGCGCAGGCCGATTTCGTCGTCGATGTCACGCCGCCCGCCGCGCACGAAGCCATCGCCGTCGAAGCGCTCGGCGCCGGCCTGCACGTCCTGGGCGAAAAGCCGCTCAGCGATAACCGCCCCGCCGCGCAGCGCATGGTCGCCGCGGGCAAGGCCGCCAAGAAACGCCACATGATCACGCAGAACTACCGCTTCAACGCCACGCCGCGCACCGCGCACCGGCTGGTCAAGGCGGGCCTGGTCGGCAAGCCGGGCTCGGTGGACATCGCGTTTTACATGAGCTGGGCGGACGCGCCGGGTTCGCACTACGTCGAGAAGCCGTACATGTTCCTGACCGACATGGGCATCCACCACTTCGACATGATCCGCTACGTGATGGGCACCGAGGCCGTCGCGGCGCACGGGCTGTCGTGGAATTACCCGTGGGGCTGGCACAAGGGCGATGCGAGCCACGTGATCGTCTTCGATTGCAAGAACGGCCTGAAGGCCGTGCACCGCGGCATCGGCTGCACGCTCGGCTACCGGACCTCGTGGAACGGCGAATGGCGCATCGAAGGCCCCGAAGGCTCGCTCACGTGGGAGCGCGACAAGCTCTTCTTCACGCGCGAACACCGCACGCCCGAACGCAAGCGCGAAGAGATCCCGCTCGACTCGCTGCCCCTGGGCGGGCAGGCCGCGATCCTGGCCGAGTTCACGGCCGCGATCAACGAGAACCGCGAACCGGAATGCAGCAGCGAGGACAACCTGAAGTCGCTCGACATGGTCTTCGCCGCGCTCGAAAGCATCAAACTCAACCGCGAAGTGAAGACGAACGAACTCGACAAGCTGATTCCTTCGAAGGCCGCCAAGCCCGCCAAAGCCGCCAAGCCCGCGAAGAAGCCGGGTTCGAAGGCGAAGCGACGAACGTAACGGCAGGGATCAGGGATCAGGAATCAGGATTCAGGAATCAGGGAAGGAGCAGCGCGATGCGCTGCTTTTTTCTTAGGAGGGTGGCGAAGCCGCTCCTTCCCTAAATCCTAAATCCTGACCCCTGAATCTTTCCTTCGGACGTAAAACAACGGCGCAAAAAGGCGTATAATAGGGAATAAGGATACCTCTCAAACGGCGTGGGAGCAGCCACGATGGCGCACGCGGAGCTTCCTATGGACCTCGCCTCCCGCGGCACATGTGCAGGGAAGCCGCTGGGCCAGAGCGCGGCCATGGCGCTGGGCGTCGCGCTGCTGTTCGGGTTGCTGGGGTGGGGCACGATTTTCTTCGACGATCCATCGGCGAAGCCGTTCCGTTCAATCTCCATCCTGGCCAGTCTGGTCATCGGATGCTGGTCGCTCCTGCTGGCGGCGCGCTCGCGCGCGAGTGGTGAACGATCGCGGCTGGCGCAGGCGGTGCTGATCCTGCCGTGTCTGGCCATGATCGTATGCGGCTTCTGCTGGTTCTCCCTGGCGGCGGTGAGCCTTCAGCTGCCTGTCACGCTCTTTCTGCTCATGGTCCTGCTGGCCGAAGTGGAAGACTCGCCGCGCTTCGTGATGGTCAGCGCGACGCTGTATCTCTTCGCGGCCATGCCGTTCGGATTCAACGCGCTGAACTATTTCGGCCGGTACATTCATTGAACGGAGCGTGATGGCCGTGGATGTCCGCGTGCGCCTCGATCCCCACAGTGCCAAGGCCGCCTCCGGCGTGCCGCTGCCGAACCCGCCTCCGGCCGCGGCGGCGGCGCCGGACGGACGCTCGCTTGGCCGCAGCGCGATGCTGCTGCACGCGCTCGCGTACGTCTTCTTTCTCGCCGCGCTGGGCATGATGTTGGTGCTGGGCGAAATCAGCGAGGAGTCGCAGACGGTCCAGGGCGTGGGCGGCGCGGCGGCGATGACGCTCTCGCTCTGGTCGCTGGTCATCTCGATCCGCGCGCTGTTCCGCGCCGAACGCCCGCTGCTGCCGGTGCTGAACATCGCGTGGGTGATGATCGAGCTTGTCGTGCCTTGCATGGCGTTGTGGTGGCCGCTGGTGCTGAACTACAAGACCTGCTCGGAACTCGAGGCCGTCGCGCACGCCTTGCTGTTGCCTGTGTTGATACCCTGCTTCGTGCTGGGCACTTTCGTGGCGGCGCCCCTAGCCTGGTGGCGGGTGACGCGAACGTTCAAGCGGTCGGAGAAGGCCCGCGACTGGACGCGCCGTCAGCGCTGGATGCACGGCGCGCGCTGGTATGCCGCGGTCATGATGCTCCTGAGCGTGTTGGCAGGCTGGCCCGCGATGCTTCTCTTTTCGGTGTACTCGGCGCGCCAGGGGACGAACACGGTGCTGAGCGACGCCGTCATTCGCGTCTCGCCCGATTTCATGAAGGAATGGCTCTGCGATGCCAGCCGGGTTGGCCGCGCCACCTTCGCGCTGCCCCTGGTTATGGCTGGCTACGGCTGCCCGAGCGGCACTTTCCTCGAAAGGCTGGCCTGCGATTCGGATGATCAGATTGCGGATTTAGCATGGGCGCGCCTAAAGGGAACGCCGCAAGGCATGGCCCTGGCGCGGCAGATGCTGGAACGCCCCCATGCCTACTGGGCCTGCGCTCGTTGGTGGGCAGGATGCGAATTCGGAGCGCATGCGCCATCCGCTGAGGTGGAGGCCCTGCTCATGTCGCCCGGCCAGGAACGGAGTGCCGAACTCGACGGCATATTTCGAGGGATTCTTAAGCGCTCCGATTTGGAACTGATTCCTGCGCTTGTGAAATTGCTCGATCGGAAAGACCCCTATCACCAACACATGGCCTTTTGGGTGCTTCAATTCCTGAAAGAAGGACGCATGCAGTGGACCCTTCAACAAAGCTTCGCGCCTTGCTACATCACCCCTGCAGGAATTCCCATGACTTCGTCCGAGTCGCAGGCCATTGAAGCCTTGAAAGCGAAGTTGAACGCCGATGGACGCTAGAGTCCGCATCGACCCGCGCAGCGCGCTGGCGGCCTCGGGCGCGCCTTCGGGAAAACTCGCGCGCGAAACGCCCGCGCACGACCCGGCGGCGGGGTTGCTGGGGCGCAGCGCGGCGATGCTGCACGCCCTGGCGCTCTTCGCGGCGTTGGTCGCGGCGGTCGTGGCGTGGATCGTGGGTCTGAAGAAGGACGAAGCCTACACCATCCAGGGCGTCGGCGGCGCGGCGGGGCTGGCCTTGGCGCTCTGGTCGGCGGGGATGGCGTTGCGCGCGCTCTGGCGCGGCGAACCCAAGCGCTGGGCGCTCTCGGTCGCGCTCCTGTTCGTGCTCGAAATGGGCGCGCTGGGCCTGTGGCAGTGGGACGCGCTGACGCAGTGGGGCGGGCTGAACGACGCGTGGTTCACCTGGGGCGCGTGGATCGGCCTGCCGGCGTGGGGTCCGGCGCTGCTCTTTGGCACGCTGCTGGCCGCGCCGGTGGCGATGGCGCGCGGGCACGCGGCCGAACGCCGCGCGCGCGCACGAAACGACGAGACCTGGACGCTCGCGCGCCGCCGCCGGTCCGCGATGACGTTCTTCGGCGCCGTCGCCGTGCTGGCGGGCCTGCCGGTCTTTCTCGCCGCGCTGTATGTCTACTCGGCGGCGATGCACGCGAATTCGAAATTCGTGAGCTGGCAGGGGCCGGTGGTGCGCTGGACGCCCGACGCGGCAAAGTCCGGCCTCAACGGCCTGCTGGACCTGTACGAGGGGCCGCGCGCGCGGAATCTGGGTTTCTCGCTCGTCGTGGGCGGAGAACTGCCCTCGGAGGCGCTGCTTTCCCGCATGCAGGATCCGACCAAGGCCATCCGCGGCTACGCGTGGAAGGTGCTCTGCGCGCAGGACCCCCAGCGCGCGCGGGCGCTGACCCTGGACCCGGAGGCCGTCGATCTCGTGCCCGCCGACGTCCAGGAAGCGATGGCCGAATCGCTCGCGCGCGACGGCAGCGAGGCCGAACTGCGCCAGGCCTTCGGCATGCTGGAACGCGCGCACGTGGCCTTCGCGGAGCCGTACCTTAAGGCGCTCGCGGCCGAACAGCGCACGGCGGCGCTACAGGATCTGCTCGATTTCGCCGCGCGCACCCGGCGCCGGCGCCTCTTCGACGACGCAGGCGTCGCCGTCGAACAGCTCACCAGCGGCGGCGCCTGGCGCAGGTACTGGACGACGATGCTGAGCAGCCCGCACGAAGTCACGCGCCGCTGGACGGCGGAAATCCTGCTCAAGCGGCCCTGGACGCTCTTTCAGAATTCGGTGGCGCTGGACGTCTTTGCCGCGAACGGGCCGGGGTACTACGACGCGCTGGTCGTGCTGGCCAAGAACGGCCACGCGGATTTCCTCGAACGCACCTTCGACCGGCGCCTCTGCCGCGAGGAAGCCCTGGCGCGCCTGGCCGAGACGATCCGCGAGGGCGACCGGCTCGATGCGCGCATGGCCGCGCGCGTGCTGGCGGCGCTGGTGGAGGCCAACCTGGACGCCGGCCCGACCTTCGACGCCTGCGTGAGCGCGTATTTGAAACCGTTCGACGCGCGGCTGGAACTGCCGCCCATCGGCGCGGACGAGCAGTCGGTCTTCGAAGAACTGATCCGCAAGGGCGAAGCGTGGACGGAGCAGCCGAACGGTTCGCCGCGGCATCCGGGCCCCGCGACGGTTCCCTGAAGCGCTCCCATCCTGAAACGCGTTTCGCTCGCGCCGCGCGCGATCCGGAGTAATCTGGCTCGCGTTCGCACCGCGAGGAGACCCTCCGTGAAAGACCTGATCGCCCGGCGCGCCGCGCAGATCGAAGCCTCCGGCATCCGCCGCATCTTCGACCTCGCCGCGACGCTGAAGGACCCCATCAATCTCTCGATCGGCCAGCCGGACTTCGACGTGCCCGATCCGGTCAAGGACGCGGCCGTCGCGGCGATCAAGGGCGGCTTCAACCGCTACACGCCCTCGGGCGGCATCCCCGAACTGCGCGCGCGCGTCCTGGCCAAATACGAGGCCGACCACGGCGTGAAGATGGAAGACTGCTTCGTCGCCAGCGGCGTCTCTGGCGCGCTGACGCTGGCGCTGCTCGCGCTGGTCAACCCCGGCGACGAGGTGCTCGTGCCCGATCCGTACTTCGTGAGCTACACGCACCTGACGACGATGTGCGGCGGCGTGCCGGTCTACTACGACACGTACCCGGATTTCCGCGTCGATGCCGCCAAGGTCGAAGCGCTCGTCACGCCGAAGACGAAGCTGATCCTGGCGATGTCCCCCGGCAATCCCACCGGCGCCTGCATGGACGAGGATTCCAAGAAGGCCCTCGCGGACCTGGCGCGGCGCAAGGGCCTGGCGCTGGTCAGCGACGAGATCTACGAACTCTTCACGTACGGCCCGCGCGGCCGGAGCCTCGCGTCGTACTACCCCGAAGGCAGCGTGGTGCTCGGCGGGCTTTCCAAGACCGCGGCGATGACCGGCTGGCGCGTGGGCTGGGCGCTGGGCGCGAGACACCTGATCGACGCGATGCTGAAGCTGCAGCAGTTCACGTTCGTCTGCGCGCCCAGCTTCGCGCAAAAGGCCGCGCTCGCCGCCTTCGACGCCGACCTCTCGGCGGCGGTGCCCGCCTACGAGGCCAAGCGCGACCGCATGCTGGAAGGCCTGCGCGCGGCCGGCTACGAAGCCGTGACGCCCGGCGGCGCGTTTTATCTGTTCGTGAAGACGCCCGCGAAGTACGCCCACGGAACGGCGTTCGTCGAAGAGGCCGTGCGCCGCGAGCTGCTGCTCGTGCCGGGCGGGGTCTTTTCGCGGCGCGACACGCACTTCCGCATCTCGTACGCCGCGCCCGACGAGCGGCTCGCCCGAGCGCTCGAGATCTTCAAGGCGCTCGCCCGGTAGCTTGTTGTTCTTGCTTCGGGCATGAAAAAAGGCGGACGCATGTCCGCCTTTTTCGTTCCGCCGGAATCGTTCGCCGCGCTACTTGGCCGCCGCCTTGATGCCCGGGATGGGCGAAGACGACGTGGCCGGGGGCGCGCTGTCGCTGCCGTCGGTCTTCTTGAGCACGAACTTCTTGATGTACCAGCTTTCGAGCATGCCGAAGGTCGCGCTGGAGGCGAAGTAGAGCAGGAGGCCCGAGGGCATGTTGTAGAAGAGGAAGCCGAACATCACGGGCATGAAGGACATCATCTTGCGCTGGCTTTCCTGCGCGGGGTCCATGGTCGCGGGCTTGGGCTGCATCAGGGTCTGCGTGATGGTCATGCCCATGTAGAGGATCGGGAGCAGGTTGAAGTGGTGCGGCCAGAAGGGCAGGTCGGCCAGGCGGTCCGAGAGCGAGAGGTCGTGGGCCCAGAGGAAGCTGGCCTGCCGGATCTCGAAGGCGTGGCTGAAGGCGCCGTAGAGCGCGAAGAGGATCGGCATCTGCAGGAACATGGGCAGGCAGCCGGTCAGCGGGTTCGCGCCGGCCTTGCGCATGAGGTCCCACTTTTCCATTTCCTTCTTCTGCTTCAGTTCCGGGCTGGTGGCGCCGGCGTACTTGTCTTCGATGGCCTTCAACTGCGGCTGGAGTTCCTGCATCTTGAACATGCTGATGCTCTGCTTGCGCTGGAGCGGGTGCAGGGCCAGCTTGACGATCAGGGTCAGCAGGATCACGGCCACGCCGTAGTTCGACGTCAGCGCATAGATGCCTTTGAAGATCCAGAGCAGCAGGCGGCCGAGCAGGTCCACGCGGGGCCAGCGCCAGCCGAAGACGTCGCAGTACTGGACCGTCAGGTGCAGTTGCACGGGCTTGGGGAGCTGCAGGGATTCCTCGAAGGCCGTCAGGTTGTCTTCCTGCGAGGGCCCCAGGTAGAAGGCGTAGGCGTCGCTTTCGGAACTGGCGCCCGCGGCGACGTCGCTGCTCCGGCGGCGGTGCATCACGACGGTCAGGCTGTCTTCCTGATAGCGCGGGTCGGAGAGCTTGTCCTTGCGCAGGCCCTTGTGGATCATCTCGGCCGAAATCTTGATCGCGGTCGTGGGGTCGCGCGCGACCAGCGAGGCGACGAAGAAGCGGTTGTGGACGTTGCCCCACAGGTTCTGGTCCAGGCTGCTGCTGCGCTTGGTCTCGTCGGGCTTGCCCGCGGTGGCGACGTCCACGTAGGTGACGGTGGGTTCGGCGTCGTTCAGGCGCGCGGAGGCGAGCTGCGCTTTCTCGATCACGTAGGCGCCCTGCTTGGGATCGCTGGCGGGGCCGTCGATCAGCACGCCGGCGGCGCCGCGCAGGCCGTACTCGAAGGCGAACTTTTCCTTCGTCAGGTTCTTCACGATCACCTGCACGCCGACGTACGGATCGCCTTGCGCGAAGGTAAAGCGCTTGGTGATGCGGCACACCGGCGCGTACGGATCGGTCTTGGCGGTGACGGTGGTGGCGTAAGCCAGCGTCCAGCGTTTCTCCTCGCCGGCGAAGCCCTCGGTGTTCTCCGCTTCCTCCCAGACGCGCGCTTCCAGGTCGCCGTAGGTCGTGTCGCCGATCCTGATGCCCGTCAGCGCCAGGCTCAGGCGCCCGGGTTCGATCTCGTCGAGAATCTCGAGGCCCACCGTCTGCGACGGGTCGTACTTGGGCGAGACCGGGTAGATGGTGGCCAGGGAGGCCTTGCGCAGCGACGCGCCGACGGGGGAGAAGGTGAGCGTGAGCTTCTCGCCCTTCATCTCGACGGGCGGGGCCTCGGCGATCTCCTTCGGGGCCTCCATCACGGGCGGATCGTGCTCGCCGGACTTCGCTTCGCCGGACTTCGTTTCCCCGGACTTGGCTTCGCCGGTCTTGACCGGGTCGCCGGGCGCCGGTTCGCCGCTCTTGGCCTCGGCGCTCTTGCCTTCTTCCGTCTTGGCGGCCTTGGCGCGCGCTTCGGCCTCGGCCTTCCTGCGCGCGGCCTCTTCTTCTTCCTTCTCCTTCTGCTGGGCGGTCCAGATTTCCATCTCGCGCTCGTACTGCATGCGGCGCTGCGAATTCTGGTTCGCGTAGTACCACTGGCTGCCGATCAGCAGCAGAATGGCCACGGCCAGCCCAGCGATCTTTACCCAGTCCACCGATTTTGCTGACATGTTGTCCCGATCTGCCCCTCAGCGTCTGACCTCGGATTCCCGCGTCCCGTCCGCCGGCGTTCCGCCGGTTCCCCGCGCTTCCGGCACCGGATCGTGGCCTCCGGCGCAGAACGGCTGGCACCGGAGCAGCCTGCGGATCGCCAGATACCAGCCTTTCAGCGCGCCGTGCTTCTCGATCGCTTCCAGCGCGTAGGCCGAACACGTGGGCGTAAAGCGGCAGTGCCCGCCCAGCAGCCACGAAAGCGTCGCCCGGTAGACGTGCACCGGCGCGGACGCGATCAGCCGGGACCACCTGCTTCCGGCCAAAGTCTGCCAACCTCCTTGGACCGCCCAAAGCCCGGCATCATATCGGCATGCTGGGGCATGCAATCAAGGTTTTGGGGGCGGCCTTTTAATAAATGTCCGGCTCGAAATGCCCCGCCTCGGCTTCGCCTGCTTCTCCCCGTTCTCCGATCCCATCGTACGGATCGGCGCACCTTGTGTGGGCCGTGCCGGAGGCGGCGGCGCTTCGCCCGCGCGGGCCTGCGCCAGCCGCGTTCCTTCGCCCGGCAGCGGAATCTTCCGCGCCAGGTGCTCCAGCGAGGCGCGCACGTCGCAGGTGCGGTACTCGCGCACCCCGCGCCGCGGGATCAGGACGTAGTCGTACCCGCTGGGCAGAATGTCCTGCGCCTGCCGGAAGGCCTCGCGCAGCACGCGCTTGATGCGGTTGCGGCGCACGGCGTTGCCGTGCTTGCGCCCCACCGAGACGCCCATGCGCGCCAGCGGCAAGCCGTTGGCGCAGTAGAAGACCACCACGTTGGGTCCGTGGAGCGCCTCCTGCGCATTGTAGACACGCTGGAAGTCCGTGGACTCGCGGAGTCGCAGCGGAGCACGCCTTCCGTGCGCGCGGCCCGGTCCCTGTTCCTGCTTCGGCAACGGCAAGTCTCCCACCAAGCAGGGCGCATTCTAGGTGCGGCGCGCGGGGGTTTCAAATGGCTTGCGCCATTCGCCAGTCCCGCGAACTCCGGGCGTTCAGGGGCGCACGAACAGCCAGTCGGCGCCGTTGAGCGCCAGGGGCTGGAGCCCCGCGACCCGTTCGAAGTTCGCGTGCGCGATCTTTTCGAGCGCTTCTTGCGGCAGGCGCAGCGAATGCAGGAACTTGATGTGCGCCGCGAGGGTCTCCCACAGGTACCAGTAGCCGGCCGAGCCTCCCAGCGCGCAGTCGGTGCCGAAGAGGATGCGGTCCTGCCAGCGCAGGGCGTAATTCCGCCAGCGTTCGCGGTCGGCCTCGTACATCTCGTCGCAGAAGCGGACGATGTTGCCGCAGGAGAGGTCCACGAGCAGGTTGGGGTGTTCCTCGAAGAGCCGCCCGACCCATTCGGGTCCCATGTGGAGGTGGTGCGCGCCGATAAAAGTCGTCTTGGGATGCCGCTTCACCTGCGTGAGGAAGACTTCGAGCAGATCGCGGTTGGTGTATTTCACGCCCTTGGTCCAGCCGACCTTCCAGTAGGAAAACCGTCCGCCGCCCATGTACGGGCATTCGGTGTGGCGCTGCGTCACGTGCATCAGCACCGGCTTGCCGATCTCGCCGCAGAAATCGAAGAAGTCGTCCCAGGCCTTGCTCAGCCATGTCTCGGGCGCGGCGCCCTGTTCGATCAGCTTCTTGTTGTGCAGCTTCAAGCCGCAGAAGCCGGGGAGCTTGGCGGCCTTCTTGAAGAATTTCAGGTCGGGCTGGTCGTGGTCGATCCACGACATCCAGACGAAGCGGTCGTCCTTTTTGCTCACCTTGCCGAACTCCGCGGCGCGGTCGGGGCGGCCGTCGAGCGCCAGGTGGCGGCGCAGGCGCATCGCGCCGGCGCGTTCGTAGTAGCCTTTCAAGGCCTTGAGAATCGCGGGAGCCTTCTTGGCCAGCATGTGGGTGTGGCAGTCGAGAATGTAGGTCTCCGAAGGCTGCTGGTGCAGGCCCCAGCCTGCGGAGAAGCCGCCGTCGAGCGTCTCTCGTTCGAGTACGTCGGGGGCATGGGGCTGGCGGCGTTCGTCGTGGCCCATCGAAGACATGCTGGCTCCTCTCGCAAACCCGGGTTTTGCGGCACGTGCATTGCCTTGTGTCGGAACGGAAGTAGAACTATAGCGCCTGACACGGAATTTGACCAACGCAGCGCGGCGGCCCGCCGTCCGCGAGGAGACATCTGGGATGGATAGCACGGCTCCGGTCCCCGCCATGCGGCGCAGGGATCTGGGAAGCACTGGCATCAAAGTCGGCGAGATCGGCTTCGGCGCGGCGGCCATCGGCGGGGGCGCCGTGGTGGCCGGCCGGGGCATGGCGTACGGCGCCGTGGACGATGCGACCAGCCTCGCGGCGCTCGCGCGCGCCTTCCAACTTGGCGTCAGCTTCGTCGATACGGCCGACGCCTACGGCATGGGCCACAGCGAGACCCTGGTCGGCAAGGCGTTGCGCGTGGCCCCGCGCCGCGTGGTCGTCGCCACCAAGGTCGGGCACGTGCGCCGCGATCCCGAGCCGCAGGCGAAGGATTTCTCGCCCGAGTACATCCGCAAGGCCTGCGACCGCAGCCTCAGCCGCCTGGGCGTCACCTGCATCGACGTTTACCAGTTGCACGGCGCGCCGCGCGAGGTCCTGGAAAACCGCGCGACCTGGGACGTGCTCCGCGAACTGAAGGACAAGGGCAAGATCGCGCACTACGGCGCCTCGATCGGCGCGGCCGAAGAAGGCCGGATCGCGGTGGAAGCGGGGGAGGCCGAGACGCTTCAGATTCCGTACCACCTGCTCAGCCGCGGCCACGCGAGCCTCTTTCCGTTCTGCCAGAAGCACGGCGTCGGCGTGATCGTGCGCATCCCGCTGTACCACGGCCTGCTGACGGGGAAGTACGCCGCCGGGCACGTCTTCCCCGAAAACGACGGGCGCCGCCAGCGCTTCGATGCCGCGACGCTCTCGGGCGAACTGGCCAGGATCGAGAAGCTGCGCTTCCTGACCGAACAGACCGGGCGCACGCTGGCGCAGGCCGCGCTGCGCTTCTGCCTCGCGTCGGACGTGGTGAGCGTCGTGATTCCCGGGATCAAAACGCCGCAGCAGGCCGACGAAAACGCGCTCGCCGCCCACGCCCCCGAACTGACCCCCGGCGAACTGAAGCAGATCGAAGCCTCGGGCGTGTAGCCGTCAGCGGCTGGCCGGCTTGATGACGGGCGGGAGGTTGGCGAGGGCCTTCAGCTTGTCGGTGAGGTACGATTCGACGCCGGGGCCGTAGACGTTCTTCACCACGCGCCCGTCCTCGCTGACGTAGGTCGAGCGCGCCACCTGGCCCCACGCACACTGGTCGATCCGCCACGCCTTCACCTTCGTGCCGCCCAGGTCCACGTCTTCCTGCGCGGCCACGAGCAGGCCCGAGGGCGCGGCCACTTCGCCGGTGGCGGGATTCAGGTTGGTGAAGTGGAAGCATTCGCCCTGTTTGCGCGGCAGAAAAGGCGAGATGGGGACGAGCAGGTAGTCGCTGAGCAGGTCCGGCGGCGCGGGCGCGGCGTCCTCGTGCGACTTCGGCGCCTCCTTGCCGTCCTCGCCTTGCTCCACCCACGTCGCGCGGAAGGTCCAGGCGGGCTTGCCCGCGGCGCTCAGTTCGCCTTCGCAGAGGAACTTCGCCAGCGGCATCGCGTAGCTGATCTTGAGCAGCTTCGGCTGCGCCTCGGCCGTGGCGGTGAGCGTGACCAGGAAGTGCTGCGGCCCGCCGTACTTTT
>JAHCJK010000260.1 GCA_026184295.1 Planctomycetota bacterium
TGATGGTGGCGACGCTGGCGCTGCACTGGAACGCGCGCGGCATCTTCGAGGCGCTGTGGACGGGCTTCGGGGCGCTCTTTCTGGCGTTCGTGCTCGCCGGGCTGGCGCTGGCGGTCCTCATGCTCCTGGCCTCGGTCCTGTACGCCGTCTTCCGCGCCGAACTGCTCTACTTCGTGGCCGCCGTGGCGACCCTGATGCTCGGCAACGTGATCTTTCTCGGGCGAATCTTCCGCGCCTGCTACCGCGTGCAGCATTGACGCGCGCGCACAAAAAAAGCCGGACCTCGCGGCGCGAGACCCGGCTTAAGACCAGCCTGCTTACGAAACCGAGTGCGGTCTAGTGCCCGCCGTGGCCACCCGGCTGCTTCTTCTTCGGAGGCGCCGTGGCGATGTCGTACGCGAGCCAGGCCGCGCCGCCGAGAATCAGCAGGATCGCAATCAGCGGCATGATCGGGTTGGGACCCTTTTGCGCGGGCTTGCCGGCCGCGCCCTTGGGCGCGGGACCTTTGACGGTTTTGGGAGCTTCAGCCATGAAGTATCCTCCAACGTGCAGCCAGCGAGTGACCGAAGTGCGTATCTTCGCCAAGGAGCGCGTCACGTCAACTCCATTGATGCAAAGAAGATGGCGGGCCACGCTCCTTTTCAGGCCCCGCGCGGAGGCCTGAAACGGGCGCGTTTCGGCGCGTTCACTGTCCAACGGGGGGCCAGGCGGTAGACTGCGCGCATGCGACGCCCGCTTCCCTTCGCCATGCTGGTGCTGCTGGGCGTGGTCCTGGACCAGCTCACGAAATACCTGCTCTTCTGGATGGTGCCCGAAGGGCGCAGCGTCCCGGTGATCGAAGGCGTTTTCCACTTCACCCACGCGCAGAACACCGGCGTCGCCTTCAGCATGCTCAGCGGCAAGACCGCCGTGATCCTGGCCGTCACCGGCCTGGCGATCCCGCTCATGGCCTGGTGGTACGCGGTCTCGTGGAAAACCGGGCACTCCGCGCTGCTGGCCGGGCAGGGCCTGCTGATCTCCGGCGCGCTCGGGAACCTGATCGACCGCGTGCTCTTCTCGTACGTGCGCGACTTCCTCGACTTCGTCCCGCCGCTGCCGCTGATCGGCAAGTGGGCCGTCTTCAACGTCGCCGACATCTTCATCTGCGCCGGCGTCGCGCTCTTTCTCTACGCCGAACTCTTCCATCCGCCCAAAAAGACCGCCGAAAAGCCCGAAGCCCCCGCCGGCGAATCCACGCAGCGCCCCTGACGCGCCGGCCTTCAGCGCCCGGGCGGATGCAGGCCCTTCGACTTCAAGAAACGCAGCACTTCCTGGCTCGTCACGGCCAACGTGATGTTGTTCACGCCGCCGTGCACGACCGCGATCGCTTCGCCGAACGGATCGAGCACCGGCGAGCCCGACGCGCCCGCGTACGTGCCCAGGTCCTGGAAGACGTACTGGCTGCCGCCGTAGAACCGGGTGAGCGCCCCGCGGCCCACGGTCGCGCGCGGGAGCGGCGTCATGCCGCGGGAACCGCCGGGAAACCCGATCGTCGCCGCCTTCATCGGGAGTTGCGCGTCGGGGATCGTGACCTCCGAACAGACGAGCGGCTCGGGCAGGCCGGAGGCCTCGATTTCCAGGATGGCCAAGTCGAGGCTCGCGTGGTGGCCCAGCGGCTTGGCGGTGATCCAGCGCTGCGCGCCCGTGCCCGCGTGGAAGACGACCTCGATCTTGCGCGCGTCCGGCGCGTACGCGACGTGCTTGTTGGTAACGATGAACCCGCGCGTGCCTTCCACGCAGGCCAGAAAGCCCGAGCCTTGCCAGCCGTGGACCCGGAGGCCTTCCCGCGGGCCGGTGACGCGGATGTAGACCACCGCCTGGCGCGCCGCCGCGATGGCCGGCGGCACGAGCGGGTCGTCGGGCGCCTCGTTCGGGGCCTGCACCGAAGGCGGCGGCCCGGGCTTGTGCCGCGGTTGCCCGTACGCAAGCGCCGCAAAGAGCACGGCGAAGCCGAGCGCGATGGGGACGAACGACCGGGCGGTTTCGAGCGGCGATTTTTCGGGCATGCCTGTCTTCCGGCGCGGCGCGCGCGCGAAGGCTTCACGTTGCAGTATACCCCGCGTCCCGTAGCATGTCGCCCATGCCCAACCTCGCGACGCAGCTCGGACCGCTCACGCTTTCCACGCCCTTTCTCGCCGCCTCGGGCACCTTCGGCTACGGCAGCGAATACGCGCCCATCGTGGACCTTTCCAAGGTCGGCGCGGTCGTCACGAAGTCGCTCTCGGTCAAGCCGCGCGAAGGCAACCCGACGCCGCGCATCTGGGAGACCCCCGCGGGGATGCTCAACGCGATCGGCCTGGAAAATTGCGGGCTGCAGAGCTTCATCGACCACCGCGTCCCGGAACTGGCCGGCCTGCCCACGAAGGTGCTCGTCAACGTCGTCGGCGACTCCGTGGACGACTACGCCACGATCTGCTCGGCGCTGGACAAGATCGACGCGGTGGACGGCTTCGAGATCAACATCTCCTGCCCGAACGTGAAGCACGGGACGCGCTTCGCCAGCGATCCCAAGGACTGCGAACGGCTGATGAAGGCGCTCGCCCCGACCACCAAAAAGCTGCTGATGGCCAAGCTGAGCCCCAACGTGACCGACCTGGCCGAGATCGCGCGCGCGGCCGTCGAAGGCGGCGCGCAGGCGCTCTCGCTCATCAATACGCTCATCGGGATGGCCGTGGACGTGAAGACCCGCCGCCCGCGCATCGCCAACGTGACCGGCGGCCTGAGCGGCCCGGCGGTGCGGCCCGTGGCGGTGCGCTGCGTCTGGCAGGCGGCCAAGGCCTGCCCCGGCACGCCCATCGTCGGCATCGGCGGGATCCGGTCGCTCGGCGACGCGCTGGAATTCTTCGTCGTCGGCGCCTGCGCCGTCCAGGTCGGCACCACGAACTACCTCGACCCGGACCTGCTCAACCGCCTCCCGGGCGAATTCGACGCCTGGCTCGCCCAGGAAAACCTCGGCGCCCCCTCGCACCTGACCGGCTCGCTGAAACTTTAGCCCTGCAGCGCGCGCAGCGCGGCGGCGGCGTTCTTGTGCTTCGCGGCGACGGCCACGTCGAGCGGCGTCTGGCCCTTGCGGTTCTTCGCCTTCGGGTCCGCGCCGTGTTTCGCCAGCAGCTTGAGCAGGTCCGCGTTGCAGCCGCGCCGGGCGGCCGCGTGCAGCGCGTTCTCGCGCGCGTCGGTGCAGGCCAGGTTGGGATCGGCGCCGTGTTCGAGCAGCCACGGCACGCCGCGCAGGCTCGTGTACATGACGATGAAGTGCAGCGCCGTGTTGCCCACGGTCTCGTGGCGGTGGTTGATGTCGCAGCCGTGCTTGAGCAGCAGTTCCAGGCAGGGAACGTGCAGGTTCTCGGCGGCGTGATGCAGCGCCTCGCCGTCGTCGGTCTTCGCGCCGGCTTTGAGCAGCGCCTCGGTCACGCCCGCGTTGCCGCTCCAGCCCGCGGCCCAGTAGAGCGGCGTGAGCGGCCACTTGCCCTGGAACTTCCAGACCGCGTTCGGGTCGGCGCCTTTTTCGAGCAGCGCATCGGCGACGGCACGCAGGGCGGCGGCGTCCGCGGGCGAACGCAGATGCATCCTGGAGGCCGCGGCCAGGGAGAGCGCGTCCCAGCCGCCTTCGTCGCGGGCAAGCGCGAGCTTCGCGTCCTTGGCCAGCAGCGCCTTCACGCGGCGGACGTCGCCCAGCATCGCGGCGAGCCAGACGTCCAGGGGCCCGGCCTTCGCGCGCATCGCTTCGACGAAACGCGGTTCGCCGCCCAGGGCCGCGACGGCGAGCGCCGTCCAGTCGTGCTGGGTGCCTCGGGCGAGCGGGTCGGCGCCGGCCTCGAGCAGAAGTTTGACCGCGCGGTCGTGCCCGGCGTGCTTGGGCATGGTGATCTTGTGTTCGGCGGCGCGGTGCAGCGGGCGGTGGCGAAAGACGGTCTTCGCCTGGATGTTCGGGTCCGCGCCGGCCTTGAGCAGCAGCTTCAGCGCGCGGTCGTCGCCCTGAAAACTGGCCTGCATGATCGGCTGCCAGGAACGCGCGGCCTCGGGCGCTGTGCGGATGCCCGCGGCCAGGCGCGCGTGGTCGCCTTTCAGGATCGCATCGACAAGGGGTTTGGCGTCGGGGCGGGCCATGCGCGAAGGTACCTTTAGATGTCCGAACCGGCGTACATGCGGCAGAGCCCAAAGATCCACATCGCCGCGACCATGCCCAGCGCGAACCAGGTGGCCCGGCGTCCCGCCGGCTGCCACCCGGCGAGTTTGGGGAAGCGCCAGGCCAGCAGCGGCCACGCGGCCAGCGCGATCGAGAGCGCGTAAAAGAAGAAGCCGAAGGGATTGAAGTGCCACGCGGCCGGCAGGTCGCCGTGGGAGATCGCGACGAACGAGCGCGTCAGCCCGCAGCCCGGGCAGGGAAAGCCGGTCTGATTCTTGAACCAGCAGACGCTGATGCTCGGCAGCGTGCCCGGAGGCAGCGCGCTGATCAGGAGCGCCAGGCCCGCGACGACCGAGAGCATCGCCGTGGGGTTCCGCTGGAAGTACGCGCGCAGGGGATGCGCGCTGGGGGCGGGCGCCGGGACGTCCATGCCGTCACTGTAAGGACCCGGCCCGCGCTGGCAACGGCATTCAGGAGTACTGCGCGGGGTCCGGGCGCGGGGGCTCCTGCAGCGCCAGCTTGCGGGCCTTCCAGACCTCCTTGAGGTACTCCACCTGCACGATCAGGGCGTAGACGGCGATCAGCAGGCCGATGCAGGGGATCACGTTCGCGGCGGCGTACGAGATCGCGAAGTACATGCCCTTGCGTTCGCCGCAGTCGCCCACGTCGGTCCGCCCCTGGGCCTCGAAGTAGCGCCGGAACGAGCGCGAAAGCTGCGGATAGGTCAGGAAATGCCAGATCACGTTGATGCACGGGAGGACCGTGATCCAGACCTGCCACGCGCCGACCTGGTGGTACTGCTTCGGAATCGCTTCGAAGCACTTCATCATGATCCAGGCGATCAGGACGTGAATGATCAGGATCAGGAACGTGCCGACGGTCGTGACCAGCAGCATCTGGCGCAGCGCGTCGCCCATGATGCGCTGCTGCTCCGGGTCCATGCTGTTCCAGAATTCCATCACGGGCGAGGCTCCCGGGCGGACGGTGCTTCGGTCAGACGTACTTCTTTTCGCGGAACCACGCCACGGCGCGGGCGAGCGGTTCCTCGGGATTGGTCTGCGGCAGCGAGAGTTCCTTCACGGCCTTGCTGCAATCGACGAACATGCGTTTCTTGGCCATCTTCACGCCTTCAAGGCTGATCGTGGGCGTCTTGCCCAGCGCCAGCATCGTCTTGGTGTTGAACCACGCGGCCAGGTAGGCCACGGCGTAGGGCAGATGCATCGTCGGCGCCGGCAGGCCGCTCACCTTGGCCAGCGCCTTGCAGATATCCATCAGCGTCATGTTCTTGCAGCCGAGAATGTAGCGTTCGCCCGTGCGCCCGCGCAGGGCCGCGCGCAGGTGCCCTTCGGCGCAGTCGCGCACGTCGATCAGGTTCAGGCCCGTGTCGATCACCGCCGGCATCTTGCGCTTGAGAAAACGCACGATCATCTCGCCCGTGGGCGTCGGCTTGATGTCGTGTTCGCCCACCGGCGCGGTGGGATTGACGACGACGATCGGCAGGCCCTTCCTGGCCAGTTCAAGGGCCGCGAGTTCGGCCTGGAATTTGGTGCGCTTGTACTGCCCGATCATCTTCTCGAGCGAGACCGGGGTGTCCTCGTTGCCCAGCGCGCCCGTGTCCGGCAGGCCGATGCAGCCCACCGTGGACGTGTAGACCATGCGCGAGACCCCCGCCTGGCCGGCGGCTTCGAGCAGGTTGCGCGTGCCCTCGACGTTGCTCTTGTACATCTCGTCGGGATCGCCGACGTCGAAGCGGTAATCGGCCGCGACGTGAAAGAGCATGTTGCAGCCCTTCACGGCGCGTTCGAGCGAGGCCTTGTCGCGCAGGTCGGCCTCGGCGGTCTCGACCTTCATGCCTTCGAGCGCGGACATGTTGCTGCTCTTGCGCACGGTCACGCGCACGGACTCGCCGCGCTCGATCAGCTGGCGCGCGACGTGGTTGCCGAGAAAGCCGGTGGCTCCGGTCACCAGGATCATGGTTTGAGGCATTATTCCCCGCGCGTGGCTCAGTGCAAGCAGAGCAGGCGCGGCGTTTCGGATTTGCCGGGCACGGCGGCGCAATCGCCCTGTCGGGCCCGGCGCGCGTTGGGTATGATGCCCTCAACGTCGCGCCCCGGGAACCTATGGACTCCGCTGATGCTTCCGCGACGGACGGAATCTCGCCGCCGAACCGCTGGCGGCCGCTCCAGGCCGGCTTGCTGGTTCTCGCCGCGCGCGCGCCGTTCCTCTTCGACGGCTGCGGCATCGACCCCGACGCCTGGCGCGTCTACGTAAGCGCCCGCAACCTGTGGCTGAACGGCGTCTATCATCCCTCGCGTTTTCCCGGCTATCCCGTGCAGGAGATCGTCTGCGCGCCGCTCAGCGCCCTCGGGCCCTGGGCCCTGAACCTTGCGACGGCCCTGATGAGCGCCCTCGCGGCGGCGGCGTTCCTCAAACTCTTCGAAGCGCGCGGCAGCCGCGAAGGCCCCGCCGCGGCCTTTGCGCT
>JAHCJK010000261.1 GCA_026184295.1 Planctomycetota bacterium
CCATGGGGATCAGTTCGATCTTGACGCGCCGTCCCGCGTCGGTCTTGCCGAACTCTTCCAGCGCCCACTGCATCCACAGCTTCTTTTCGGTGCCGTACGCGATGCCGACGGTGACCGTCTGGCCGGGCGGGAGGTCCTGCCTGGGCTGCGGGTCCTCGGGCGTGGCGGGCTTGGGCGGCGCGGGCGGGTTCTCTTCGCCGGATGTCTGCGGCGCACCCTTGCTCAGCAGCACGTACGCGCCGAAAAAGAGCCCGCCGATCAGCAGGATGGAGATCAGTTTGCCGAGCAGCGTCAGCCCGGGGCCGTCGCTTTGCGGATTGTCCGACATGCAGGCTTCCTTAGAAGAAGGTCGATATGTCCTTGAAGACCGTGACGATGTTTTCCGGCGCGCCGTCGTAGTACTTGGCCTGCGTCGCTTCGGCGATGGCCTTCAGGTCCGCGATGGCGCCCTTGGCGCCCTTGCCGTACCCGATGGTGAAGACGCGGATCGTGCGCAGTTCGCTGTCGAAGCGGATCCGTTCGAGCAGTTGCGGGAGCTTGATCCTGCTGTTCGTGTCCTGCCCGTCGCTCAGCACCACGATCGCCGAGATGCGGTCCTTGCCCTGCGCCGCGAGCATGTGCTGGTAGGCCTCGTCGATGGCGTCGAAGAGCGCCGTGCCGCCGTCGGGGAAGAGCCCCTGCACGCGCGTGACCGCCTGCGCGCGCTGGTCCTTGATCGAGACGTCCTTGAGCGCCCAGTAGGCCTTGTTGTTGAAGTTCATCAGCGAGAACCGGTCCTGCTCGTTCAGGATTTTGACGAACTGTTCGGCGCCCAGGCGCGCGTTGGCGATCTTGTTGTCTTCCTGCATGCTGCCGGAGGTATCGATCACCAGCGCGATGTTCGAATGCTTCTTGTTCTCGTGCCAGGCCTTCAGGATTTCGGCCATCACGTCGGTGCCGGGGACCTCCAGCGTGGTCTTGGGCTCCTTGGCATCGACGCCGTTGGCGGCGCTGAAGCGATCGCCGAGCTGGATCGCCGGATCGGCGGGGCGGAAACCGTAGTTCAGCGCGCGTTCCTGCTGCGGCGTCTCGAGCAGGTACTTCAGGTAGGCCTTGGCAGCTTCCTTGTGTTCGGGCGTCACCCATTCGCGGTCCACGATGCCCGCGGGATGGTCGCTCCAGAAGGTGCCTTCCTTGGGATAGATCGCCACGACGGGGAAGGGGAGGTTCCACTTCCCGGGCGTGGCCGCTTCCATGACCATGTTCTCGTACAGCACCGCGGCGCTGAGGTACTGCGGGCCGTTGGCGAAGAGCTTCTTGCCGAAGAAACCCGTCGAACTGCCGTAGTGGACGATGGAACGCTCGATCCCGCTCAGGTAGGCCTTGGTCTCGGGTTTGGCCACGTCCTCGATGGTCAGGCCCGCGGTCTTGCCCGCGGCGGCGTAGACTTCGGCGAAGAGCGAGATCAGCCCGCTGTTGCTGAATTCCGGATGCGTGTGCCCGAACTTGAACGAGCCCCACTCGTCGTGCCCGTACGCGCCCCAGCCCTTGGGATTCTTCGCCAGGTCCAGGATCTCGCTCCAGCCGATCGGCTTCTGGCCCCACCCGAGCGCCTCGGCCATCGGTTTCCACATCGCGATGACCACGGGCGAGAGCACCAGGTTCTCGGACGAGGGGATCAGGTCCTTCCCCGTCTTGGTGCGCGATTCCGCGTTGCCCAGTTTGATGAACGCCGCCGAGGCCGGGCTGGTGAGGTGCACCTGCCGCCGCCCGGACAGAATCTCGTCGATGCATTCCCCCGAGCCCATCGGGATTGCCTTCACGAAGATGGTCTTGCCGCCGGCGGTCTTGTTCGCCGCCTGGTTGAAGCCGGCCGTGACCTCCTTGATCCAATCTTCTTTCTCGGACCCGTACGTGAAGACGATCTCGAGCGCGTCCGGCGGCGCGGGCTGTTCGGCCGAAGGCGGCGTGTTGGGGGTCGGGTTCGGGGTCGGCGTCGGATTCGAACCGCCGGTGCCGCACCCGTGCAGCGCCGCCAGAACCACCAAGCCCATCAGCCAAGTGCAGGCGCGGGAAAGTCGTCCGGCGGATGTAGAACAAGTCATTGGCGGCTCCAACATTATGTTTGCGACACGCATATAGGCAGAAGGATGCCGGTCTTTCGTTAGAACTTAGTTAGCAATGCATTAGCGCATGATTCAAAGATACTCTAACCGGAAGACCTGCCGAAGGAAGCGATGGATACGCGTGTAGCATTCCGCTTTAAAAACCTCGCGATGCCCCGTTTTCTGGAGTACCTCCACGCGCGAGACGATCCCCGCGGCGCGCAGCTTCTTGTCGTAGCGGTGCATCTCTTCGGAACTGACCAGGCGGTCCCACGCTCCTCTTAAGGTGAGCGTGGGCGGCTGGCCCTTTTGCACGTGCCGCAGAGGCGCAAGGTCGTCCGTGGGCGCGCCTTGCGGGCCGTTCACGTACGCAAACCAGGGGTTGTCGCGGTGGTTCAGCCCGGGCGCGATCATCGCCACGGCGTCGGGCCGGCAGGAGACCGCGCGGTCGTCGTCGGCATGCTCGAAGCGCGGCAGGCTGCCCGCCGCGGCCGCCAGGTGCCCGCCCGCCGACCAGCCGCTCAGGCAGATGCGATGCGAATCGATCCCCAGGTCCCCCGCGTGCGTGCGCACGTAGCGGACCGCGGAACGCACGTCCTTCACGCCTTCGGCCGGCGGGACGTCGTTGCGCCCCTTGGTCCGGTAGTCCACCGTCATCGCCACAAAACCTTTGCGCGCGAAGAACCGGCAGGCCTCGAAGAACTGTTCCGGCTTGCCCAGGTACCAGCCGCCGCCGAAGAGGAACAGGATCGCCGGCCGCGGCCGGGCCGCCCGCCCGCGTGGCGCGAAGACGCGCAGGTTCAGGTCGATGCCGGAGGTCCGGTAGACCACGGCGCGGGGCCCGGCCAATTCTTTTTGCGCGGCCGCGTACGCCGCTCGGACTTCTTTACGGCAGGCCGGCGAGACGCGCAGCTTCGCGAAGGCCGCCAGGACCGTTTCGCAGGCGGTCGCGCCGTACTCGTTCAAATGATTGAGCATCACCTTGCGGGCCGCGGCCTCGTGCAGGGCGGGCGGGAGCTTTTCCCGAGGCAGCAGGCGCAGTTGAACGACGGTGAAGAGGTGGTCCGGGATGCCGCGCCCCGCGCCGGCCTCGATGCGCAGCTTGGCCTTGCCGTCGAGCAGCTTCATCGCAAATTCAAGCAGCATGGCGCCGGGGGGCGCCGGCTTCCCGGTGGATTTCATGAGCGTCGATGGTAGCGTCCGTTCGCGCACGGGCAATCGATTCGGCGCGGAGGCCGGCCTGCGGAGATGAACGGACTCTTCCTGTTTCCCGAAGCCGCGGCGCGCGACGCCGCCGTCGAAGCGTGGTTCGATGGCAAGCCGGGCGCCCTCGGCGCGCTCGCGCGCCGCTGGTTCGAGGCCATGCGCGCGTGCGGCGGCGACGTGCGGGTGCTCCTGCACGACGGCCACCCGACCGCCTGCGCCGGCGAAGCCGCCTTCGGCTACGTGAACGCCTTCACCGCGCACGTCAACGTAGGCTTCTTCCGCGGCGCCGAACTCCCCGACCCGAAGCGACTGCTGCAAGGCGCCGGCAAGTGCATGCGCCACGTGAAACTGACCCCCGGCGAAGCCATCGACGAAGCCGCGTTGACGGAGCTGATCGAAGCGGCCTTCCGGGACATGAAACGGCGCGCGAAGGCCCGTTAGCGCCGGACTCCGCCGCAAAAGCCAATCCACGACCCGACAAGTCAAAGATGGACCCGTGCCGGCGGGCCGCCTTGCGTGTACGCAACCATGGAGCGCGAGCCTGCGCGCCGGGATGAAGGAGGGTCCGCCATGAAAACGAACGTGCGCCGAGGCGTGCTGCTTTCGGTCCTGTTCCTGATGAGCCTGCGGGTCGCGGCCGGCGAGGCGGCGAAGGTCTACTCGGAGTGGCCGTTCGATGCCGCGGAAGCCGCGCGCCGTCAGGCCGAGACCGCGAAGGCGACCGGCCTGGCCGTCACGCTCTCCACGCCGCTGGCCGGGAACGGCGGCCCCGCCGTCACCTGGCGGCTGATCCCCGCGGGCTCGTTTACCATGGGCAGCCCCAACGCCGAACCGGGTCACGAAGGCGACGAGCGCCAGCGCCCGGCGAAGATCGCCGAGCCGTTCTACATGATGGAGACCCAACTGACGGTCGAACAGTACCGCGCGCTCCTGAGCGAGAACCCCGCCTCCGGCTCCGAACGCGAACCGCAGGTGCCGGCCGGCATCCCTTACCGCGACACGGTGGACAAGGTGCTGCCCGCGCTGGCCCGGCGAGCGCCGGCCGGCTGGAAAGTGATCCTGCCGGACCAGCCGCGCCTGGAATATGCCGCGAGGGCGGGCGCCGCGACGATGAACCCCGGCGGCGACAAGCCCGAGGACGCCGGCGCGTTCGCGTGGACGCGGGAAAACGCCGGCGGAAAGATTCATCCGGTGGCGCGGAAACAGCCGAACGCCTGGGGACTGTACGACGTGCTCGGCAACCGCTGGCACTGGTTCTGGAGGCCCGGCGCAGGCTACGGCGACCGTTCGGAGAAGGACCACATCGTCTACGGCGGCAACTACCGGAGCGGCGCGAGCGGCAACGGGGCGCGCCTGGCGAACATCATGATCAGCCACGATCCCGAAGGCGTGCGCTTCGCGCTCATCCGCGCCGACGCCCCCGCCCCCGAAGGCCATCCCGACACGCGCGCCCAGGCGCTCAACCCGCCCGCGCCCGCCCACGGCGCGTCCGAGAAGAGCCGCTGAGCGAAAGAAACCCGCTGGGGAATCCGGGGACAGACTGGACAGACTCAATTATTTCCGCTTTCAGCCTGAAATAATCGAGTAGCCAGCTCCGGATCGCTACGGCGACGAATACCTGTATTGCATCGCGGACCAGTAATTGCTTTTTCAAACAATTGCGTAGTCTGTCCCCGGAATTCTTGGCGTAAATGTTCACGGTCAGGTTCGGGGCGCTGTGCGCTCTGAGCACCCCTACTTCCTCTTCTTCTTGTTCTTCGCAGCTTTTGGTGCTTGGCTATCAATGCTCAGCTCCTCAATCGTAATCGCTATCGCAGCGCTGATGGGACCGCTTCGGCGATAGAACAGATTCTGTATTTTAGGGCTGTTCACTGATTGAAAATGCGTTCCCTCTCGGCAACTCAGAAACAAATCTACAACAAAATCTTCCAGAGACCATCCACCAGTTTCACCACCATACCCCCCGATCTGTTTCAGTTGCTCTAGTGTTGGATGGCTTCCCTTTGGCATGCCACTCAATGTGAAGTGAACGTCGGCGGCACGCATGATGCGAACTCCGAGTGCAGGACCGCTTGTCGAGCGCTGGCGGCTCGTGGCTGGAATCCGCATAGTAAAGGGAACGTTTATGGGATTGTAGAATTGATAGTGGACCGGAACACCATTCTGTTTCTGGTACTCCTCGATTGCCTTGACCTGCTCGGATTCCGACGAGAGAGCACCGTACTCACATCCATTGGTAAATTCGAATTCCCTGGTGGCCGCAATGCTGTGCGCCAGGTCCTCTGGATCGGCGAGGCGTGCAATCCCAATTTCGAAATCGAATCGATCTTCAACACGTACCAAATTGTTTGTAGGGTAGAGACGCTTAGATTGCAGCAATGCAACCTTTCGCGTGACGACGGATCCTTTTCGACGTACAAATAAGAGCAATCCGATGTCCGCGATCTCCCATTCCATAAAGTGCCGCAAGCCGCCGAGGTAGTGCGCATCGATGCGTGCAACCCACGAGTCGTTGATTAGCACTGGGGTTGCGTACTGGGACAGTTCATCGATCCACGTGAGATCGAATGATGGTTCCGGCGCATTGGGGTTATTGCAGAGCTTGTCTGTTATTCGACGATTGCACGTGGCAAACACGCTCCGCAACCAGTCAGTCACGGCCTTGGGAAGTTCTGATGAACTGTCGTTTTTCTTGGTGGCAGCTTTCGATGGTGGTGGGACTTTAGTCATGTCTCATGCTCCTATACGGTTAATAGCTACTATCGACAATTCAGATTCCGTAAAAGATCCGGGGACAAAAGATCCGGGGACAGACTACGCAATTATTTTCGCCTTTCATCCTGAAATAGTCGAGTATCCCGTCCCCGGAAATCCTCGTACGATCTCCGGGCGAACCTCACACGTCCGACGCGTCCCGCTGCCTGACGTGGTCCCGTGAACGGTGGTTGACCTCGGCCGCGGCGCGTCGGACGGACCCCACCTGCGTGACGACCCAGCCGTCAACCCACTGGCCGTCCTCATCCTTGAGTTTGAGCGGCTTGCCGAGTTTGGCGAACTGCTCGGGAATCCAACCGACCGATTCCGACGTTCCGCTCTTGGTCTTCCGGAGCATCGTGCATTGCCTCATGAAATAGCCCATACGTCCTCCTTCCATGGCAGGCCCTTCCGGGGCCGCCGAATACCGATCCGTGGAGATGTGGATTTGTGAGGAGACCGGGCATGAAGATGCCCGGCGCTGCGGATTACTTCGCGATCAAGGCGTGTTCCATCGTTCGGCTCTTTTCGCAGGCGATATGGTGGAGGCGGCGGGAATCGAACCCGCGTCCCAG
>JAHCJK010000262.1 GCA_026184295.1 Planctomycetota bacterium
TGTGCTTAGCCGTTGCTAAGCGAAGGTCGATAGGGTACAGTGTGCATTGCCACATCGTGCAGGCAATGGGAAGGGTTCAGGGCTTAGGGGGAGCCTGTTCCTTACGGTAGCCGCGTCTAAGCGCTCTGTAAAAGGGGGCTTGACGAAAGGCGCGGGGGCCGTTAGGAACCTCCATGTTTAATTATCCTTAGGCGAATACTCTAAGGAGTTTCCGGGCGTGGCACTCTTTGGCCGGCGTAAGGCATTGTTGGGTCTGGACGTGGGTTCCGCCTCCGTAAAGGTGGTGGAACTGACGCGTTCGGGCCAAGGTCTGTTTATTTCGGGCATGGGCTCGGCGCCCATCGAATCGCCCGACGCGGTCGGCGAGACGATCCAGAAACTGCTCAAGGAATCCGGCATCAAGACGCGGCGTTGCGTCTCGTCGGTCTCGGGGCGTTCGGTGATCATCCGGCAGGTGCCGATGGCGCAGGTCCCGGACGCCGACCTGAGGCAGGCGATCGAGTACGAGGCGGACAAGTACATCCCCTTCGACGTGAACGAGGTCCAGCTCGACGCGCAGCGCATCGACTTCGGGCCCTCGGGCGAAGGCCAGGCGACGGCGACGGCGGGGCAGATCAAGGTCCTGCTGGTCGCGGTCAAGCGCTCGCTGATCGAGGAGCACATCGCGCTGCTGCAGTCGGTGGGGTTGAGCCCCGCGATCGTGGACGTGGACGTCTTCGCGCTGGGGAACGCGTTCGAACTGCGCAACCTCTCGCTGGGGATCAACGACAACGAGGTCCGCACGCTGGTGGACATCGGGGCGAGCAAGACGAACATCAACATCCTGCGCGGCAATCACAGCCTGTTCCAGCGCGAGATTTACGTCGCGGGCAACGACATCACCGACGCGATCGCCAAGCGCTTCGGCGAGGATCCCAAGGACGTCGAGCGGATGAAGAAGGACCCGGGCGGGGCGCTGGAATCGATGCAGGACGCGATGCTCCCGATCCTGGAAGACATCGGCAACGAAATCCGGCTCAGCTTCGACTACTTCGAAAACCAGTTCGACCAGCAGGTGAAGGAAGTCTTCATGTCCGGCGGGACGGCGTACTTCCCGGGCGTGGACACGATGTTCACCCAGATTTTCAACCTGCCGACGAAGATCTGGGACCCGACGGAAGGGCTGGAAATCCGGGGCGGGCACACGGCGGGGCTGGGCGGCGCGAATTCGGACCTGGCGATCGCGCTGGGGCTGGCGAGCCGGCTGCGGAACTTCTGATCAACGGCGTGGGGCATGAGGCGGCGTAATACATGATAGAAATCAACCTGCTTCCCGCCGAGTTGCGGCAGTCCGAAGGGACGCCGCTGCCGCGCCTGGCCAGCATCCTGGGCGGCGCCTTGGCGGCCACCCTGGGCGTCGTGCTGGTGGCGAACTACTACGTCGTCGATATTCCGCGCACGCGCCAGAACATCAAGACGATGGAGGAACGCCAGAAGAAGGTCGAGGCGGAAAAGGTCGAGGTGGACAAGCTCCAGGCCGAGATCGCCAAGATCAAGCTCAAGGTCGCCGCGCTGAAGAACCTGGAACACAGCCGGGTGCGCTGGGCGCGCGTGCTGAACGCCTTCTCCAAGGCCATTCCCGACGGCGCGGTGGTGCGCTCGCTGCGCGTCGATCCCGAACCGGCCGCCGGCGAAGGCGACGTCGGCAAGAAGATGAAGCTGACGATCTCCGGGATGACCACCGGCGAAGCGTACGTCGATTGTACCCGCAAGCTGACCGAGACCTGGAACAGCCTGAAGCGCGAGTTCGAGGTGCCGGAAGCGAAGGCGCCGGGGTCGGAGGCCGTGCCCGCCGTCGCGCCGGCCACGCCGCCGGCCGAAGGCGCGTCGGACCTGCCGGCTGGGTTTTCGAAGAAACTGGGCCTGAAGTTCCAGGAACCGGTGATCGTGGCGTTCGCGCCGATCGTGCCGCCCAAGATGAATTTCAAGACCGACGAGGAATCGAAGAAGTTCCGGCAGCCGCCCTCGGGCCTGGACTTCACGATCACCATTTCGTTCTACATGCCGCCTCCGATTCAGGGGCAGTGATCGCAGGCGAAAGGACGGGACCATGGCCGCAGAGTTTTCGGAAAAGACCAAACTGCTGATCACCGTCGGCATCGTCGCGCTGGTGAACGTCGGCATCTGGGGCCTGGCGTACAAGGCCCGCGGCACCTACCAGCTCGAGGAAGAAAAGCTCAAGAAGGTCACCAAGATCGTCAACGACCTGCAGAAGGAAGTGGACCGCAAGGAAGAGTTCACCGCCGAACTGAACAAGCAGAAGCGCACCTCGGAAAAGAAGGAAAAGATGCTTCCGGAGCTGCACGAGCGCGACAAGTTCATCTTCGTGCTCGCCGACCTGGCGCAGAAGAAGAGCATGCAGGTCAAGCCCACGGCCCCGCCGCGGTACGACCTGACCGTCGAAGGCATCCCCGGGCTGATGGACGCGCAGAACTTCCGGCGCGACATCTGGTCGTTCAGCGGGGCGGCCGATTTCAAGGGCATCTGCGAATACCTGAACGTGCTCGAGGAACACTTCCAGCGCTTCCTGAGCATCGAAGGGCTCTCGATCAACACGACCAACAGCGGCATGAACGTGACGGGCGTCGCGCATGACGTGAACTTCCAGATCATCACGTACCGCTACGTGGAACAGCACTAAGGCGCAGGCCGTAGAGGAGCAGGGGCACGATGAAGAACCAGGCCGTCACGCGCATGCGCGGGGCCCTGCTGGCCGGGGCGGGCATCTGCCTGCTGGCCGGAGGCTGGGCGCGCGCCGAGGAGAAGGCCGGCGAGAAGCCGCCGGACAAGCCCGCCGAGGCGCCGCCGGTGAGCACGTTCGCCGACGAACCGCCCTTCGTCTACGACGACGGGGGCCGCCGCGACCCGTTCACCTTCACCAAGCCGATCATCGCGCCGACGGAGACCGCGCCCGGGCCGGACCAGATCGCGCCCAGCACGCTGATCGTGCTGAAGGAACAGGCCGAACGCAATTACCTGCTCGCCGAACAGTTGATGATGGCCGGGAACCCGCGCGAAGCGATCACCGCCTGCGACAAGGGCCTGGAAGGCTTCCGCGAGATCAAGAACATCGAGGAAGTGCCGGACCTGCAGGACATGCGCGAACGGCTCTTCCGCCTGCGCAAGGCCGCCGACCGGCTGCGCAGCCGCGCCGACGCCGAACAGGCCTTCAAGAACTTGAACCTGCGCGTCTCGGGCGTCGTGGCCCGCGACCGCGACTCCCGCGCCATCGTGAACAACAAGGTGGTGGGGAAGGGCGACCTGATCCTGGCTTCGGACAATTCCGAAGGCGCGATCGTGGACGACATCGTGCCGGGGCGGGTGGTGGTGCGCTTCCGCGGATACAAGATGGTGCTGGACGTGGCGCAGTAATTGTTAGGGTGAAGTTAGTGCTCCGGATAATGAGATGACAAAAGAGGCAACGGTGGTAAACTCTCCCCTTGCCGCTTTTTCTGTACGGTAAGCATTTGGTGGCCGATCCTCCAGAACGGAGGGCGGGCCGCCCGGCAGTACGAACATGAGCCGGGTCTTGCTGAGAAGACCGCTCGAAAACGGACGTCGCAGGGAGGAGGGGTTTTTGATCTACAAAGACCACGTATCCATCGGCACGCGCTTCTCCCGCGCCTGCGCGCTTGGGCTGGCGGGCGCCGTCCTTTGGGCGGGTGCGCAGACCGTTCGCGCCGAAGAGCCGCCCAGCGAAGGCCCGGTGCGCTTCGAAAAGCTGGACGACGGCGGGATCAAGGTCGGCTCGGCGACGGGCCAAGTCTTCCCGATCAAGGTGACCGAGAAGCCGCTGAAGCAGGTGCTGGACTTCCTCTCGCAGGTCAGCCGGCTGAACATCCGCGCGCTGAGCGAGAAGCAGGAGCGGATGCTGGTCTCGATGGAACTCGAGAACGTCACGTACCGCGGCGTGCTGGACTACCTGGCGAAGAAGTACGGCCTGCTGATCGACGACAGCAAGATCGACCAGAAGCTGATCTTCGTGAGTTCGCCGCCCAAGGTTTCGATGATCTTCACGCGCGCGGACATCCGCGACGTGATCAACACCATCGCGATGCAGGCCGGCGCGAACATCGTGATCGGGCCTGAAATCCAGGGCGAGATCTCGATGCGCCTGGAAGACATTCCCTGGCGCGACGCGCTGAACATCGTGGTCAAGACGCTCGATTTCGTCGCGGTGCCGGAAGCCAACGACACCCTGCGCATCACCACCCCCGCGCGCCTGCAGACGCAGCTCCAGACCCGCATCTTCCGGCTCGCGTACCTGACGCCGGACAGTGCCAAGTACGTCGCGACGCTGACCAGCGAATTCGCGCGCCGCGAGGAATCGAAGGAACAGGCCGAGGCCGGGCAGACCCTGATCGACGTGCTGACCAAGATGCGCGGGCCGGAAGGCAAGCTCTCCTTCGTCAAGCGCGGCACGGCGCTGGTCGTCACCGACACGGCCACCAAGCTGGATTCGATGGAGAACGTGATCAAGAAGCTGGACCTGCCGCCCAAGCAGATCTTCGTCAGCGTGAAGATCGTCTCGATCACCGACACCGACCTGGAACGCCTGGGCGTCAACTGGGCCAACGGCATCCAGTACAACTTCACGAACGCGATCCTGGGCCCGCAGGCGACGGCCTTCCCCTTCGATGTCGGAACCGGCTTGATCCGCGGCATGCTCGGCAACTGGACCGGCGCCGTGAATACCTTCCGCGGCATTGCGGCCAGCCCGATCGCGAATACCACGGCTACGGCGGCGCAGGCGACGCTGATCGGCAACAACGGTTTCAACCAGACGGCCGGCGCGGTGGCTTCCACGACCACGGCGCTCTTCGAAATGATCCGCACCAAGACCAACTCGCGGGTCGTGCAGTCCCCGCAGCTCATGACGCTGGACAACGAGGAAGCGACGATCCAGGTCGGGCAGCTCTTCCGCTACGCCGAATCGTTCGTGGCCAACACCGAAGGCGGCGGCAACGTGGCGGGCTTCCGCGAAGCCGCGGGTTCGCCCATCAAGCTGGGCCTGCAGCTCCTGATCATCCCGCACGTGACGGGCCCCGAAAACAACGTGCTGATGACGGTGATTCCGAAGACCGAAGACCTGGACCGCGTCGATTCGTTCCAGGGCCCGGACGGCTCGGTGCTGCAACTGCCGCAGACGACGCAGCGCATCGTGGTCACGCGCATGCTGCTGCGCAACAACGAGACGGGCGTGATCGCGGGCCTGCGCATCAACCGCGAACGCCGGATTGATTCGGCGGTGCCGGTCTTCAGCGAGATTCCGATCCTCGGACGGCTCTTCAAGCACCGCGTGCGCGACGGCGGCGTGGCGTCGGGCGGGCAGGGCCAGCCGACGAGCGAAAGCCTGATGGTGTTCGTGACGCCGTCGATCGTGGATATCGACGTGCGGGACGACTTCAAGTCGCAGCTTGAAAGCATCCGCAGCGAGATGTCGCGCCCGTTTGCGCCGCTGGGCGGCGAGGAACCGAAATAACCAGGACCTGTCCGGTCGGAACGGGCGGGTCGCGCGTACACGTTGGCCAGGGGTGTTCCCCGGCCGTGAGAACAGGATTTGGATCCGGTCGCGGGTGCCGACGCCGGGCAACGGTTCGAGCCTGAGCGTATCGAGACGCCGCGATGATCCGTCAAAAGGTCGAGATTCGCTTTGAGAAAAGTGAGGCGGTCCGCTTCATATCCCACCACGATCTGATGCGCGCCTTTCAGCGCGCCGTGCGCCGGGCGGCATTGCCGGTGCGGCTGACCGAAGGATTCAATCCCAGGCCCCGCATCGTCTTTCCCGCCGCGCTCGAAGTCGGGGTTGCCTCGCTGGACGAAGTTGCCGAACTCGAATTGAATGAATGCATCCCATTGAGCCATCTGAAGGAACGCCTGGCGCGGACGCTCCCGCCGGGTTTCACGCTGATCAGCCTGAAGGATTTGCCCCTCTCGCGCAGGGTTCGGCAGCCGGAGACGATCCGTTACCGGCTGCACCTGGCGGAAGCGGGGATGCCGCTGGATCCGAAGGCGGCGGAGGCGCTGAAGGCGCTGCCGGCGATTCCCTTCACGCGGACGCGGAGGGGGAAGGACGGGAGGCCGCGCCAGATTCAGGCGGATCTGAAGGCGTATCTCCGCGACGCCGAGGCCGGCGCCGGCGGCGATCTCGAGGTCGAGGTCGCGGCAGGACCCCAAGGGACGGCGAGGCCGCTGGAGTTTCTGAGCGTGCTGACGCAGCAGCCCCTGGAGACGCTGAAGGCGGTGCGGGTGACGAAGCTGAAGATGACGCTGAAGGAGACGGAGGCGCCGACGGCGACGGAACCGATGCCGGAGACGGAGCCGCTCCCGAACCCGGAAACGTAGCCGCGCCCGCCGAGGACGAAGCCGAACCCGCGGCCGAGCACGAGGCCGAACCCCAACCCATCGTTGCCGGACAGCCCTTCCACGGCGCTTCGCCCGAGGAACTCGCG
>JAHCJK010000263.1 GCA_026184295.1 Planctomycetota bacterium
TCGGCGGCGCGTGTCCTCAAGCTTGGCCGCTTCGTCGGTTTCGCGCGTGGCCGTCTCGCCGGTCTTCGGGGCCTCGCCGGCCTTCGGGGTCTCGCCGGCCTTCGTAGCCGTCTCGGGCTGAGCGACCTTCGGGTCCTGCGCCTTCACGGGCTCCTGCGTCTTGCCGGTCTCGTCGCCGGTCCGACCTTCGGGACCGCGGCGGCGCGTGCGGTCGTCGTTGTTCCCGTCGCCCGGACGGCGGGTCTCGGTGCGGCCTTCTTCCGTGCGTCCCGTTTCCGTGCGTCCCGTCTCCGTGCGTCCGGATTCCGTGCGCCCGGCCTCGCCCCGGCGGCGCGGATCGTTTCCGGTCTGCGTGCCTTCGGCGGTGGAACCCTGGGTGCCGGCGGGCTTGGCGGTGTCGGACGGCTGCGCGGTGGCGGGTGCGACCGGCGGGACCTTGATCTCCTGCTTGGCGACTTCCTGGAAGACGCGGCGGCGGGCGTCGCGTTCGGCGTTGCGGCGCGCCTCTTCGCGGCTGACGCCCTGCTTGGCCAGGTCGGCCTGCTGCGTCTCGACCTGGGTCTCGATGGCCTTTTCTTCTTCCTGCCAGCGGCGCTGGAAGGCCTGGCGGCGGGCGACGGCCTGGCGCGGGTCGTCGGGCGTCTGATCCGCGATGCGCGGGCGGAAGGCGACGATCCTGTCGTTCTTGAGCTGCTGGCCCGCGATGGCGTCGCCGGCCGACGCGGACGCGTCCGCGACCTGGATCGGCGCGATCTTCTCGTTCGAAGCGGCCGCGACGGAGTCCACGGGCACGCCGTTGTTGATGATGCGGTTGTCGTTGTAGATGTACGTATTGTTGATCGTCGTGGTGTTGTTGTAGATCTTGGTCACCTGCTGGCGCGGCAGCGCCACGGGGGCCAGGTTGTTCGAACGGAAGCGGTTGGTGGGGACGAACGCGTAGTCGCGGTCGGACAGGTTGAAGCCGAAGCTGATGTCCACGTTCTTCCCGTGGAAGGTGAAGCCGATGCCCACGTGGTAGCTCGAACCGCGCGGGAGCGGCGCCCAGCCGCAGTAATCGGGTGAACGGCGCCAGTGGACCCAGGCCGGCCCCCACACCGTGTCGGGCGACCAGACCCAGCCGTAGCCGGGGACGAAGTCCCAGCGCCCGTAGTGGAAGGGCGCCCAGCCCCACGAGTAATTCGAGTACCAGTACCAGCCGTGGTTGGTCCAGACCCAGCGGCCGCTGTCGAAGTACGGACGCCAGCCGGGGTTGATCCGCACGACCGTGGGCTGCCAGACCCAGCCGTAGTTCGGCAGGAGCATCCAGCGGCCGTAGGGCGAGAGCGAGTTGTAGAAGTAGCTGATGTTCAGCGAGTCCGAGGGCGGAACGTACACGACGCTGCTCGGCGCGGCCTCGTACACCACCTGCGTGGTGGGGACGGAGGAGACGACGCGTTCGGGTTCGGGCTGCTGGTATTCGTAGGCGGGGCGCGCGTCGGCGGGGAGCGGCTGCGGTTCGGGGTCGCGCGGGGCGATCACCACCGGATCGGGCTCGCGCACGGGCGCGGGCGCCGGCGCGGGGACCTCGGCCGCCTGCGCGGCCTCCAGGCGCAGTTTGCGCCCGCGGTCGATCATCGCGGTGATCACCTTGGAGGAGATGCCCAGGTCGTGGAGCAGCAGGATCTCGTCCACGTTGGGGTTGTAGGCGGTCTGGGAATTCTCGATGTAGGCGAGCAGCACGTCCTCGCCGGTGCCGGCCTCGGCCAGACGCACGATCTCGTCGAAGCCTTCCGAGTGTTCGGCCGCGTGCAGGCACCCGGCCGAAAGGGCCACCGCCGCCGCCAGAAGTCCCGCCATCCAGATGCGCATCGCAGTCCTCTCCCGTTCTGTCCCGTACCTTAGACGCTCCTATAGTATAGGATACGCCCAAAAATAGTACGTATTCATATTAACTAGCCCTGGCCTGGATTAATTTTCACCGCGTCTTTGCATTTCGAAAGTAAGATCTCTGTAGGAGCCTCCTTAAATCGAAAGAAGGTGATCGGTTGCGCGAAGGTTCATTGCTTGACGAGTGCGGGCCTCGTACTTAAAAAATTATGGCAACGCGGAAATCGACGTATGATTCTGCGTCAATGCGCACAGCTTAATACGGGAAGCAAAGGGTTTCCCTTTTAAGGCGCGCACCTGCTCACCCTCCCCCGGAGCCTGCATGGACGCCATCGATCTTAAGATCCTGGACATCCTTCAAGTAGACGGCCGCACCAGCCATTCGGAGATCGCCAAGGCCGTGGGCCTTTCGGCGCCGTCCGTGGGCGAACGCATCAAAAAGCTCGAGACCAAGGGCGTGATCAAGCGCTACGTCGCGATCCTGAACAGCGAGCACGTCAGCCGCCACATCACCGCGTTCATCGCCGTGAGCCTCGACAAGCCCATCCATGCCAAAGCCTTTCTCCACCGCATCAAGGAACTCGAGGACGTGCTGGAGTGCTACCACGTCACCGGCGAGATGGACTACCTGCTCAAGGTCCGCACGCGCTCCACGGCCTCCCTCGAATCCCTGATCAGCAACGACCTGCGTCCGCTCGACGGCGTGGTCTCCACGCGCACCAGCGTGACGCTGAGCGCGCCCAAGGAAGAGACGCGCCTGTTCCTGAAACTCGACGATCTGAAGGCGTAAATTTTTCCATGAGCGATGACGGCAAGAAGATCGAACCGATGCGGATCGTGCTCTACCCCGATCCCGTATTGACCAAGAAGGCGCGCGCCATCACGCCGGATGAACTGAAGGCCGGCCAGGCCGACGGGATCGACCTGCGCGAACTGGCGGCGCGCATGATCGCCACGATGTACGAAGCCGACGGCATCGGGCTGGCCGCGCCGCAGGTGGGCGTGAGCCTGCGCTTCTGGGTCGCGGACCCTTCGCCCGAACACACCGCCCCGCTGGCGATCGTGAATCCGGTGCTGAGCAACCAGAGCGGGACGCTGGACATGGAGGAAGGCTGCCTCTCCATCCCCGAAGTGCGCGGGAAGGTGAAGCGCTTCCAGAAACTCACCGTCACCGGGCTGGACCTGGACGGGAACCCGGTCACGCTCGAAGCCGAAGACCTGGCCGCGCGCGTGGCCCAGCACGAGACCGATCACCTCGACGGCATCCTCTTTATCACCAAGATCGGCACGGCCGCGCGCTTCATGGCGCGGTCGAAGCTGCGCGTGCTCGAGGACGAATACGAAGTGATGCAGCGCCGCCGGAAGAAGTAGCGCAGGCATGCGCACCCAGTGCCCCAAACCGGCCTGCAAGCACGTCTTCGACGTTCCCGAGGACCGCGCGGGCAAGAACGGGCCGTGCCCGCAGTGCGGGCAGGTGATCACCTTCCGCTCGCTCGAGATCATCCGCGCGGTCGAGCGCGAACGGGAACGCCGCGAAGCGCAGGGCACGCGGCACGGGGCGCTCGCGGTCGATCCAACGAAGCCCGCGCCCTTCTGCGCCCTGCTCGAAGACATCCGCAGCCTCTGGAACGTGGGCTCGATCTTTCGCAGCGCCGACGGCGCGGGCGTCGGGCAGTTGTACCTCTGCGGCATCACCGGCTGCCCGCCGCGCAAGGAGATCGCCAAGACCAGCCTTGGCGCCGAAGACCATCTCGCGTGGGGCTACTACGCCGGCGCGCTGGACGTCCTCCCGGCGCTGAAGGCCGCGGGCGTGCAGATCGTGGCGCTCGAAAAGAACGAGCGCAGCGAACCGCTCGAGGCCGCGCTCGCCCGCGGCGCCCTGCGCGCGCCGCTCTGCATGCTCGTCGGCAACGAAGTGGCCGGGGTCAGCGCCGAAGCGCTCGCCGCGAGCGACCTCGTCTGCCACCTGCCCATGCGCGGGATCAAGCACTCGCTGAACGTCGCCGTCGCCTTCGGCATCGGCGCGTACCGCATCGCCGAACGCGTGCCCTTCGGCGCGTAGCGCCGGCCCAATACGCACAGGATTTTCGCAGGGGATTCGGGGCGGAGCGATCACGCCCGTACCGGATCAAACGCAGCGCCCGCCCGATGGTTCACCGCCATTCCAGAAAATTTTTTCCTGCACCGTGATGTACAGAACGCCTGCATTTTTTGATGAACTCCGCGACACCTCCTCCGTTGATCCGACTGCGCACGGAACGCGCACACAAAAACAAAACAGGTCGGTTCACCCCAACGCAGGAGAACGGAACATGAGCAAGGCAAGCGAAAGCGGGATGCAGGCTCCGCTGGAAGACCTGGACGACGCGCCGGAAAGCGCGCCGCCGACCGCGGGATTCCTCGACGAGGTCGGCCAAAAGTTCGGCGGCGCGCCGTGGTGGGCGATCTCCGGATCGTTCCACGCGCTGCTGCTGCTGATGCTGACGCTGATCGGCATGGCCATCATCCGCAACAGCGAGAAAGACATCATCGTCACCACCTCGATGGTGAAGGACCCGATCAAGGAAGACCCCAAGATTCCCAAGCCCGACGTGAAGCCGGTGAAGATGCCGGTGGAATCCGAAGAGCCGATCCTGCAGCCGACGATCGTAACGCATGAAATCAGCGAGGCCGTCGAAGACCTCGTGAACGACCAGCTCAACGTGGACGCCAACGATCCCAAGGGCGACGAAGGCATCAGTGACGCCGACACGGGCCGCTCGGGCTTTACTGTCTGCCTGGGATCTGGCGGCGGCGGGTCCAACCGGTTCGGCCGGCCGGACAGCATCGGCAGCATGAAGTCGATGGCGAGCAAGCGCGGCGGCCGGGAAACCGTGGACAGCGTGATGCTCGCGCTCGAATGGCTGGCCAAGCACCAGGAACCCGACGGCCACTGGGACTGCGTGAAGTACGGCGGCAAGCAGGCCGACGTCGCCGTCACCGGACTCTCGCTGCTGGCGTTCCTCGGCGCGGGCCACAGCGAAAAGGTCGGTCAGTACAAGGACAACGTCAAGCGCGCCGTCTACTGGCTCACCAGCATCCAGGGCGACGACGGGAAGTACTACAAGCAGGGCGAGACGCACGGGATCGGCTACCACCACGCGATCGCGTCGCTGGCCATGGCCGAGGCCGCCGGGATGGGCCGCATCGCCGAGACGATCAAGTCGGCGCAGAAGGGCGTGGATTACTCGACCGAGAAGCATCAGCAGGGCGAGGGCTCGGACAAGGGCGGTTGGCGCTACGGCCCGAAGGAAAGCCCGGATCTTTCGGTCAGCGGCTGGTTCATCATGTCGCTCAAATCGGCCAAAGTCGCGGGCCTGCACGTCAACCCGGCAAGTTTCGACGGCGCGATCAAGTTCCTCGACAAGGTCGAAGAGAAGGGCAACGCGGGCGATCCCTACGGCGGGAACCGCTTCGGTTACATGCAGCCCGGCCACGCCACGCGCACCACGGCCATCGGCAACCTCTGCCGCCAGTTCATGGGATGGAAGCGCGACGACCTGCGCGGCGGCATCGAGTTCTTCGTCAACCAGGGCGGCGTCCCGCAGTGGAACGGCAACGGCGCCAGCGTGGACCTCTACTACTGGTACTACGGCACGCTCAGCGTCTACCAGCTCGACGCGCCCCACGGCGACCTGTGGAAGCGCTGGAACGAGGCGATGAAGAAGGCGCTGCTCGACAATCAGCGCAAGGGCGGCGACGAGAACGGTTCGTGGGATCCGGTCGGCGCCTACAGCGAATACTGGGGCCGCGTCGGCCAGACCGCGCTCGGCGCCCTCTGCCTGGAAGTCTACTACCGCTACAACCTGATGCTGAAGTAAGTCCTTCCAAGAACGCACCGTGCGTAGGGAACCCGCGCTTCGGCGCGGGTTTCTTATTTAAATCGCGCTTTTCCGCCCAAATTTGCAATCACGCATGGCTCTTAAGGCACGTTATAGAGGAACGAATACTCCACCGGTTCGGAAAGGCGCCATGCAAAGCCTCGAAGCCCTTTTTGCCGACATGGTACAGGAAGTGGACCTGGAAGCGGTCCTGAAGCTGGTCGGCCAGGAACTTGTCCATTACGCGCGCGTGGTGACGGGCAGCCGCGAACTCGCCGAAGACGCCGTGCAGGACACGCTTGTCGCGCTGCTCAAGCTCGGTCCCCGGGCGCGCGAAATCTCCGAACCGCGCGCGTGGCTATTTACGGTGGTGCGCCGCTGCGCGCTGAAGTACCGGAAAAGCCCGCCGCCCCTGGAATGTTCGCTGGCCGAATCGGTGGAAGGCGATCCCGCCGAGCGGATGATGCTCCAGGAAGCCTTCCGCCACCTCGATCCCGCCGCCCAGGAAATCGCCGTCCTGCATCTCTGGGAAGGCCTGACCTTCGGCGAGATCGCCGTCGTACTGAAGATTCCCCGAGGCACCGCGCTTAGCACCTGGCACCGCGGCCTCAAAGACCTGCGCGCCCGCTTCGGCGACGAAGCCGGACTTTCTTCCAAAGGACCTCGACATGAGCAGCTTACCCGAACAGTTTCC
>JAHCJK010000264.1 GCA_026184295.1 Planctomycetota bacterium
ACGCGCTTTTCGGCCGCGGCGACGACGGCCTGCTCGACGTCGTGCCTTTCGTGTACCTGCTTTTCCTGGTGTGGCTGGTCTTCTACGGCCCCGGCGCGGCGAGCCTCGACTGGGGCATCGCCAAGTGGCTGAAGCTCGGCCCGCAGGCCCCCGCCGAATCCAAGTCGTGAAATTCAAGCCGGCCGCAGAGGGCGGCCGGCAGGATGGGCACCACCGCGGACTGTGCCGCGGACCGCGTGCAAACCCCGTAAGGAGGAATGTATGAAGGACGTGATCAAGGAAGAAGGCGAAAAGAAGGGCGCGTTCCGCAAGAAGCTCGTCGGTCTGGCCGTCTGCGGCATGCTCGCGGGCGTCGGCTTCGGCGCGATGAAGGCCTATCGCGGCGGCAACTCCGCCATGGCCGCCGAAGAAGGCGAAGCCAAGGACGAGAAGCACGTCTGCGCCGGCAAGAACGCCTGTAAGGGCAAGGGCGGCTGCAAGACCGCCGAGAACGAATGCGCCGGCAAGAACGGCTGCAAGGGCAAGGGCGGTTGCGCCACGGCCGAGAAGCACGAATGCAAGACGCACAACGCCTGCAAGGGCCAGGGCGGCTGCAAGAGCGGCGACAACGGCTGCGCCGGCAAGAACTCCTGCAAGGGCAAGGGCGGCTGCAAGGTGCCCGTCAAGAAGGAAGACAAGTAGTCCGCGCTCCAGGTTCCGGCGGGGGGCTTACCCTTTCCTGCCCGCCGGAGCCACCTTCTCCTTGATGGGGAGAAGGCCCGGACCGCGGCCACAGCGTCCGCGCCCCGGGCCCTCTCCCGCTCGAATTCCTCCGTGGATGTGATACCTTACGCGCGCCGTCTCAGGAGCTTCGCATGGGCATCCCCAACCGCTGGAACCTCCCCGACCTCGGCTTCGGCGTCGGTCTCCGCACGGTCCACTACCCGCACATCACCACCGAATGGCCCAAGGTGGACTGGTTCGAAATCCTCTCCGAAAACTACATGAACACCGAGGGGCGCCCGCTCTACTACCTCGACATGATCGCCGAACGCTACCCCATCGTGATGCACGGCGTCTCGATGTCCATCGGCAGCACCGATCCGATCGACTGGGAGTACATGAAGGCGCTCAAGGCCCTCGCCGCGCGCGTGAAGGCCGTCTGGATGGGCGACCATGTCTGCTGGACCGGCGTGGCCGGGCGCAACACCCACGACCTGCTCCCGATCCCCTACAACGAACCGTCGCTCAAGCACCTGGTCGAACGCATCCGCGCGATCCAGGATTTCATGGAACGCCCGCTGGTGCTCGAAAATCCTTCCACGTACATGACCTTCGCGTCCTCGACCATGACGGAGGAGGAATTCATCCTGCGCATGGCCGAGGAAGCCGACTGCGCGCTGCTGCTGGACGTGAACAACGTCTACGTCTCCAGCCGCAACCACGATTTCGCCTGCGAGACCTACCTCGACCGCATCCCCTACGACCGCGTGGTGCAGATTCACCTGGCGGGCCACACCGACAAGGGCACCCACTGCATCGACACGCACGACGGCCCGGTGATCGATCCGGTCTGGGCCAACTACGCCCGCGTGATGGAACAGGCCGGCGGCCGCGCCACGCTGCTCGAATGGGACGACAAGATCCCCACTTTCGAGGAAGTCCACGCCGAGGTGCTCCGCGCGAAGAAGTTCCGCGCGCAGATCGGGGTCGGCGTATGAGCAAGGCGCGCGCGCAGGCGGGCTTCGACCTCGCCACGACCCAGCGCTGGGTCCATTCGGTGATCACGCATCCCGGCGGGATTCACGAAGGCCTTGCGTCCGACGAGAGCCGCGCGCTGGTGAACGTCGGCAACGAGGACCTCGAGAAGGCGATCCTGCCCTCGAAGAACCTGAGCGCCCACGAGCGCATCGAGATCTACTCGAACATGATCGTCTGGCGGCTGATCGAATGCCTGGCCGGCGATTACTCCACCGTCCAGCACGCCGTCGGCGAGGACGCCTGGGACGCGCTCGCGCGCGCGTACATCGCCGCGCACCCGTCCGAGCACTACAGCCTCAACTGTTTCGGCGCGCACTTTCCTTCGTTTCTGCGCGACGAGGCCCCTGAACTGAAGAACCGCCACGTGCTGGCGGAACTCGCCGATCTGGAATGGGCGCTTCAGGAAGTCTTCGACGCGCCGCGCATGGAACCGCTCTCCCGCGTGCAACTGATGGCCTTCCCGCAGGACCTCTGGCCCGAGATGCGCATGAAGTTCGTGCCCGCGTTCCGCCTCTTCGCCTTCAAGTACCCGGTCAACGCGTACCTGCAGGCCGTGCGCGAAGAACGCAAAGTCCGCATCCCGCGGTTGCGCGCGAGCTACGTCTTCGTGCGCCGCGAGAACTTCCGCGTCTACCGCGAGGACCTGGACCTGCCGCGCTACACGATCCTTTCGACCCTGCGCCAGGGCGGGAGCGTCGGGGATGCGATCGAGGCCGCTGCCGGCCTGCCCGGCGTGAAGTTCGAGACCCTGGGCAAGAAGGTCGGCGGCTGGTTCCAGGACTGGGCCGGCATGGGCCTGTTCGAGAGCGTGGAGACCCGCGGCGCTTAGTGCCGCCCGCGGTTGTTCCAGGGATTGCGCGCCCGCCCGATATCGAAGTTCCACACCTTCCCGGTCTTCGGCAGTTCCTTGCCTTGGCCCTTCACCAGCGGGTCCTCGTGGCTCGCCATCCAGCCGACCAGCCGCGCGCGGGCCTCCTCGAGCGCGCCCTTCCAGCCCGGGTCCTCGCTCAGGTCGCGGCATTCCCGCGGGTCCTTGCGCAGATCGAAGAGCAGTTCGATGCCGTCGTCGGCGAAATAGTGGTAGCGCGTGCGCCCGTCGGTGACCGCGAAGGCCGAACCGCAGCGTCCGCAGGAAAACGGCCGGAAGTCCGCCTCGGCGCTCTTCATCCGCCCAAGCACGCTCTGGCCTTCCAGTGTCGCGGGGCGTTCGACGCCCGCGGCCTCCAGGATCGTGGGCATGATGTCCATCAGGCCCACGGGCGTGGTCTCGTCCACCTGCCCGGTCGGCACGCCGTGCGCGGCCCGCCAAGAGCCCGGCGGCCGGACGATGAACGGCACGTTGCTCGACCCGCGCAGGAAGTGCGACTTCGCGAACGCGCCGTGATCGAAAAGCGCGTCGCCGTGGTCGCTGGTGAGCAGAATCCAGGTGTTCTCAAGCTGCCCGGACTCGCGCAACTGGCCGACTAGGCAGCCGATCATCGCGTCGATGTGCGTGATCATCGCCGCGAACCCGCGCAGGCTGGGCTGGAAGCCCAGCGGATGGTCGCGGATGGCGTCCCAGTTGTGGCTGTCGCGCGCGGCGCGCATCATCGAAGGCAGCTTGCGGTCGGGCCAGTCGCCGTAGACGGGCGTGGGCATCGGGACGTCGCGGTACATGTCCCAGTATTCCGCCGGCGGCGTGATGGGCGGATGCGGCTTGTCGAAGGAGACGTACAGGAAGAACGGGCGCGTCGGGTCACGGCGCTCGACGAACTCCATCGCCTTCTCCGCCGTCCAGTGCGTGCTGGTAAAGCGCTCCGCCACGGGGCTGACGCGCACGCCGTACTGGTTGTTGCCCAGCCCGTGCGTGTAGGCCAGGTGCCCCTGGCCGTGCTCGTGCAGGAAGAGTTCGTAGTCGTCGTACTTCGTGCCGCCGAGCAGCCGGCCTTCCTCGTGCAGCTGCACGTCCTCGAAGCCGATGCGGTTGCGCTGCGGATAGACGTGCAGCTTGCCCGACGCGAACGTCTGGTAACCCGCGCGCGTCATGCACTCGGCCAGCTTGGGGCCCTCCGGAAAGGGCTGCGTGTCGCGGTAGTCGTGCATGTGCACGCCGTACGGGCCCATGCCCGTCATCAGGATGCGCCGCGCCGGCACGCAGACGGGGCTCTCGCTCATCGCGCCGCGAAAGTTCACGCCCCCCGCGGCCAGTTTGTCGATCTGCGGCGTCAGGATCGCCGGATGGCCGTTGCAGCCCAGGTTGTCGGCGCGCAGGTGGTCGCAGCAGATCAGGACGACGTTGGGACGTTCGGCGGTCTCGGACATGGCACTCCCCCCTTGGTTAGCTGGTTCGCTGGTTATCTAGTTCGCTTGTTCGCTCGTTGGCTTGCTCATTGGTTCCTTGGTTTTTATTTCTACGATTCCTTGGTTCTCTTGTGCCTTGGATGCACCTGGCTCACGCGGATTGCTTTGGCCAGCGGGCGGCCTCGAAGCGTTCCAACGCGGCCAGCATCGCGCGGCGCAGCTGCGCGTCCTTCGACGCGGGAAATTCGCTGACCCCGCCCGAGACGCAGACGCAGTAGCGTCCGTCCGGCGTCGGGACTCCGGCCCGCGCCAGCTCCGGGCGAATCTGGCCGCGTTCGACGTAAAAGCGCTGCCGGTCCGCCGCGCGCACGCGCTCGCGGAAAGCCTGCCGCGAGAGCCCGCGGGCTTTCAACTGCTCGGCGACGGCGGGCACTTCGTCGGCATAGCGCGCGAAACTAAAAACGCCCCCCGCGTGCACGGCCACGCTCTTGACCAGGTAGCCGGGACGCAGCGTGATGCGAATCTCGGTGCGGCCGGGCACGCTGAGCAGGAAGACCGGGCCGTTGGGCGAGAGCGCGTAGAGTTCCGCGTTCTGGCCCGTGGCCTGCGCGAGTTCCTCCAGCAGCGGGCGGTACGACGGCGCCGCGGCGTGTTCGACGATCATCGAACCCAGCGCGAGCAGGCGCGGACCCGGCCGGTAGCTGCCGTGCGCGACCTTTTCGGCGTAGCCGAAGGCAACCAGCTTCGCGAGCTGCCGGGTGAGCGTGGCCGTGGGCATCCCGGCGGAAGCGGCCAGCGCCGCGAACCCGAGCGGTTCGTGCGCCGCCGCGAGGCATTCCAGGAGTTGGAAGTCGTCTTTTTTCATGCGGCCAGCCCGTGTTCTTAAATGATCGATTTTGATTATTTTATACATCGATAATGAGTATATCGGAGACGGCCTCCGCGCCAAGAAAAATCCGGCGGACTTCGCCCGCGCCCGGGCGCACCGGCGGCCGCCCGGGGCCGCGCGGGGCGGCGGCGCTCCGCCCTTGCCACGCCCGCGCCGATCTCCTAAAAGGAGCGCATGGCGCGCAAATCGAGCGAAGGGTCCGGCGGCGGCGGCATCGCGCCCGCGCAGGTGCTTCAGGCGTGGGCCAAAGGCCGCCTGCCCGGCATGGCGCTGATCTGCGGGCAGGAGACCGCGCTGCGCGAGGAAGCCATCGCCAACCTGCGCAAGGCGGCCTTCCGCGACGGCGACGGCGGCATGGCGTGGGTGGTGCTGCACGGCCCGCGCCCCGGCAGCGGCGACGCCGAACCGCTGACCCCCGCCGCGGTGCTCGACGAAGTGCGCACGCGCCCGATGTTCGGCGATCCCGACGACCCCAAAGTGGTGCTGGTGCGCCAGGCCGAAGGCTTCTTCGCCAACGCCGACTTCCGCGACGTCTTCGAACGCAACCTGGGCGAGATGCCCGAGAACGCCTGCCTGGCGCTCGAGATCGCCGATCCCGGGCGGCTGAAGTCCACCAACTTCTATAAGAAGGTGGCGGCCGCGGGCGGGCTGGTGGCCTGCGAACCGCTGCGCGACCAGTGGGGCAACGACCAGGCCGGCTCGCCGCTCGTTGAGGAACTCGAACGTCGCGCGAAGGCCCTGGGCCTGAACCTGACGCCGCGCGCGGCCGTCGCGCTGATCGAACGCAGCGGGCACACGCTCGGCGTGCTCGAAGAGGAACTCGCCAAGCTCGCCCTGACGCTTGGCGCCGGCGGCGGCAAGGCCGTGACGGTGGACGAAGGGCAGATCGAAGCGATCTGCGCCGACACGCGGCTCGTCGGAGCCTTCGAATTCGCCGACGCGGTGGCCGAACGCAATCTAAAAGGCGCCTGGGAGGCCCTCGGCGCGGTCTTCGCCAAAGGCCTGGGCGATCACAAAAAGCCCGGGCGCGTGGTCTCGAACGAGTCGGAGATCGCGATGCGCCTGCTCGGCGCGCTCACCTTCGCCATCACGCAGCTTCAGGACGTGCGCGCGCTCATCGACGCCGGGCGCAGCGAATTCGACGCCTGCAAGGAAGCCAAGCTCTTCGGATTCCGCGCCGACAAGGCCCGCCGGCAGCTCCGCAAGCACACCGCACAGTCCCTGCGCGCCTGCGTCGAAGCGCTCTTCCGCGCCAATCTGGACATGCGCACGGGCACCGACCGGCAGGCCGCGCTGGAAAAGATGATCGTCGAGATGTGCCGTGCCTGAACGCCCCGCGGAACCGCCGGCCCCCGCTCCAACCGAAGACGCTTCTCCGCTCGCGTGGCTGCGACGCGGCTGCTTTATCGTCGCGGCCTTCGGGAGCCTGCTGATCCCGGGCATTCTTCAGGCGGGCGTGGTGCC
>JAHCJK010000265.1 GCA_026184295.1 Planctomycetota bacterium
GCGACCGTGGACGGCTTCGATCCCGTGAAGAACGAGTGGGACAAGGAAGGAACCTACGCCAAGGTTCCGCAGGAAGGCGACTACGGCGTCGTGAAGAACAGCATCACCGGCGACGTGTGGACCGGCGGCTTGAAGAAGTGGTCCGCGGCGACGAAGACCTGGAGCGACCCGATCGTCAAGCGCGCGCCCAAAGGCGTGCGCTTTCCCTACGCGTTCGATTCCAAGCGCAACCAGATCTTCGGGCTGAACTTCGGCGACGGCCAGGGCTACGGCGAAAAGGCGATCGGCGCGATCCGCGTGCCCGTGGACGGCAAGGAATCGATCCAGGTCACCTTCAAGGACAGCGACGCGGTCAAGCAGTTCATCAAGGACGAACCGACCTACTGCGGGATGGATTACGACCCCGACAACGACCGCTTTCTCTTCTACTGCGGGCAGGGCGCCGGCGCTGGGCGCGTCTTCGTCATCAAGCCCAACGAGACCAACGTCTGGGAGATGAGCGTGTACGCGTTCGGTCCGGGCTCGGCCACGCCGCCGGATTCCGGAGGCGCGGGCATCAACAACCGCTTCCGCTACGTCCCGCAGTTGAAGGGCTTCGTCCTGCTGGCCCGCGGCGCCGAGAACCTGTACTTCCTGCGCACCGCCGAGGCGCCCAAGAAGTAACGCGCTACCAGCCCAGGTCCTTCTTCATGGCCGCGACGAACTTCGCGGCCATTTTCTGGTGGGTCTTCACGCTCGGGTGCCAGTCGCTGCCCAGGCCGTCGGACATCTGCTGGACGTCGAACTCGAGGAAGTGGACCTTCGCGTCGCCGGCGTCGTTGCAGCTCTTGACGATGGACTGCAGGTAGCCGCGCAGCGTGTTCAGCGCGTTGCCCGACATCATGGAGCCCGCCGCGCAGTAGATGTGCGCCTTGGGATAGTTCTGCCGCACGCGCGCGATGAAGGCCTTGTACGCGTCGGTCCAGCCCTTTTCTTCGGGCGCGCCGTCCTTGGCGAGACGGAAGTCGTTCGTCGCGAGGTTGATCAGCACCACGTCGGGCGTGAAGAGCTTGAAGTCCCACTTGTTGGCCGCTTCGCCGACGACGATCTGGTCGTAGATCTCGGGCACGGTGTTGTCCGGCCACATCTTGCGCCCGGAAAACGCGATGCAACTGTACGCGGCCTTCACTTCGCGCGCGGCGATGTACCCGTAGGTCTGGTAGTTGTTCTCGGTGTCGTTGGCGAAGTGCTCGTGCTGGCTCTTGCCTTCGTTCCCGTAGCCGCAGGAGATCGAGTCGCCGACGATCTCGATGCCGCGCGTCGGCGCGGGCAGCGGGAGCAGCCGCTTGCCCGCCTCGAGCTGGAATCCGTGGAACTGCGGCTTGCCGACGTAGGTCTCGGTGCGCTTGCAGAGTTCCAGGACGTGCTCGCCGTCGCTCAAGCCCGACGCCAGGCTGACGACCGCGGCGCCCTTCTGCGGCTTGATCACCGGCAGCGTCTTGCCGTCCACGACGACTTCGAAGTGGTCGCCGCCGTTGAAGGTGATCTTGGCGTTGATCGCTTTCCCGGTGAACTTCGCTTTGACCGTGCAGCCCGGCCAGTTGCAGCGCGGCGCGTTGCGGTCCTTGAAATCCCAGCGCCCCATGTACTGGATGTTCGGGTCGCCGGCCGCGACCGTCACCGGCAGCGCCGCGGCGTCCTCGGCGCGGAGGCTGGTGTTCAAAAGCACGAGCGTGCACAGGGCCGCCGCGATCCAGATCTTCATGGCCGTTCTCCGTGTCGGGTGAGATTCGTTACGGAACCAGTTTGTCTTTGACCTGCTGCGCCGCGTTCGCGTCCACCAGCGCGGCCTTGGCCAGGAAATCCTCGGCCTGCTCGTTCTGGCCCGACCCGTACAGCAGCACGGCGACGAGCAGCAGGCTCTGCGCGTTGGCCTCGTCGGCCATGGACTTGGCCAGCGAGACCTTGTCCTCGAGCGTGATCTTTTCCCACTTCATCGGCATGGCGTTGCCCTGCACCGAGACGGCCAGTTCCTTCTCGTTGGCCGAGGCCACCGGGTACGCGGTCGGCCCGCCGAAGATCTTGAGCACGATGGTGGGCTTTTTGCCTTTCTTGATCTGCGCGGCGGCCTGTTCGACCAGCTTCGCCTGCCACGCGTCCAGCGTGGCGGCCTCGAGCTTAGGCTTGGGCGGGGGAGGCGGCGCGGCCGGCGCGTCCTTCTTCTCGCCGCCGCCGGCCACGAGCTTCGCGGGCGCGGCCGCCTTGGGCGGCGGGCCTTTGAGCGGGAAGGCGCCCTTGGTGTAATAGTTGATGCCGCGGGTACGCAGATAGCCGCCATCGTCGTCGGGCCATTCGGCCTTCTCGCCCTTGTTGTTGGGGATCGGGTCGGGGTTGGTCACGCCGTCCTTGCAGCCGTCGCGGACATCCGTGCAGCCGCCCGCGCCGCCGCCGAAGAGCAGCCCGATGTAGCCGGCCTGGACCCACTCGGCGATGTGCGTGTTCTTCGGGTAGTCCTCGAGGAAGTATTCGGGGCGGTTGTCCATGTAGTGCCCCTCGGTGTTGTTGCAGGTGGCCATGATCGTGTTGCCCATGGGCACCTGCCACGCCATCAGGGGCAGGCCGGTCAACTGATGAAGTTCCTTGCTCCAGTCGCGGAACGAGACGAAGTCCTTGTCGGTCCACCACGCGCCGCCGGCATGGTAGTTCTTGGCGATGCGCCAGGCCGAGTCGCGGTCGCTGGGGTCGGTGAAGATGAGGTCCCACGCGCCGCACTTCTTGATCGCGTCGGCGAAAAACTTCGGTTCCGGCCGGCCCCACAGGGATGCGTGCCAGGCCAGCAGCACGTTGGGCGCGTACTTGTCGCGCAGGGCCACCAAGGCCTTGCCGAAGCCCGCGACGGTGTCCTCGAAGTCCTTCACGTCCTCGTGGCCGCTCGACTTCACCATCACCGCCGTCTTGTCGGGATCGTTGGGCGCGAACTCCTTCGCGATCAGGAAGTAACCCCACAGGTCGGGCTCGACGTGGAGGATCACGGGTTTCTTCAGCGCGGCGCTCTTTTCGAGCAGGACTTTGAAGTCGTCGAAGTACGACTTCATCGTGCCCGCGTTGTTGACGTTGACGCGGTTGGCCTCGGGTTCGCCTCGGCCCGCGCCGGGCGCCGACTGGAGCATCTGGTAGTAGCTGAGGACGGGGATGCATCCCATCTTTTCGGACGCGTCGAGGTAAAAGGAGGCGAAGGCACCCTGCGGCTGGTTCCAGGTCTTCCAGTTGCTGCCGGTGTTCACGCCGCCGCAGATGTACTGGTAGCGCATGTCCCACTTCGCGCCCTGCTTGGTGGTCTCTTCGACCCACTTATCCGCGGGGCTGGAGGCGATGCCGAGCATGAAGTGCGGGCGGAGGCCTTCGGCGCGGGTCGAAGGCGTTTCGGATGCGCGCGCGGCGAAGGCCAGGGCCGCGAGGAGACCGAGGAGCCGGAACGCGCGCATGGGACACCCGCCTTTCAGGATTCCTGCAGGCCGAACGGGACGGCCTGCGCCGGTTGTGGGACGCCCGGCTGGGCGACCTTGTTCAACAGCATCCGGGCCGCGGCCTGCCCGACTTCGAAGAAGGGGACGACGGCGATTCGTATGCCCAGGCATTCGTCGTTGAGCGGGTACTCGCCGAAGGAGAGAATCTCCAGGTCCTTCCCGCGCCCGACGCTTCGCCCCAGGCTCATCGCGCACGCCGCCACGGGCTGCGCGGTCGAGTTCCGGTAGGCCATCACCGCCGTGGGCGGCGCACCTCCGTCAAAAAGCGCGCGCGCGAACGGCACCCATTGGTCGAAGGGCAGCGCGCGCGCCGGCTGGTGTATTCGCGGCGAGAGGCCGGCGGCCGAGACCGCGTCCAGGTATCCGGCCATGCGGTCGAACTCGCTGTAGTGCCGGTCGTCCTCGGGCTGTTCAGCGCCCGAAGAGAGGTTCACCCAGGCGATGCGGCGGTGCCCGCGTTCGATCAGGCGGCGGGTCATCTCGCGGGCAGTCGCGCGGTCGTCGGGGTACACGCAGTCGCTCGACATGCGCGTGTTCATCCAGATCGCGGGGATGCGCGAGGCCGTCACGGCGTCGAGGATGTGCGGGGGCAGGTGGTGGGTCAGGTTCACCAGCATCCCGTCCACGAGGCGTTCGCGCAGGCACTTCGGCAGCGTCTCTTCGGTGCCGTCGAAGTTGCTGCGCAGCCGAGCCATCGCCAGATGGTTGCCGGACTTTTCGAGCGTGACCTGGATGCCCCACAGCAGCGCGTCGGGCGTGTACGAGTACTGCTTGTCGCTGCTCACCAGCAGGCCGACGCAGTCGAAGCGGCCCGTGCGCGTCGCGCGCGCCGAGGCATTGGGCCGGTAGCCCAAATCCTGGGCGGCGCGCAGAATGCGCTCGCGCGTCTCCGCGGCGATGCGCCCTTTGCCCGAGAGAGCCGAAGAGACCGTCATCGGCGTAACCCCAACCTTCAGTGCGATCTGCTTCAAGGTGATCGTTGGCATGGTGAATTATCGATACACCGGAAACCCTCCGATGCAATCGATTTCTTCCTATCTTCCTAAAGCAATGATAGTTGCAGGATGCGGCGCATCCCGAAGCGTCGCCCGGACGTTGCGTTAGCCGACGCCCGCCGCCATGCAGCGGAGCGGTTTTTCCTGCTTTACGGCCACGTACGGCACGCCCAGCGCGGCCTGTTTGACGCCGGGGCGTTCCACCTTCGCCAGGAGCATCTCGGCGGCCCGCCGGCCCATCTCCAGCAGGGGCGCCGTGTGCTGCTGCACGCCGTGGCCCATCTGCCCGTCCGACCAGAGCGTGAACGCGTGGATCGCCAGGTCGGCCGGCGCGTGCAATCCGAGCAGTTCGCAGGTCGCGACGGCCAGGCGCGCGGCGCTGGCGTTGTTCGCCACCAGCGCGGTCGGGCGTCCGGGCGAGGCCAGCAGCGCGCGCAGCCGCTCGGGGCTCTCGCCGCCGGCCTCGGCGCGCCCGGACTGGAAGACCTGCGGGAGCAGCCCGGCCACCGAGACTTCTTCCGAGAATCCGGCGAGCTTTTCGAGTTCCGAGGCGTGCTCGCGCGCGAACGCGCCGGGCGCGGCCTCGTCGGCGATGTACAGGAGCCTGCGGTGCCCGCGCGCGAGAAGTTCCCTCGTGAGCGCCCGCGCGGCGGCGCGGTCGTCGGGGTACACGCAGTCGCTGTCCAGCTTGCAGTTCATCCACACGGCCGGCGTGCGCCCGGTCGAGATCGCCTGCGTCAGGTGGCCGGGGATGGGATGCGAACAGTTGATCAGCAGACCGTCGGCCAGGTCTTCGCCCAGCACCCGCGGGAGCGCGGTCATCGACGACGGTTGGTTGATCGGGAGCGTGCCCATCGCCAGGACGATCTCGTGCGGGTCCAGCGCCTGCTGGATGCCGCAGAGCAGGTCCGGCGGGAGGTAGTTGGCCTGGCGGTCGCAGCAGGTCAGGAGCGCCGCGCAGCGCATGCGCCGCCGCCGTTCGCTCCACAGGCCCGGGCGCGGGTGGTACCCCAGTTCGGTCGCCGCCAGCAGGACGCGTTCGCGGGTCAGCCGGCCGATCCGGCCGCCGCCGCGGAGCACGTAGGAGACGGTCATGGCCGAGACGCCGACCTTGTCCGCCACCTGCTGTAACGTGACCTTTGCCATACGCTATATCGATACTTCGAAAGTAATAATAATCAATTAAAATATCGATATTTCTTGATCCGGGAGCCCTTGCGAGGTAAGAATACTTCGGCACATATCCTTTAGACCTCGCAAAATAAGGAGTTCTGACATGAAGGCCCGGACGGCCAGCCTGTTATGGCTTGTGGTGTTTGCCTCGGTTTCGGTCCCGTCGGCGCGCGCGGGCGAGCCCCTCGAAGTGCCCGCTGCCAAGGACGTGACGGCGTATTCGGCCAACGCGGCCGAGCAATGGAAAGGGGAGGGCGCGCGCGAAAACGTCCAAATCGGGTTCAGCAAGGACGGGCAGATGCGTGTCTTCCTCGCGTTCGACCTCGCCGATGCCGCGGCGCGTCCCTGCGGCGCGGCGGTGCTGCATCTGCAAACCGAAGAATGCTGGCCGAACAAAGACGCGGCGACCATTCAGGTGCACCGTCTGCTGCGGCCGTTCAGCGAATCCGTCGCGACGTGGGGGCATTCCATGGAAGGCGACCAATGGGCCAACCCCGGCGGCGACTTCGACCCCGTGCCGGTCTGCGGCCGGCGCCTGACGAAGAAGGAAGAGGGCAAGGTCCTCAAAGAGATCGAGATCGACGTCACGCCGCTGGTCCAGGCCTGGCTGGCCATGCGCTTTCCCAACTACGGC
>JAHCJK010000266.1 GCA_026184295.1 Planctomycetota bacterium
GCATGCGGACAGGCGGGACGCCTGTCCCACATACGGCGCGGCACCCGGCGCGGCGGGCGAAAACCACGCCGAAGGGTTCGTCAACGGCCTCGGCGTACCCTAGAATACGCGGGCCGCGGGCGCAGGGCCGGCGGCACAGGCGCGAGGTTCCCACGGCATGTGCGGACGGTTTTCGCTCAGCGTTCCCATCTCCGACCTCGCGGAACTCTTCGGGTTCAACATCGACGATCTGCTCGCCCCGCGCTTCAACATCGCGCCGACGCAGCCGGTCGCGGTCGTGCGCAACAACGAGGCCGGACGCCGCGAGTTCACCCTGCTGCACTGGGGGCTGATTCCCTCGTGGTCCAAAGACCCGGGCATCTCCGCGAAGCTGACCAACGCGCGCTCCGAGACCGTGACCGAGAAGCCGTCCTTCCGCCATGCGTTCCGCCGACGCAGGTGCCTTCTCCCGACGAACGGCTTTTACGAATGGCAGCGCAAGGACAAGAAGAAAGTCCCCTACTACATCCGCATGAAGGACGGGCGGCCCTTCGCCATGGGCGGACTGTGGGAGCGCTGGCAGTCGCCGGAGGGCTCGGAACTGGAATCCTGCGCGATCCTGACCACGGGCCCCAACGACCTGATGCGCCCGATCCACGACCGCATGCCCGTGATACTCGCGAAGGAGCACTTCGGCCGCTGGCTCGACACGCCCGAACGCGAGGCCGACGCGTTGAAGGAACTCTTCGCACCGTTCGATCCGGACAAGATGGTCGCGACGCCCGTCGGCACGTACGTCAACAACGCGCGCAACGAAGGACCCGCCTGCCAGGCCGAGCCGCCCAAAGACAGCCTCTTCGACCTCTGACGCCGCCGCGATAAGGGTTGCACCGCGCGTCCGACTGGTCACAATATTGAAAGCCGTCCTCGGCCGGCCGGCGAGGGACCCGCGATGCCGCGAAGCTCGATACGCCGTGCGTTCGCCTGCGCGCTCCTGAGCGCGCTGCTCGCCGTTTCCTCCGCCCGCGCCGAAGAAGACCCGCCTCCGCCGCTGCCGCCTCAACCCGGTCCCGAAGACGAAGAACCGCCGCCCAAGAAGATCGACGAGCCCGAACTGCGCCGCACGTTCATGCAGGCCTTCACGTCCGCGGCCAAGCCGGAAGACAAGGCCGAGAGTGTCTACCTGCTGAAGGGCGTGCGCGAGAAGGCCTCGCTCAAGCTTCTGACCGGGCTGCTGGGCGACAGCCTGCCCACCGTCCGCCGCAACGCCTGCCGCGTGATGAGCGAGACGCCCGATCCCGAAGGCTACTTCGTGAAGCCGCTCACCGCCGTGCTGTACGACCGCAACTTCATGGTGCGCGCGTCGGCCGCGGAGGCGCTCGCGACGGCCAAGGTCAAGGCCCAGGCGGTCAAGGCGCTGGTCTTCGCGCTGACGCAGAGCGCCCAGGAAGGCGTGAAGCTGGCCAGCTACGCGCAGACGCTGAACACGACGCTGAGCAAGATCACCGGCAAGCAGTTCGGCAAGACCGACGACCTGACGAAGCTCGCCCAGTGGTGGAACGAGTATCTGCAGGAGAACGAGCGCGCACTGACGCAGGCCGACGAGAAGTACCTGAAGAGTCTCGATCCCGGCGCGGAACCGGCGGGCAAGACGGCCGCGCCGGAGGCCGAAGCCAAGAGCCCCGCGCCGAAGGCCGAAGAGAAGAAGTCCGCGGAAGTCCTTGACGAATAAAACGGGCGCCTCGAGGGCGCCCGTGCTTCATCCAGGTGGTCGGGAAGGCTACTTCTTGGCGGCGGGCTTCGCGGCGGCCGCGGGAGCCGCAGCGGCAGCCGGAGCAGCAGCGCCGGCGGCGGCCGCGTCTTCGGGCGCTTCCTTGGCCTTCTTCTTCGCGACGGCCTTGATGCTCTTGACCTTGGGCAGGCCGGTCACGTTGTTGCGGCCTTCCACCCAGCGGCCTTCTTCGGCCAGGCGCTTGATGCGTTCCATGCGGGTCAGCACGTTGCGGTGCTTGGACAAACCGCTGCCGGTGCGGAGACTTCGATGAACGGACATGGGTCGTACCTCGTCAGCTAAAGCCCTGGAACTACGCCAAATTCGGATTGGATACCATATAGAAGCGCGCCCGTCCTGCAACTGCAATTTGGGGTCCGCGAAAGTTTTCGGCGCACGCCTTTGCTTCCCGGTGGACGGCTGTCTATACTACGCAGCGTGAACTGATTCGCGACCGGGCGCTTGTGAGGAACCTCCATGGATCTGAAACTGGACGAAATGGAACAGGCGGTCCGTGACGCCGCTCGCGAGTTTGCCGAAAAGAAGGTCAAGCCCATCGCCCGCGAACTCGACGAGACCGGGCGCTTCCCGGAAGAACTGGTCGCGGAGATGGCCGAACTCGGCCTGCTGGGCGTCTACGTCCCCGAAGAATTCAACGGCGCGGGCTGCACGGCCACGGCGTACACGTACGCGATCTACGAGATCAGCAAGGCCTGCGCGAGCACCGGCGTGATCCTGAGCGCCCACACGAGCCTCTGCGTCGATCCGATCCTCAAGCACGGCAGCCCCGCGCAGAAGGAAAAGTACCTCAAGAAGCTCGCCTCGGGCGAATGGCTGGGCGCCTACGCGCTCACCGAACCGGGCTCGGGCTCCGACGCCGCGAACCTGAACACGACCTACCTGGACAAGGGCGACCACTACGAACTGAACGGCACGAAGCTCTTCGTCACCAACGGCGGCTTCGCGAAGGCGATCGTGATCTACGCGACGAAGGACAAGACCGCGGGCCACAAGGGCATCAGCGCGTTCATCGTCGAACCGTCGTTCCCGGGCTTCAAGCTCGGCAAGACCGAACACAAGCTGGGCATCAACGCGTCGAGCACCACCGAGATCGTGCTGACGGGCTGCAAGGTACCCAAGGAAAACATGCTCGGGGCCGAAGGCAAAGGCTTCAGCGTCGCGCTGGAGACGCTCGACGGCGGGCGCATCGGGATCGCGGCGCAGGCGCTGGGCATCGGCCGAGCGGCGCTGGAATGCGCGGTCCGCCACGTCAAGCAGCGCGAGCAGTTCGGCGCGCCGCTGGCGAAGCTCCAGGCCATCCAGTGGATGATCGCCGACAGCGCGATGGAACTCGACGCGGCCGAACTCCTGATGGTCCGCGCCGCGCGCCTGAAGGACGAACACACCGTCCGCTACACGAAGGAAGCGAGCATGGCCAAGCTCTTCGCGAGCGAGGCCGGGTTCCGCGCGTGCGACAAGGCGCTGCAGATGCACGGCGGCTACGGATTCATCAAGGAATACGACGTCGAACGGCACTACCGCGACATCCGCATCTGCCGGCTGTACGAAGGCACGAGCGAGATCCAGCGCGTGGTGATCGCGGCGAACGTGCTGAAGGAAATTACGTAAGCCCAGGCATCATACCAATCGCAGGAAGGCGTGGTAAGCTATCGACGGCAAGGGGTGCGTATGGTGGTCTACGAAGCCGAATTCGAAATTACGCCGTCTACCTCCGAACGACTGCTGGATTCGATCTCCGAAGCGGACGCCCAAAAACTGTTGGCCGATCCCGAACTTCAAGCGGAAAGCAAGCGCACGGGCATCGACCTTGCGATGCTGCTCTCCAACTGGCGTCTCGCGCCGGAAGAGCGCTGGCGCGAAAACCACCGGCAGGCCCTTGCGCTGACGCGCTGGGACCGCGAGGCGGAACACGCAGGCCTGAAGCTATGAACACGCCGGTGGATTTCGAGGCCGTGCTTTCCCTGCTGAAAAGGCATGACGTTCGGTTCGTCGTCATCGGAGGGTTGTGCGCCCGAGCGTACATCTCCAGTTATGTCACGATGGATCTGGATATCTGCTACGAACGCTCGCACGAAAACCTCAAACGCCTGGCGGTCGCGCTTCAGGAAGCACACGCAAGCCTGCGTGATGCCCCTAAAGGCCTTCCTTTCAAATTAGACGAAAAGACCTTGGGCATGGGAGCCAATTTCACCTTCGATACCGACCTGGGTCCTCTGGATGTGCTGGGTGAAATTGCCGGCGTGGGAGGCTACGAAGACGCCATGCGGGAAGCCGTCGATTTTCCCGCGTTTTCCGTGCCTATTCTTTCCCTTGGACACCTGATCGCGTCCAAGAAGGCCGCCCATAGGCCTAAAGACCTGCTGCTACTGCTCGAGCTTGAGCTCGCACTGAAGGCCAAAGGCAAGCTGGACGAGCATCAAAAAACCTAGTTCACAGGTTATCCGGCCTCGAACCGTTCCCCCCACACCGGCACTTCCGCGCGCGACGGATCGACCTTCGCGATTTGCCCGTACGCGTAGTCGTACGACCAGCGCCAGGCGTGCGGCGGGAAGCGCGAATGGCCCAGTTCCAGCACGTGGCTGGCGAGCGCCAACTTCGCGCCGACCTTGCGGATGCTCGGTTCGACCGGCAGGCCGACGGCGACGTGGAAGATGTACAGGTCGATCGCGCGCGTGGGCGTCAGCCGCTCGAGGTTCGCGTTGTCGCCGATGTGGTAGATCGTCGCGTGTCCTGAAGCCGCGCCGGCGTCGATCTCGTAGAGCAACATGTCGTTCGAGCGCGCCGGATCGTTCACGCCGTGGTCGCCGATCGCGATGTCCACCTGCACGGGGCCGAAGCGCAGCGTCTCCGGGGCCGCGATTTTCCGGCCGCCGTCAAACCAGTTGCTGATGATCGGCTTGCCGCGTTGCTGCATCGCCTCGAGCAATAGGGGCGTCACGTGGTCGCCGTGGCTGTGCGTAATGAGGAGAAAATCCAGAGTGCCGGCCAGCGCTTCGGAACCGCGCGCGTGCAGGTCGATCCCGAAGCACGCGTCGGGCGTCTTGAAGACGTAGCCCATGTTGTAGAAATGCCACGCGGCCAGGCCTTTCGCGACCTGGGTGCCGCGAATCTCATCGATGGCGCGGCGGATGCGCGTGCTCAGGAAATGCAGCGCGCCCGAGGCCTCCCGCGCGTCGGCATCCAGCGGCGCGCGCTGCCAGGCGTTCATGTAGCGGACGTAGTCCGAATCGGAGAGTTCATCGCAGGCGACCTGCACGGTGGCCAGCTTCGCGCGGCGTTCCTCCCGCGAAACCGCGGCGGCCGGATGCGCGCGCAGCCAGGCGTCCACGGCGTCGAGTTCCTCGTTCGTGGGCATATGCGCCGATCCTCCCCCGCCCCCTACACCCGCCCGCGCGGGTCCGCATTCCTGTTGCCGTCCGGGTTCGCGCTGGCATGATACCCGCCCATGCGTGGAAAATCACCCTTGGCCCGGGCCGTCGCGGCGGCCCGGCCCGTGCGTATTGAAGACCTCGCGGATGCCCGCGTGGCCGCCTGGCGCGCGCTGGCTACGGCGACTACGGCACGTGCGACCGCGCAGGCGTTCGTCGTCGAGGGCCTGCGCCCGGCCGAACTGCTCTTTTCCGAAAAAGTATACGCGCCCGAAGCCCTGATCGTCGTCGCGGACGAACTGCTGCACCGCCAGCGCGAGACCCAGGAGCGCGCCGCGGCGCTGCTGCGGCAGGCAAGCGCGACCGGCGTGCCCGTCTTCGACGTCACGCGCGAGATCTTCCGCAAGATCGCGGACGTGAGCAAGATTCGCGGCGTGATGGCCGTGGCCCGCCGCGGCGAAGCGACGCTGGAAAGCCTTGTGCGCGGCCTCGCCGAGGCCCGGGGTCTGGCCGTGGCCGCAGTAGGCTTGAACGACCCCGGCAACGTCGGGACGCTGATGCGCAGCGCGTACGCGTTCGGCGCGCAAAGCTTCTTCGCGCTGGAAGGCAGCACCGATCCGTTCCACCCCAAGGTCCTGCGCGCCTCGGCCGGGCATCTGCTCCCCGCGGCGCCGGGCGCGTGGAAACCTTTTCGCGAAGCCTGCCGGACCCACGGCGTCCGCGTGCTGGGACTCGAAGCCGAATCGCCCGACGCGTGCCCGCTGGACGAACTCGCGCGCGACGAAGCCCGCGGCACCGTCGTCTGCATCGGCTCAGAAGGCCACGGATTCCCGGAAGGCGCCAGGGATTTCGACAAGCGCGTGCGCATTCCCATGCGCGCGGGCGCCGAAAGCCTTAACGCCGGCGTGGCGGGCTCGCTGGTGTTGTGGAAACTGCGAAAGGTGTGAACGCGCCAGACTCGCTACGCGCGCATCCGCGCGGCTTCCAGTTCCTCGACGCGCTTGGACGCGGCCATCGTCGACCAGACCATGAACACAATCCACGTCACGGGCAGCGTGATAAATCCGATCAGGACGAAGCACAGCAACACGTTCACGACTTGCAGGCCCCAGAAAGCGAACATGATCAGCAGGCCC
>JAHCJK010000267.1 GCA_026184295.1 Planctomycetota bacterium
AGTCGAGTCATGGCGAATACCAAAGCCCTCGTGAAGCGCCGCAAGTCGGTGGTGAACACGAGGAAGATCACCAAGACGATGGAAAAGGTGGCCACGGCCAAGCTGGCCAAGGCCCAGGCCGCCGCGGTGGCCGCGCGCCCCTACGCGAAGAAGCTGCAGCAGGTGATCGGCGACCTCGCCTCGGCCTCGGCGGACATCCGCCACCCGCTGCTGGAAGTCCACGACCCGGTCAAGAAGGCCGTCGTGATCGTGCTCACCAGCGACCGCGGGCTCTGCGGCGGCTTCAACGCCAACCTGCTGCGCACCGCGCGCGAACTGAACGAGGAACTGGAAAAGCGCAACGTCGAGATCGAGCGCGTCGTCCAGGGCAAGAAGGGCATCAACGCCTTCAAGTACCTGAACTACAAGATCGCCAAGACCTACGTGGGCGTCTCCGACAAGCCGACGTACGCGCGCGCCGAAGAGATCGCCGACAGCCTGATCGAACGCTACGGAAAAAGTGAGATCGACGAGGCGTACATCGTGTACAGCTCGTTCATCTCCATGAGTTCCCAGAAGCCGAAGTCCGAGAAGATTCTGCCGCTGACCTCGCTGAAGAGCGAAGGCGAGGGCGGGGCGGCCGGCGCGGGCGGCAAGCCCAAGGCCGAAGGCATGGGCTACCTCTTCCACCCCGATCCGAAGACGATTCTGAGCGAGGTGCTGCCGCTGGTGGTGAAGATGTCGGTCTTCACGGCGATGCTCGAAAACACCGCGGGCGAACACGCGGCGCGCCGCCTGGCGATGAAGAACGCGACCGACGCGGCCGAAGACATGATTCGCATGCTGACGCGGCAGTACAACCGCGCGCGTCAGAGCAAGATCACGCAGGAAATCGCGGAAATCGTCGGCGGCGCGGAAGCGCTGTAGGGCCCACGGTAGAAGGCAAAACGCAGAAACGAGGTCATGAAGATGGCAAACGTCGGCAAGGTGGTGCAGGTCATCGGGTCCACGCTGGACGCGGAGTTCGCGCCCGAGCAACTGCCCAAGATCTACAACGCCGTTGAGATTCAGCGGCCCGCGGGCGACAAGCTGGTCTGCGAAGTGGCGCAGCACCTGGGCCGCAACCGCGTCCGCGCCGTGGCCATGGGTAGCACCGACGGCATCCAGCGCGGCGCCGACTGCATCGACACCGGGCAGCCGATCACGATGCCCGTCGGCAAGCCGGCGCTCGGCCGCATCATGAACCTGCTGGGCGAACCGGTGGACGGCTGGGGCCCGATCCAGGCCGGCGAACGCTGGCCGATCCACCGCGAAGCGCCCGAATTCACCGACCTGAACCCCGAAACCGAGATGCTCGAAACGGGCATCAAGGTCGTGGACCTGCTCGAACCGTACGTGAAGGGCGGCAAGACCGGGCTCTTCGGCGGCGCGGGCGTCGGCAAGACGGTCATCATCATGGAACTGATCAACAACATCGCCAAGAAGCACGGCGGCTTCTCGGTCTTCGCCGGCGTGGGCGAACGCACCCGCGAAGGCAACGACCTGTGGCTGGAAATGCGCGAAGGCGGCGCCAACGCCGTCATCCAGGAACACGACCTGGAAAAGAGCCGCGTCGCCCTGGTCTACGGGCAGATGAACGAGCCGCCGGGCGCGCGCCTGCGCGTGGCGCTGAGCGCCCTGACCGTCGCGGAATCCTTCCGCGACCAGGAAGGCAAGGACGTGCTGCTGTTCATCGACAACATCTTCCGCTTCACGCAGGCAGGCTCGGAAGTGTCCGCGTTGCTGGGCCGCATGCCCAGCGCCGTCGGTTACCAGCCCACGCTGGCCACCGAAATGGGCGGCCTGCAGGAACGCATCACCTCGACCAAGCGCGGTTCGATCACGTCGGTGCAGGCCGTGTACGTCCCGGCCGACGACTACACCGACCCGGCGCCGGCCACGGCCTTCGCCCACCTGGACGCGACGACCAACCTCTCGCGCTCCATCGCGGAAAAGGGCATCTACCCGGCCGTGGACCCGCTCACCTCGACCAGCCGCATCATGCAGGCGCAGTACATCGGCGACGAGCACTACAGCGTCGCGCGCAGCGTGGTGCAGATCCTGCAGCGCTACAAGGACCTTCAGGACATCATCGCGATCCTGGGCGTGGACGAACTGAGCGAAGACGACAAGGTGCTGGTGGCGCGCGCGCGCAAGATCGAGCGCTTCCTCTCGCAGCCCTTCCACGTCGCCGAACAGTTCACCGGCATCGCGGGCAAGTACGTCACCATCAAGGACACCGTGCGCAGCTTCAAGTCGCTGGTGGCCGGCGAGTTCGACCACCTGCCCGAGTCGGCGTTCATGTACGTCGGCGCGATCGAAGAAGCCGTCGAAAAGGCCGAGAAGCTCAAGGCGGGCAAGTAACCATGGCGGACGCGGCGCACGCAAAGCACAAGCTGCACCTGACGGTGATCACGCCGGCGCGGACGGTCTTCAGCGAAGACACCGCCGGCCTGGTCGTGCCCGCGTTCGACGGCGAACTGGGCGTCCTGCCCGGGCACGCCGCGTTCATGTCCCTGCTCGGCACGGGCGAACTGCGCATCTCGCGCCCGGACGGCACGAAGAAGAGCCTGGCGGTGCGCGGCGGATTCCTGCAGGTCTCGGGTTCCACGGTGACGGTGCTGACGCCCGAATCGGTGGCCGCCGAGGACATCAACGCCGCGAAGCTCGATCAGGAGATCGAGAAGCTCAAGGCCGAGCACCTGACCAACCTGGAAGCGCGCGAAGCCCGCGAAGTGAAGCTGAACTGGGCCCTGATCCGCCGGCGCATTCTGGAAGGCCGCAAGGGCGTCAGCCGCAACTAGCCGGCCGCATGCGCGACGCTGTGGCGGTCTCGTCATCTTTTCACATGTGAAGACTGTTGCGCACCGGTCCTGCCCGTTCGCGCGCGGGGTCGCTTAAAGAATCCCGCGATCATTTCGCAAAAGCTCAAGACGACCAGCGCGGTCATCCCGCACGCGGGAAAGCCCATTACAAAATACGTGATCCCGCCGCTCTCCAGCAGCCAACTCAGGACGCAGGCGGCGGACGAGAACGAGAGCGGAGGCGCAAGGTAGAGTATCACCATGCGCCGCAGGGGCGACGGTTCTGGATAGCGTTGGAGGCCCGCGTGCACGATCAGGATGGACGTGAGGAAGAATGAGGTTTGCAGGAAGATCAATTCGGGCAAGGCAGAGCCCAGCCGACTTGAATTCACATCGACCATTTGGGCCTGAACGCACAGGAAGCCTGCGACGGCGCTTTGGAGGAACAGGATCAGCAAGTTTTCCAGCCGGACGACGGGCCAGCCCAGTTTACGAACGTAGATCCACAACATCCCGTCCACCAGCAATCCGCCCCAGACGAGTGCACAAACCCACTGCCAGACTGGAGGGAGTTGATCGAACGGGCGTTTGCCAAACAGGACGCCGAGCGCAAACCCGAGGAAGCAAAGCACGGCAAACATCACGCCCAGGACTTGTCCGCGCTGTTCCGCGCGCTGCTTCTGCACGTAGTTCGAATACAGTCGGTTGCCCATGTCAGTGGATACGGACGGGTTGTTCGCCCTTTTGGCGATTCTTTTCCTTATTCGTCATGCGAAACCGGCTGGATTCCGCCCAACGCGCGGCTCTGTTCCAAATACGTACACCCATCCACGCCAACCCCAAGCATGCCCAGCCGCCGCATACGGCGATGCCGATCCAATCTACAGAGTAGGGAAGTTCGCCGAACGGAATTTCCCTCCATACGTGGACAAATACGAAGGCCAGAAATGTACTGAGCGCGAAAAGCATGCCGAGCCAGGCGCCGCGCTGTTCGTTGCTCTGTTGCTGCACGTAGTTCGCATACATGCGCTTCCGCATGCTTCGACATACGGAAGCAGTTCCACGCATTTTGTGGAATTTTAAGGACCCGTCAGCCTCACTTCATGGGGAAGCAGGCTGAAGCCTGCTGAAAACCGCGTGGGTGGGCCTCAACTCCACCAGCTAAAAGCTGGTGGCAAGCAACGGATGAACGGCAAGTCTTGTCCGCACTGAAGTGCGGACAACGAGGGCATGCGTACCTTTTCGACCAAGCAAGGGTTACTTATTCTTCACGGTCACGCCCGGCCAGTCGTCGGTGCGGAAGGGCGAGGCCGGGAGGCCGTCCTTGTTGTACAGGTTGCAGCCTTCCGGGTTGTCGGCCCAGGCGTAGCGCACCGCCACGGGCTTCTCGACCTTCGCGCTCGAGACCACCACCGTCTCGCCGTCGATCTTCGCGTCGGCCCAGACGAAGACCTTGTCCTCGCCCGCGATCGCGAAGCTCTTGAGCGGTTCGCCGCCCTTGGCTTCCAGCCCGCCGCCGACGTGGTCGAACGTGAGGCGGATCTTGCCTTCCTCCACGGCCATCGACTTGTACGAAGGCCCCGAATAGACGAGCTTCTCGCCGTAGGCCACGCCGCGCGCGGCCAGCGCCAGGCGCAGGCCGACGTCCTGCTTGTTCTTGGGATGGATATCGCCGGCCTCGCCGATGTCAATGATCGTGGCCATGCCGGTGTTCGGCAGCGAAAGCGTCATGCGCTGGGCCTCGCGGAGTTCCGCCCAGGCGCTCTCGCCGGGTTCGGGCTTCGCGGCCATGAAGTTCGCGAGCTGCACGAAGAAGAAGGGGAAGTCGCCTTCGCCCCAGCGCCCGCGCCAATCCTGGATCATGGCGGGGAAGAGCGTGCGGTACTGGAAGGCGCGCCCGGCGTTCGATTCGCCCTGGTACCAGATCGCGCCCTTGATGCCGTAGGGGATCACCGGCGCGAGCATGCCGTTGTAGAGCGCCGTGGGCGAATTCTGGTTGTTGATCGAGGCCGGCGGCAGCGGGCGCGCGGGAATCTCCTGCAGGCTCATGCCGGGGTTGAAGCTCCACGCGCCGGCCAGCGAGACCGGCTTCGCGTCGGCCATGCCGGCCGGGACGAGCGTGAGCTGTTCGGGCTTGCCGTAAAGGCCGCCGGGGCCGCCGGTGTCGAGCACGCGCACGGCGAGGGTGTTCTTGCCGGCTTTTACCAAGTCGCCGGGCACCTTGTACTTGCGCGCCACGTTCCATCCATCCGTCGCGCCCACCTGGGTGCCGTTGAACCAGGTGATGTCCGCGTCGTCGATGGGGCCTAGGCTGAGCGTCAATTCTTTGCTGGCCCATGCTTCGGGGATTTCGACCTCGCGGCGGAACCAGACGACGCCGTCGAAGTCCGGCAGGCCGCCCTTTTCCCAGTGCGAAGGCAGGTCGAGCGGCTTCCACGCGGCCGCGTCGGTCTCGGGCTTGAACCAGGCCTTTTCGGCGTCCTTGGTGCCGGGGTCGGCGGCCTCGACGGCCTTCTTCCACTCGGCCAGCTTCGCGTCGTACTCCTTCTGGAGTTCCGGGAGGTTCGCCTCGGCCTTCTCGATGGATTCCATCACGGGCTTGAAGTCCTCGAGCTTGGCCAGCGCTTCCCGGCTGGTCCAGGCCTCGGCCACCGTGCCGCCCCACGAGGTGTGAATCAGGCCGATGGGAACCTTAAGCTGTTCGTGCAGGTGCCGCCCGAAGAAGTAGCCCACGGCCGAGAACCCGGTGACGGTGCCGGGGCCGCATTCCACCCAGCCGCCGGTCGCGGGGTCGTCCTTCGGCGTCGCGGAGATCGTCTTCTGCACCGCGAAGAGGCGGATGTTGGGGAACTTGGCCGCGGCGATCTCTTCCTTCGAGTTCTTGATGCCCCACAGGCCCCATTCCATGTTGGACTGGCCGGAGCAGACCCAGACGTCGCCGACCATGACGTTCTTGAGCGTCTTCGTTTCCTTGCCCGTCACGGTCAGTTCGAAGGGGCCGCCGGCCTCCATCGCGGGAAGCTCGGCCTTCCACGCGCCCTTTTCGTCGGCGGTGGCCTCCGCGGACTGTTCGCCCAGCTTGACCGTGATCTTGGTTCCGGCCTCGGCCCAGCCCCAGACGGGCACCTTGATGCCGCGCTGCACGACCATGTGGTCGGAGAACATCTTCGAGAGCCGTTCTTCGCAGCGGGCGGAGAGGGTAAGAAGCGCGGCGGCGAGCGTGGCGGCGCAGAGCAGAGTCAGGCGCATGGTTCATTTCCCCCGGGGATCGAAAAGCCGTACCGCCACGCTAGCGAGACGCGCGGCCGGTGGCAAGTTCGGCGGGGCTCAGCCTTCGAAGCTCTTGCGGGTGCGCGACCCGGCGCGCGGGGGCGGACCCGGAGCCGGCTCCGGCGCGGCCGGCGGCGCTTCGGCGGGCGCG
>JAHCJK010000268.1 GCA_026184295.1 Planctomycetota bacterium
ATGCCGCGGCGCCGGCGGGCGCGGGCGACGCGAAGCCGAGCAAGGTCTTCATGAACTTCCTGAGCGGGCTCGTGCAGCAGGCGCTGATGCAGCTCGGGCAGATGGAAAATCCGTTCACCGGCGGGCGCGACCTCGACCTGGAAGGCGCGAAGTACACCGTCGAACTGCTCGGCGTGATCCAGGAAAAGACCAAGGGCAACCTCGCCCCGCAGGAAGACCGCGCCCTCGCCGAGGCCGTCCGCGAACTGAAGATGTACTACGTCGAAGTCGCGAACGAGGTCAGCAAGCAGATGCAGGAACAGATCAAGAAGATGCCCCCGCCGGGCGGGAAGCGGTAAGGCTCCAATTTCGATTTACGATTTTCGATTGACGATTGACGATTGCGGGCGCGGACCTCGCGGAATTTGACGTTCGGCCGAGCGACATCGCAGGCATCGCAGGAAGCGCAGACATCGCAGGAAGCGCAGACATCGCAGGAAGCACAGACATCGCAGGAAGCACAGCCATCGCAGGAAGCGCAGACATCGCAGGATGCGCAGGCATCGCAGGAAGCAACCTCTCGAGACCCGCTAGCCTCGTAAACAGGCCCAACGGGCCGGCCTGACATAGCCAGGGCCGTAAGGCCCTGGTGTTCATGCCCCCAGGCGCGAGCCCTGCCAGGGCGACATCGTGGCAATCGGCTGCGTGCCGATGCCGGCCTTTCAGGCCTGGTCATGGCGTGGGCCTGTTCCAGGGCCTTACGGCCCTGGCTATGACAGGCCGGCCCTACGGGCCTCGCGCACGGATCGAAAGATCGCGGATTCCGCGTCCATCGCCATCGGTCATAGGCGGCTGCGAACCCGGCGGTTGTGTATCCAATGTGGTTACGAATCGTAGAAAATAAATTATAAAATACGGTATTGACGACCACGTGTTCGCGGGGTAGAGAAAACCCCAGTGGGCGCATGACCCCCTAGGGCCGTGCCTAACCATGCGCGCACGCTCGTATCGCAAGGAATCTTCCCATGACTGCCGAAGCCGTTGCCGCGCCCGCTCGCCGGGACGCGCGCAGCCCCGTGTCTACGCTTGTGCTTCCCGTCGCGCCGTTGCGCCGTGCGGAAGCATCGCGCCCCAACGCGCCGTGTGCGTGCGGCAGCGGGCTCAAGGCCAAGAAGTGTTGCCTCGCGAACGGAACGGAGACGCACGCCGAAGCCGCTGCGCCTGTCCTGAATGCTCCCACGCCTTCGCACGAACCTTCGCCCGATCCAACGCTCGAACCTACGCTCGAACCTGCGCTCGAACCAACGCTCGAACCAACGCTCGAACCTTCGCTCGAACCAAAGCTCGAACATTCGCCCGAGCCTTCCCTCGAACCTACGCCCGACCTTGCGCCCGCAACCGCCGGCCTGCCTGAGCCGTTGCCCGAGCCGGAATCTGCGTCCTATCCCGATGAGCCGCCGCCGTCCGATGTCCTTCCGCTTGGCGCCGAAGGCGCCGGCTGCGCGGCGTGGATGCGTCTGACCGGGCTCTATCCGTGGAAGCCGCGCTCGCTGGCCGAACGCCGCGCGGGGCTGGACAAGCTCACGCGGCATGTGCGGCATTGGATGCGCGCGCGACGGGCGCGCGGAGCCTTCCGTCCGCTGCGCGCGCGTGCGCTCCACGCGGGCGATGCCGGCGGCGCGGCGGCGTTCGGCGCGGACCTTGACGCGGCGCTTGACGCCTCGCAGGCCGAGGCGCGCACGCACGCGGAACCGAGCTGGGAACTCGCGGCGGAACTGGAGATCGGCGAGGCGAAGCTGAACCAGCTTTGCCGCGAACACACGGGCCTGAGCGCCCGCGATTGGTGGGACGCCGTGCGCGCGGAGGACGCGGGTGCGTCGATCCGCGCCGAAATCGAAGCCGCCCTCGACGGCTGGGTGCTCGACCGGAGCGCGCAGATCCGCCGCCGCGGCGTGCAGGCGATGGACCTCCACCGCGCGCTGCGCCAGCAGCGCCGCGCCGCCGGCAGCACGGCCGCGGACCGCGCGTGGAACCTGGGCTACAAGAACGCCGCGCGCCTGAACCTGGCGCTCTGGCGCGCGACCGGCCGCACGATGCAGCAGCTCGAAGCCGAGTGCCTGAAGGAAATCTTCGAGACCTGGGCCTACGACCACCGGACGTGCAGGCTTTGCGCGAAAAATGCGGAGGACGTGGTTTCCCACGGAGCGCACGGAGAAGTGGAAGGAATAGGAGCCGCGGGATGGGAAGGGTACGGACCGCACGGTGACGCCGTGCCGGACGCGCCCGCATGGGAGCCGGGCGTACGCATTGCGTGAAACGCGCGCGCCTAACGCGGGGGTGTTCGCGCGTAGAACGCAACCGCTTCGAGGTTTCGCGGCTTCTCCGCTTCTCGCTGCGCCGCTTTACCGCTTTACCGCTGCGCCGCCGTGCCGCTTCACCGCTGCGCGTCTGCGCGACGCACGCCGCGAGGAAGGCGGAGGTGCTTGTAGATTTGAACCCATGCGGGGTGCCACGCCGCGAAGCGGGGTGCGGGCCGTTGCGCTCGGACGGCGGCGCGCGGTGCGACAGCGCCGGCCTTTCCGGCCTGCATCGCCGGGCGCGTCGGCCCGGGGCCTTGCGTCCCTGGCCATGACCGGCCGGCCCCGCGGGCCGCTCGCTCGTGAAGGTGCATCGTCCATGGAATCGGAACTTTCCCCACGGCGGCGGATGCTGAATACTGCTCCCATGCCCGCTCCTCGACTCTCGCGTCCCGGCTTCTGGCCCGGGCGGTCCAACGTGCTCGCGCGGCGCGGGCTCGTCTGCGCCAGCCAGCCGCTCGCGGCGCAGGCGGGCATGGAGATGCTCCGGCGCGGCGGCAACGCCATCGACGCGGCCATCGCCACGGCCGCGGCACTCTGCGTCGTTGAACCGATGTCCACGGGCCTTGGCGGCGACGTCTTCGCGCTCTACTGGTCGGCGAAAGACAAGAAACTCAAGGGGCTGAACGGCTCCGGGCGCTGCCCGTCCAAACTCTCCTGGCGCACCTTTGCGCGCGTGGGCAAGACGTACATCCCCGAGCGCGGCTGGCCGAGCGTCAGCGTGCCGGGCACGGTGGACGGCTGGGGCGAGCTGCACAAGGCCGACGGGCGCCTGCCGTGGAAGGACCTCTTCGGACCCGCCATCCATTACGCGCGCGAAGGCTTCCCGCTCAGCGAGATCATCGCCGGGCACTTCGAACGCGTCTCGGTCTGGCTCCAGAACGACGCGGCCCGCGCGATCTTCATGCCCGACGGCGCGCCGCCGGTCTACGGGCAGCTCTTCGTCCAGAAGGACCTCGCGGCGACCTTCGAGGCCCTCGCCTCGGGCGGACCGCGCGCGTTTTACGAAGGCGACATCGCCGCCGAGATGCTACGCGTCAGCGACGCGGAAGGCGGCTACTTCGGCTCGGACGATCTGGCGAAGCACGCTTCCACGTGGGTCGAACCGCTGCACGCCGGCTTCGGCGGGCTGGAGGTCTGCGAACTGCCGCCCAACGGACAGGGGCTCGCGGCGCTGATCGCGCTGAACATCCTGAAGAAGGCCGGCATCCAGGACCAGCGCCAGGACTGGGCGCGCTTCGCGCACACGGTCGTGGAGGCCGTCAAGATCGCCTACGCCGAACGCAACGCGCATCTGGCCGATCCCGAGACCGACCCCGCGCCGCTCGCGGAACTGCTTTCCGACGCATACGCCGCCAAGGCCGCGGGCCTGATCGACGCGAACAAGGCCGCGCAGCGCCCCGCGAGCCTGCTCGGTTCGCCCGGCGGCGACACCGTGTACCTCTGCGCGGCCGACGGCGAAGGCAACCTCGTCTCGCTGATCAACAGCCTGTACATGGGCTTCGGCAGCGGGCTCGTGGCCGGGCGCACGGGCGTGATGCTCCAGAACCGAGGCGCGCTGTTTACGCTGGAAGACGGGCATCCGAACCGCATCGCGCCGGGCAAGCGCCCCTTCCACACGATCATCCCGGGCCTGGCGCTCAAGGACGGCGCGCCGCATCTCGCCTTCGGCGTGATGGGCGGGCACCATCAGGCGCAGGGGCATGTACAAGTCTTGCTCAATCTGATGGTGCACCAGATGGGCTTGCAGGAGGCGTTTTCCGCGCCGCGCTTCGATTTCCGCACGGAAAACTTCCTAGCCTTGGAACGCGATTTCCCGTCAGAAATAAGGATCGAGTTAGCGCGGCGTGGGCATGCGCTCGTGGACGACCACGGCCCCTTCGGCGGCGGGCAGGGGATACGCGTCCGATCCGCCGGAATCCTCGAAGGCGCCAGCGATCCGCGCAAGGACGGCGCGGCGCTGGGCTGGTAAATCGGCGTATATATGCGCGGCCGGCGATTTTTTTGCAGAAATCCGGTCTGCTTGGTTGCGTACGCCGAAAATCACGTAGGATATTCGATGCCAGGAACTAAAATGATTGTGGGGACTCGTCTCCCGGGACGATACGGGTATAGGTGTTCCCTTGTAGAAAGCGCCATGTAATGAAAAGCCTTGTCGCAAAAATAGTTGCGGTGTTGGTCGTGGCCTTGGCCGGTCTCGCGGGCCAGGCGCATGCCGCTTCCAGCAACGACGCCGGCAAGATCAACCTTTCGATCAGCCGCGACGCGGTCCTCGACGGTCCCACGCTGGCGCGCGAACTCGTCACCACCTTCATGACCGATGAAAAGTGGCAGGTCGAAGTCGAGAAGCTTCGCTCCAAGTACCAGGATTGGGAGCGCGACAGCCGCGGCGACATCGGCCAGTACCTGAACGACCGGCTCATCTGCGTGGCCTTGGGCGCGGCCGGCGGCGACGTCGAAAAAATCCAGCGCGGCATCGTGTGGCTCGCCTTCTACAAGGAATTCAACCAGGAAGCGCATCCGCAGGTTCTGAAGTTCCTGCGCGAACACCGCGGCACGATGCTCTCGCTGCTCAACAGCTTTACCTGGGACAAGGCCAGTCAGTACGTGAAGAACAAGGAATGGCGCAAGGACCTCGAGAAGGCCAAAGAGAAAGAGAAGGAAGAGGCCCGGCCGCAGCCGGAGGTCTCCGCGACCACCGGGTCGCGCTCGGAGGTGGACGTGACGCCCGTGCCGCCGAAGGTCGTGCCGGTCCCCGCGCCCAAGCCCCAGATCAAGCCGACGCCGATGAGCCTGAGCGTGCCCGAGTATCCCTGGCTGAGCAAGGGCGCCGAGGTCTACTCCGCGCCGGTGGATGCCGACGCCGCGCTCTCCGGCCGCTGAGCCCCCCGCTTCCTGCTGCGCCGTAACGTATAGAAGACGCAAGGTGATCGCCTTGGCCCGTACCGGGTTGCTGTATTCGCTCGTATCCCGTTAAAATCCAAGCATTAAGAGTATCCTGTAAAGCGTCTATTCGGAGGGTTCTCCATCCAAGCGGAGGCGCGGGTATGCTCAGAGTTCTCTTCGCGTTGCTGGCCGTGGGCGTGCTGGCGCCGGCCGTCGTGGCGGCCGAGAAGGACAAGCCCAAGCAGGGCCGCGCGGACGACGAGACCGGCGCGCTGCATGTCACGTGGTATCCCAGCGTGGCCGCGGCCGTGGACGTCGCCAAGGCGAACTACGTGCCGGTGATGGTCCTGATCTTCCGCGAAGGCAACAAGGACGACCTGCGCCGCGTGGAGAACGTCGAGGGCTGGCCCACGATCATCCAGGCCAGCCACGAACAGATGGCGGCGACGAAGCTCTCGGACCAGAACGAGGAGGCCAAGGCGATCGTCCAGCGCCTGCAGCTCAAGCGCCTGCCGGCCGTCGTCTGGCTCGACCGCGACGCCAACCCGGTCATCGCCACGGCCTTTACCGACAGCGCCGCGACCATGACGGCCGTGATCCAGGGCTGGGGCCAGACGCTGGACACCATCGCCAAGTTCTACAGCAAGCACCTGATCGCCGGGAACAAGTACCTCGCGCGCGGGCGCCTGCGCAGCGCCTACCTGGAGTACAGCTTCCTCGCGCCGTTCCAGGGCAAGGACCCCGACCTGGCGCGCCGCGGGCAGGACCGCGTCCGCGAGGCCTGGCTGAAGACGCTCGCCAAGGCGAAGGAACTCCCGCCCGAGAGCGTGGAACGCGTCGTGATCGTCAAGGGCCTGCGCCGGGACGTCCAGTTCCTCGATTTCTCGAAGACGCTCGAAGAGGAGATCAACCGCGCCCCGCAGGTGGCGGCCGAACGCCCGCGCCCCGCGGCTCCGCC
>JAHCJK010000269.1 GCA_026184295.1 Planctomycetota bacterium
GGCGGCGCGGCAGGCGCGCGAGACAGCCGGCACGCCGGCGGCGGCGGGTTCGCCTTCGGCCGATCCCGATCCGGCGCCCGGCGCGCCCGTGGCGGGCCCCGCGAGTTCCGGGCCCGTGACCGGCTGGCGCGGCGACGGGAGCGGGCGCTGGCCCGACGCGACCCCGCCGCTCGAATGGGGCCGTTACCTCAAGGTCATCGCGGACCACCGCTGCCAGTCGGCCAAGCCCAAAGGCCCCCAGCCCGAGACGGACGCGCCGCTGACCCACGGCCTGATCCGCGAATGGCTCGTCGCCGGGCCCTTCGACGCGCCGGAAATCTCCGACAAGGAGAAGGAACTCGACGGCGCGCAGCTTCCCGAGACGGAACTCCAGCCCGACGCGGGCGAGAAGGCCGGCGCGGCCGAATGGAAGCCGTGGACCGGCACCGGCGTGAACATGGCGACGCTCAACAATTACGGCCACGTGGGCGTGAACTTCACGCGCCTGTACGGGCAGGTGGAACACAAGGCCGCGTACGCGCACACGTACCTGTATTCGCCGGAAGGCGGGGCCTTCCGGTTCGTCTTCGCCACCTGGCAGAGCACGCGCGTCTGGCTGAACGGCGAACTGGTCTGCCCGCGCCTCGTGACCCGCGAACACATCCCGCAGAACCTGGACGTGACGCTCAAGCCCGGCTGGAACCGCCTGCTGCTGAAGAGCGTCTGGAATTCGGGCAAGGCCGACAGCGAATGGTCGGCGTGGAAGTTCGCCGTGTACCTGCAGCCGCTGCAGAAGAATCCCGAGGTCGTCGCCAAGAATCTGCGCTGGCACGTGCCCACGCCGGGCAGCAGCATCGCCGCGCCCGCGGTGGTGGGCGACCGCCTGTACGTCACCGCCGATCCGTACTTCGTGGCCTGCTACAGCGCCGAGGACGGCACGTGCCTGTGGGTGCGCAGCATGAGCTACTTCGACATGCTCGAACCCGAGAAGCGCAAGGAACTCCCCGATTTCGAGGCCAAGGCGAAGCCCGTCACCGAGCAGCTTGCGGCGGCCTGCGAGGCCTTTACCCGCGGCGACGCTTCGAAGCTGGGCCCGGCGCAGCAGGCCGCGGCCGCCGCGCTGAAGGAACTCGACCCCGCGCGCGCCACGCGCCTGAACGCCTGGGAACAGAACCAGCCCGGCTGGACCGTGACGCCGTGCAGCGACGGCAAAAAGGTGTGGGTGTGGTGCCAGACCGGCGCGGCGGCCTGCTACGACCTGGACGGCAAGCTGCTGTGGAGCCGCCAGGAAGAATTCCCCGGCAACCGGCACCACGGTTTTTCGATCTCGCCGGTGCTGACGGCGGGTAAGTTCGTCGTCATGCAGAACCACGCGACGGCCTACGACGCCGAGACCGGCAAGACCGCCTGGACCGCGAAGGGCATGACCCTGACGTGGGGCTCGCTGCTGCCGCTGACGGTGAACGGGCAGGCCTGCGTCTTCAGCGCCGACGGCACGCTGATCGACGCCGCCGACGGCAAGATCCTGTGGGGCCCCGCGAAGCTCGGCAGCAGCATCGTCCCCACGCCCGTCACCGACGGCGCCGGGACGCTCTTCGCGTACTCCTCGGGCAAGGGCCTGGGCGCGTACGCGCTGCCGGGCATGAACAAGCTCTGGGACGACACCGCCGAAAAGATTTACCTCGGCGCGGGCTGGGCCGGCGCGTGCTCGGGCTCGCCGCTTTACCACGACGGGCTGATTTACCAGGTGAGCATGACGGGGGTGCTGATCTGCCGCGACGCGAAGACCGGCGCGCTGGTCTACAAGCAGGACCTCGACTGCGCCCCGCGCATGGGCTACGTAACGACGCCGGGGATGAGCGCGAGCCTTTCGCTGGCGGGGAAGTACATCTACGCGACCGACAACACGTTCGTGACCGTGGTCTTCGAGCCCGGCCGAACGTTCAAGCAGGTCGCGAAGAACGTGATCGCGATGGACGGCGAAGGCCAGACCTGGACGTACCCGGTCTTCAAAGGCAGCCGCATCTACTACCGCGCCCCGACGTTTCTGTACTGCATCGGGGAGAAGTGAAGACGACATTTTCGATTTTGGATTTCCGAACCTCGGTCACCGCGGAGGCGCGGAGGGCGCGGAGAACGGCACGACTAGATGGGGCGGTAAACGGGCGACGGGCTACGCATGGGAGCCTTCGCAGCGTTTTCTGCGGTGTCCAGGGACGCTCTTCCGAACATGAACGGCGCGCATGAACCAGAAGCCGCCGCGCTCATTGCCTTTTTGATGCTCGCCTCGTTTCTTCCGTACGCACACAAACGCATGCAAGGACGCCCGCGTGTCCCTGCTTCCCTCGCCCCCACGCTGTTGTGGGGGAGAGGGACTGAGGGTGAGGGGGCGCCGGTGTCCTGCGAAAGCAACGCACAAGCAGGCTTGCAGGTTCGTTTCGGGAAGCGTTCTTCGCGAAGGTGAGTCAGCTTGCTTGGATGTGGCTGGGCAGGCACACCTGCGCCCCCTCACCCTGCACCCTCTCCCCCGCAACAGCGCGGGGGCGAGGGATTGGGAATAGGAAGCGCATGCAGATCTTTCTGACCAGAAGCGGCAATGGGCGGTGCAGACCTCCAGGTCTGCACACCTAGGACGTTCGGATTCGCCGGATGCGGGTGTGCAGGTCTGGAGACCTGCACCACAAGCTGCGCAGGGTTCACGGTTGGAAAAACGAAACGCACACCATTTCATGGTGTGGCACCCAACTACCCGGATGAATCTACAAGCACCGCGGCTGCATCCTTCGGCCGGACAGGCGGGACGCCTGTCCCACATTCACCACAACGGCGCGCGCTCGCGCGCCGCGGCCGTTCCCTGACCCCTGAATCCTGATCCCTGTCCCCTGTTTATTTTTTCTTCTCTTCCCCGGCCTTGCCACCGGCTTTCTTGGCTTCCTCGCGCAGGTATTCGAGGATTTTATTCACGTTTTCCTCGGTGAAATTGTCGCGAATCTGCCAGGGCATCGCGAAATTCTTGTCGATGAATTTGATGAAATAGAAGCAGGCCTGGCGGATCGCCTTGGGGTCCTTCTTGCGAATCTTGCTCTCGTTGCCGGCGGCCCAGTCGAGCATGATCTCGCGCATGGCGCGGTCTTCGTCGATGCCCTGGTCCGAGACTTTGGTCTCGACCTGCTGCTTGAGCTTCTTCGCCATCGCTTCCACGTCCTTGGCGGGGACGCAAGCATTCAGGTAATCCTGCGCGGCGGCGCGCAGATCGGGGTACGGCACGGCGTAAGTCGAAGCCGGCGCGTCGGCGGCGCGGAGTGCGACTCCGCAAAAGGCCCAGACGGCCACGGCCCAGCAGATGCGCGTCATCGCGAGACTCCTTTTCAGGCTTTAGGCGGTTCCGATATCCTTCGCTCCCCGGTGCCCGGTGGTGTACCAGAATTGAAGGCGCGCGCCAGCGGCGCTAGCATGACGAAGGCTTACGCGGATTCCGGAGGACACGGCATGACCATCGGCGAACTGATCGCGCGCATCCTGGCCGAAGTGCCGGGCGCGGCGGAGACCCGCGAGACCGTGGACACGCTGAAGTGCGGCGAAGCCTCCGCGCCCGTGCGCGGCGTGGTGACGACCTTTATCGCCACGCGCGCGGTGCTGGCCCAGGCGCGGGCGCTCGGCGCGAACCTGGTGATCACGCACGAACCGACCTTTTACAACCATCGCGACGAGGTGAAGGACTTGGCCGGCGACGCGGTCTTCGAGGCCAAGCGCGGGTATCTCGAGCGCGAAGGCCTGGCGGTCTGGCGCTTCCACGATTTCTGGCACCGCCACAAGCCGGACGGGATCGGGACGGGCTTCGCGCGGCGCATGGGCTGGGAAGCGCACCGCGACGCGGCGCGGCCCGAGCGCTACCGCATCCCGCCGACCTCGCTGCGCGCGCTGGTGGAGCAGCTTAACGCACGGCTGGGCATCTCGGGGATGCGCGTCTGCGGCGATCCGGAACTGCTTTGCCGCGGCGTGGCCGCGCTGCTGGGCGCCGGGGGCGGCGACCGGCAGCTCGCGGCGCTGCGGGACCCCGGCTGCGAGGTGGTGCTCTGCGGCGAATCGCCCGAGTGGGTGGCGTGCGAGTACGTCCGCGACGCCGCGGCGGCCGGCGTGGGCAAGGCGCTGATCGTGCTGGGGCACGCGAATTCGGAAGAGGCCGGCATGGAATACCTGGCCGAATGGCTGCGCGCCCGCGCGCCGGGCGTGGCGGTGACGCACGTGCCGTGCGGCGATCCGTTCTGGATCTCGTAGCGCGGATTCCGGCGGCAAACGCGCGCTTGCAAGAAGCGGCTCGCGGCGGAAAATGACGTCTGCAACTTCGCAGCGCCGCAGGCCCCGCCACCGCGCCGCCGTACCGCGCGCGGGCCCGCGCGCATCCGCACAGGCAACGAAAGGAATCGCGTGCCGCTCTACAAGGCCGTCTACTTCGATTTCGGCGACACGCTGGCGCCTTCGAGCCCAGTGCCCCTGCCGCAGCGGCTGCGCACGGCTTTTCAGGAAACGGACCTGCACCGGCGCCTGAGCCTGGCGCTGCCCGACGACGACGAGGCGCTGCATTGCATGCACGAAGAGTCCGCGGCGCACGCGGGCTGGCCCGTCGATCCCGGCTGGGAAGAGCAGTACGAGAAATTCTACACCGTGTGGGCCGGCATCCTGCTCAAGCGGCTGGGCGCGGAGACCGCCGCGTCGGCGGAGGCCGCGCCGGCGTTCGCCTCGGCGTTCCGCGACGTGAGCGACCGGTCGCGCACGGCGTACGAGGACTGCGTGCCGATGCTGGACGAACTGAAGCGCATGGGCCTGCGCCTCAGCATCGTCTCGAACAACGACGGGACGCTGGCGCGGCGCATGCAGTACATGAAGCTGTTCGATTACTTCGAAGTCGTCGCGGACTCGGCGCTCGTGCGTTCGAACAAGCCCGACGCGGGGATCTTCAAGCACGTGCTCGACGCGACCGGCTTGCAACCGCGCGAGGTGCTGCATGTCGGCGACCTGTACGACGCCGACGTGGAAGGTTCCGGCGCGATGGGCATGGACTGCGCGTGGATCAACCGCGAGCACCTCCCCTTCCCCGCCGCCCCCAAGTACCGCCCGCGCTTCGTGCTGCGCACGCTGATGGAACTCCCCGCGCTTCTGGCCGACGTGCCGCAGTACAAGCGCGAAGCGAAGGAATAACGGCATCTGCGATTTTTGATTTTGGATTTCCGATTACGCGGAACCTTATTCACCGCGGAGGCGCGGAGGGCGCGGAGAACGGCAGGGCAAGGTGCGAGGGATGGGAGCCGGTGGGCTGGATGCTTGCTTGCCGGGCCGTATTCACCGCAGAGGGCGCAGAGAGCGCGGAGAACGGCACGACGAGGGGCGAGGGATGGGAGCCGGTGGGCTAGATGCTTGTTTGCCGGGCCGTACTCACCGCAGAGGGCGCGGAGAGCGCGGAGAACGGCACGACGGATGGGAACGTAAAAAAATGGCCGGTCAGCCGGCGTGGCATCGTCGGTGCGGGTCTTCGCTGCGCTCAATTAAATCGCAAATCCGCAATCGAAAATACGCAAAAGCTCGTTGGGCTCCTCGCTTGGCGATCCTTCTCGCAAGTCGATGCTTCTTCTCGCGCTTTAGCACGCATACGAACGTATGCAGTGGCCCCCCCGCGCGCCCGTCCTTCCCTCGCCCCCACGCCGTTGTGGGGGAGAGGGATTGAGGGTGAGGGGGCGCCGGTGTCCCGCGAAAACTACGCGCAAGCAAGCGTGCAGGCTCGTTTCGGGAACGGTTCTTTACGAAGATGGGTCAGCTTGCTTGGGTGTGGTTGGGCAGGCACACCTGCGCCCCCTCACCCTGCACCCTCTCCCCCGCAACTTCGCGGGGGCGAGGGGATGGGAACCGTAGGGTTGGATGCTTGCTTGCCGGACCGTTTTCACCGCAGAGGCGCGGAGGACGCGGAGAACGGCGCGATGGGGTGCGAGGGATGGGAGCCGGTGGGCTGGATGCTTGTTTGCCGGGCCGTACTCACCGCAGAGGGCGCGAAGAGCGCGGAGAACGGCACGACGGATGGGAATGTAAAAAAGGTAGGACGGCCGGTATAGCATCGTCGGTGCGCGTCTTCGGATCCTCGTTGCGCTTAATTAAATCGGAAATCCGAAATCG